>JBEKIU010000273.1:0-3411 GCA_050011635.1 Acidimicrobiales bacterium
CTCGGTCGACTCGGCCGTCACGGCCCAGATCGATCGCCTTCCCCCCCGGGACAGGCAGCTCCTCAGGTGTGCGGCCGTGCTCGGGACCACGTTCAGCGCAGAAGAGCTGATCGACCTCCTCGAGCCGGAGACCGACGGGGCGGACCCCTCACCCGAGGGGCCGGCCGACACCGGATGGATCACCCCCGCCCTCAAGGAGTTCCTCAACGCGCAGCGTTCCGACCTCATCAGGTTCCGGTCGGCGATCGTTCGGGACTGCGCCTACGAAGGGCTCCCGTTCCGGCGACGGCGGGAGCTCCACGGGCGGGCGGCACATGCCCTGATGGCCAGGACCGGCGACGACAGCGAGGCCGAGCTCCTCTCACTCCACTTCTTCCACGCGCAACGCTACGGAGAGGCCTGGCGATACGCGCTGGTGGCCGGCGACCGGGCAGGAGGAAAATACGCCAACCTGGAAGCCGCCACCCTGTACCAACGCGCCCTCGCCTCGGTGGTCCGGCTACCGGACATCGACCCGGCCGAGGTGGCGTCGGCGTGGGAACATCTGGGCGACGTCCGTGAACGGGCCGGTGACTACCGCGGAGCTTCATTGGCCTACCGGCGGGCCCGCAAGCTCCTCGGCTCGGACATGGTGGCCCAGGCCGAACTGTGTCTGAAGGAAGCGTGGATGCCCGAGCGGGTGGGACGCTACTCGGAGGCGGTCAGATGGATCCGACGCGGTCTGCACATGATCGACGGGGTCGACGGCGAGGAGGCCGGCCGGCTCCGGGCCCAGCTGATGACCTGGTACGCCGCCGTCCGGCAGGCGCAGGGCCGGAGCCGCGAGGCCGTGACCTGGTGCGAGCAGGCCATCAACGAGGCGCGCACGTTCGGCGACCGTGACGCGGAAGCGCACGCCATGTTCACGCTGGACAGTGCCTGGGTCTGGCTGGGACGGACAGATCTGGCCACCAATTCGAATGAGGCACTGGCCATCTACGACGAGCTCGGCGACCTCGCCGGCGAGGCGGTCGTGCTCAACAACTTGGGAGCGTTCGAGTACTTCCGGGGAGCGTGGGACGAAGCCGCAGGTCTCTACGCCCGTGGGCGCGACGCCAGGCTGGCGACTGGGAACGACGTCGATGCGGCGATCGGCACCATCAACATCGGAGAGATCCTGGCCGATCAGGGCCGGTACGAGGAGGGACGCCACCAGCTCGTCGACGCGTTGCGAGTGGTGCGGGCAGCCAGCTACCGGTATGGGATCGCCTACGCCACCATGCTGCTCGGCCGGTTGGAGTCACGCACGGGGTCGTTCGACCTGGCCCATGCCCATTTCGCTGCTGCCCGCTCCGAGTTCGCCGACATCGGACTCCATTTCGATGCTTCCGAGGTGGATTCGATGGTGGCGGAGTGCTTCGTGCTCGAGGGCCGGAGCCGCGAGGGTCTCGAACTGGCCACCCGCCTGGTCGACGCCATGGAGGAGCAGGGCTCGCCCCGGGGGGTGGCGCTGGTCCAGCGGGTCCGCGGCTATGCGCTCCTCCAACAGGGGGACCTCGAGCATGCCCGGGCCGCCTTCGAGGCCAGCCGGGAGAGCGCATCGGAGCTGAATGCCGACTACGAACTGGTCCTCACCCTGGTCGCCCTGGCAAAGCTCGAAGATCGGATCGGCGATCGGGGAACGGCGGCGGAGCTACAGGCTCGAATCGACGACCTCAGCGCGCAGCTCGGGATCGTCGCCTTCCCCGATGTCCCGGTCGACAGCGACGAGGTGGTGGTGACGACCCCCGAACCCTGAGCCGGAGGCGGCCGGCGACCCCAGTGCGGAACCAACGGCCCGCCTGGATCCGCTGGTCGCCCATACTGGGTGACCAGCCGGCGATCGAAGGAGGCGACGTGGCGACCATCGAGGAACTGGCCCGTGAAGTGGCCGCGCTGACCAGGCGAGTCGACGCCAGCGACTCCGTGCTCCAGTTACAGGGCCTCAAGGCCCGCTACGGGGAGTTGGTGGACGGGCGGTATTCGGCCGGTGCGGTCGTCGACGGTGCTGAATTGGAGCGGATCGCCGATGAGATCGCCGGGCTGTTCACCGTCGACGGGGTATGGGACGGCGGGCCGGGGCTCGGCACCGCCACCGGCCGCCCCGCCATCGCGGCGCGACTACGCGCTCCGACCCTGTCGTTTTCACGCCACCTGTTCGTGAAGCCGAGAATCCAGGTCGATGGAGACCGGGCCTCGGCCCGGTGGGACCTTCTGTGCCCGTGCCGGAGCCGTGATGGCCGGTCCTATTGGATGTGCGGATACGAGGACGACGAGTACGTCCGGACCGACGGCGCGTGGCTCCACCGGTCGATGAAGCTCACGACCGTGGTCATGGCACCGGTCGATGAGGGCTGGACGAAGATCCTGGCCTGATCGCCACGGCAAGGTCTCATCCCCACCGCACGACGTTCCTGTCGGCGCATGCTCTGTATACTCGGCCCCCGTGCGTCCCGAGGACTCGATCCGCTTCGGCCGGATCGTTCGGGTGATGAGCGAATTCGTCCGTCCCCGACGCTACGGTCCGACGGTTCCCGTGGAGGTCTCGGCCTATCACGTGCACGGTGAACCGGTGCCCGCCGCCGACGCGTTCGCCGCCGACTACGAACCATTCGCCGTGGGCGGCTCGTGGGGGCCGCCGTGGGACACCACCTGGTTTCACGTCCAGAGCGTCATTCCGACGGAGTGGAGAGGGCGCGAGGTAGCACTGGGCTTCACCATCGGGAATGCCGGGAGCACCGGGTTCGGCGCCGAAGCTCTCGTCTGGCGCGACGGGCGTCCGGTGCAGGGTCTGTCACCCAATCACCGCGAGTACCAGGTGACTCCGAGCGCGACAGGCGGTGAGAAGGTCGATCTCTACGTGGAAGCGGCAGCCAACCCTCCCTCGCCGTTCGGCACCAACCCGTGGCCGCTGCTGCTCCCCGAGCCCGATGGTGCCCCCATGTTCACCCTCCAGCGGGTCGATCTGCATGTCCGGGATCCTGAGTTCGACGCGTTCTGGCACGACTTTCGGGTCCTGGTCGATCTGCTGGCCGAGCTCCCCGACGGTGAGCCCCACTTCGCCCGCCTGTGCGCGGGGCTCGAACGGGCCTGCAATTTGCTCGAGCTGCCCGATATCTCCGACAGCTGGCGGCGGGCGCAGCCGGTACTCGCCGAACTGCTGGACGAGAGGGCCGCGCCTCACACCCATCGGGTGAGCATCGTCGGGCACGCCCACCTGGACACGGCATGGCTCTGGCCCCTCCGCGAGACGATCCGCAAGTGCGCACGCACGTTCAGCACCGTTCTCGAACTGATGGACCGGTATCCCGACTACCGGTTCGTGGTGTCCCAGGCCCAACACCTGGCCTGGATGCGTGACGGCTACCCGGACCTCTGGGCCCGAATGAAGGT
>JBEKIU010000274.1:0-3381 GCA_050011635.1 Acidimicrobiales bacterium
CAGCTACTGTGCCCTGCTCGCGACCGGAGGGTTGGAATGCTGGGGCGACAACTTCTACGGCGAGTTGGGCAACGGGACCACCGGTGGGCCGGACGAGGAGAACGGTTACGACACTCCCCGACCGGTCACCGGCATCACCGACGCTGTCTCGGTCGTGGCGACCGAATCCGGCGACGTGGGCTACTGTGCGGTGCTCTCAACTGGCGGGGTGGAATGCTGGGGGGACAACCGCTTCGGCGAGTTGGGCAACGGGACAGTGGGCGGTCCCGATGGTGAGGACGGCTATGACACGCCTCAAGCGGTGCTGGCTTCCTGACTGATTACGTGCCAGCACAAGCAGCGAGGAACCGATCAATCGCGATTGTCGCGACCCCATCGCGCCATGGGTGCTAGCCCCGAGCTGGCACCGCCCCACAACACCGGGAGCGGGGGCGTTCCGGTGTCTTGGCGCTTCCCATGTAACCGGTGGCTCAACAGCGCATGGGGTGGCACGATTGGGGTCGATGGCAAAAGGCATGGGTGAGATTGCGGTGCTTGTCAGAAATGCGCTGGCAGCGGAGGACCTGTCGGCCTTTACCGAACTGCTTGACCCGGCCGTGACTTGGGGAGCGCCTGGAGCTCGAATTGATCACAGACTCGGTCACCGCCATGGTCGCCTCCTAACGCTCGGACGACGTTCGCGCTTTGACCATATCTTCCCCTACCGGGTCGAGTGGGTCTCCAGCCGCCCCCGTCCCGGCCCGGCACCCTGAGGGGAGCCGCCACGGCGGGGCTGTACCTCCGTCGGTCGGGGTCGTGGAAGAGCGTGACCCACAACGGCACTTATACGGGTAATCGACTTATACGGGTGATCCGCCAGTTCGGCTGACCGCTCAGGGAGAATTTCCCTGAGCGGAGGCTCGGACAAAAGGAGGATTTCCGTGGTCTGGTCTCCGCAGTTCCAACGCGTTGCCCGTGAGGGTGGCAGCGATCGATATCAGCTCGGTCATGAGCTGGTCGACGCCTTCTTGGAGTTCGCCGCCGGGAGGGCCCGGCCGAACACGGTGCGCGCCTATGCGCATGATCTGAAGGTGTTCTTCACTATCGTGGCCAAAGACCCAGTCGATGTGACGCCGGCCGACGTGATGGCTTTCGTCACCGAACAGCAGCAGCCTCGGCCCGGTGCCGAGAACGTCGTCCACTTCCCTGATGCAGGGTCGGGGCTGGCACCGGCCACGGTCATGCGTCGTCTGGCGGCGGTCTCTGCCTTCTACGGATATCTGTTGACTCGAGCCGACACGCCGGTGGCCGTGAACCCGGTGCCACGGGGCCTACCCACTCGACGCAGCCGGCGAGAGCTTCGAGCTGCCCCCTTGGTGCGGGGAGTGCGACGTCTGCCCCGGATCCTCGACCCCGAAGAAGCTGCTGCCCTCCTTGCCGCACTGCGCACTCGGCGTGATCGGGCCATCGTCGAGGCGATGCTGCTGGGTGGCCTCCGTCGGTGCGAGGCGCTCGGGCTCCGGCTGGAGGACTTGCGCCTCGGTGAGTGTCGGGTCTTCATTGCCGAGGGCAAGGGTGGCCACCAGCGGCTGGTGCCGATGTCTCCCACGTTCTTTGCCACCGTGGCCGACTACTTGGAGTGCGAGCGACCCATCGACGCTCCGGGGGATCGCCTCTTCGTCGTCCTGAAAGGACCCAACCGGGGCCTGCCACTCTCCACCGAAGGCCTCGACGAGATCGTGGCCGCCGCCAGGAAGCGGGCCGGGTTGGCCCACGGCACCTGCCACGAGCTGCGCCACACCTGCTTGACCAGACTGCGGGAAGCCGGCATGTCCCTCGAGGCCCTCCAGGCCCAAGCCGGACACCGATCGATCGCCTCGACCCAGGTCTATCTGCACCTCGGATCGGACTGGTTGGCTGCCGAGTACCGCTCCGCTGCTGACGCCGTCGAAGCCAGCCTGGCGCTGGAGGCCCTGTCATGAGCGGCGCGTCGATTTCCAAACTGCCGACTCGCACCGTCCCGTCTTCCGAGTGGGCATCGCCACGAGGCACCGCTCTCACCTGGAGGTGGGAAGAGATCGCCGCCCGGGCCGAACAGCTCGCCTCGACGATGAAGAACTACCTGGCCCAGCTGGCTATTTCGTCCCGTCCCGGCACCGTCGAGGCGACGGACCTCGCCCTGCGGGTGTTCGCCGCCCACCTCCTCGAGAGCGACCCCGACTGCGTCTGTGTGGCCGATGTCTCGCGCCACCACATCGAGTCGTTCAAGCTCGCTCTGGCCGCCCGGCCCGGCAAGTCACCCGGGCAACAGGCCTCGGTCGCCACCATCTGCCAGAAGTTGGGGTTGGTGCGTACCTTCTTCGAGCGGATCATCGAATGGGACTACGACGATGCGCCCCGGAGGGTCCCTATCTTCGCCGGGGACTTCCCCAAACGCGACGAGCCGCTGCCCCGGTTTCTGGATGACCCCACCGCGGCCAAATTCATGGCTGCCCTGGCCGAGGACCCCGACCGGCGCCGGAGACTCATGGTCGAGCTGTTGGCCCGCACCGGCATGCGGGCCGGCGAGCTCGGTGCTCTACGTGACGATGCTGTGTTCCGCCTGAGTGGTGCCCACTGGTTACGGATCCCGGTCGGGAAGCTCCACAACGACCGGAACGTCCCCCTCCACCCGGTGCTCATCGACCTGATCGACGACTACCGGGCCCGACGTGGTCCGAGTCCCTCGGGACTGTTGGTGGTCCGCAACGACGGGCAGCCTTTCGACCGGCGGACCGTCCACCGCTACGTCGCTGCGGTGGCACGCCGGGCGGGCACCGGACACGTCCATCCCCATCAGTTGCGCCATACGCTCGCCACCCAGTTGATCAACCGGGGCATGAGCCTGGAGGCCATCGCCGAGATGTTGGGACATCGCTCACCGCGCATGACCCTCATCTACGCCCGCATCTCGAATGACTCCGTCGCCGAGCAGTACTTCCGAGCCACCCAGGCGGTCGAGGTGGCCAGCAATGCTCCCGTTGTCGACGATGAAGCTCGTCTGTTGGCCCGGAGTCATCCTCGTCTGTTGGCCAACGGGCATTGCACCCGACCTGCTCAGCTCGACTGTGCCTACCAGACCATCTGCGAGGGTTGCGGGTTCTTCGAAACCGGACCGGAGTTCATTCCGATCCTCCGTCGTCAGAAAGACAATGCAGTCGAACAAGCCGACTTCGAGAGAACCCACATCTATCAAGAACTGATCGACGGCCTGACAACGGACAAACCTCTCGGGCGGAAAGCTCAGCGCCAGCTGCCTCCGCCACAATGATCGATGGATGTTCAGATCGTCATTTCTCGCGGCCCAGCGCCCTGGACGGGGAGCATCCATTCGTGCTTCGATGATCGAAGTCGAAGCCTGAC
>JBEKIU010000275.1:0-3360 GCA_050011635.1 Acidimicrobiales bacterium
TACGGGATCAGCCTCTACGTGTCGGGAACCCGGACCCAGCTCCAGGACATCTCCATCCCGGTGGTCACCCTCTACTGCGCGGGAACGACCTTCACCCCGAGCGCCCCCATCGTGCTCGACGCGGTGGCCCTGGCGGCCAACGGGGCGTTGTCCTCGACCCAGACCCAGACCGGGGTCGTCGGGTCTGACAGCTACCCCACGACGTTCACCATCACCTTTGAGGGGCACTTCCACGGGGTGAACGCGGACGGCGCCGAGCGGGCGGCCGGCTCGGTCCTCGAGACGGCGACGTACACCAACGGGACCTCCGAAAGCTGCACCTCGAACAAGCAGTCGTGGTCGGTCACCCGGGACGCGCAGCCGGCCCAGTCCACCGCCCTCCCACCGGCAGGCAGCTATTCGGGGAACTACTCCGGGAGCGGCTACGGGATCAGCCTCTACGTGTCGGGAACCCGGACCCAGCTCCAGGACATCTCCATCCCGGTGGTCACCCTCTACTGCGCGGGAACGACCTTCACCCCGAGCGCCCCGATCGTGCTCGACGCGGTGGCCCTGGCGGCCAGCGGGGCGTTCTCTTCGACCTCGACCCAGACCGGGGTCGTCGGGTCGGGCAACTACCCCACGACGTTCACCATCACCTTTGAGGGGCACTTCCACGGGGTGAACGCCAGCGGCGCCGAGCGGGCCGCCGGCTCGGTCCTCGAGACGGCGACGTACACCAACGGGACCACCAACAACTGCACCTCGAACAAGCAGTCGTGGTCGGTGGCGTGGGCCACACAGCCCACCCAGCCCACCGGCCTCCCACCGGCAGGCACCTATTCGGGGAACTACTCGGGGAGCGGCTATGGGATCACACTGACCGTCGCCGCGGGCCAGACCCAGCTCCAGGACGTCTCCATCCCGGCGGTCTACCTCTCGTGCACTCCGGGCACCGGATCGATCAACACCTCCATCGTGCTCGACACGGTGGGCCTGGCTTCGGACGGGTCGTTCTCTTCGACCTCGACGCAGACCGGGATCGTGAACAGCAACTCGGTCACCTACACCATCACCTTCCAGGGGCACTTCCACGGGGTGAACGCCGGCGGCGCCGAACGGGCGGCCGGCTCGGTCCTCGAGACGGCGACCTACACCGACGGGACCACCTACAGCTGCACGTCGAACAAGCAGTCGTGGTCGGTGGCGAGGACCGGCTCGTGAGTCCCGTCTGAGATCCCGGCGCCCGGGCGGAGGCCCCGGGCGGGTCGGACTACGCCCAGGTCGTGGATCTGCGAGCGTAGGCGTAGACGCAGTCGATCTCCCAGGCGTCGAGCCGGGTGGGACGTTCCGTCAACCAGGGAGTCAGGCCTCTCCGTGTGACCACATGGACGGACCCACAGTGGGGTTGCTCCTTCACCTTGAAACCTCTGGTTGCGCCGACAACCGCGACGACACCAGTCGTTGGAACCGAGAAGCCGGCTATTCCGGACAGCAGTCGCTCGGTTCGCCTGGCCTCGACGCGAGTGTTGCGGACGTAGGGCTGCCGCACGCCATCGACGAGAAAAATATCGCCGGCCACCCACACCGAGCTGTTCGGGTGGTGCTTCGTGTCGATGGCGAAGACGCCACCCGGTCCGATCACGACGTGGTCGATGTCCGCGCCGTGACAACCGACGGGCACCGAGTGGAGCGCACGCCAGGCGGCCGGAAGGCGAGCGAGCTGATCTCCGATCGCCTCTTCGCCATCAGCGCCGAGCCGGTAGGCACGCTCATCGGTGTGCACGTTGAACAGCCGGGCGAAGGTCGTGCGGACAGGTGCCGCGCTCCTGTGGGATTTGGCCAGGGTCCTGATTCCTTGTCCCGGCTTGTTGAGCGCGAGATCGGTCCACGGTCTCTCCGATCGGTCCACGCTCGTGGCCAAGTCGGCGGTTTGCTGGTCCCATTGATGCAGGCCGATGGGATCTGCGGTCACCACCGGTCGACTGACCCGACGATCCGCAGAAAAGAGAATCTGTCTGCCGTCGGACAGCCGGTCCACACCGTGGTCCCTCAGCGCCGCCTCGAACTCGGATCGCAGATCCTCCCTGTCGAGTCTGAACGCTGAACTCTCGAGGTCGACCCAACCGACCTCCTCTCCAGCCTCCGTCTTGACAGAGAGCCGGTGATGGCCGTCGCGCCTCCACTCCACGACCTTCAGTCCGCTCATGCGGACTAGATCGGCCTGCGGTGTCAGCTACTTAAGTTGGTTGCCGATCCGACAGTTGCGAGGACAGCCACGAATGGGTCCGGTCGCTGCACGTGTCGTCACGAGCCGCGTGGTTCACATCCGCCTCCTCGTGCTCAGCTGCCCAACTACCTTCTTCCCCGGCTCCAGCTGCTACACGGTGAGGAGTTGGTTCGGCCCGCGTACCCGACTCCCACCCAACATCTCGTCGGCCTTCCGGAGACGGGCCCCGAGCTCGACCAGCATCTTGTTCATCACTGCCGGATACGAGCGGCAGAGCTCCTTGAACTCACCTCGGGACAGGACGAGAAGCCGCAGGTCTGTCTGGGCGACGACGGTGGCTGTTCGCTCTCCCCCGTCCAGGAGGGCGAGCTCGCCGAAGAAGGAAGTGGGCGAAAGCGTGGCCAGGCTCACGCCATTTCTCGACGCCTCCGCCTTGCCCGACACGATGATGAAGAACTCCTTTCCAACATCACCTTGCTTGGCCAGGACCTGTCCGGCGACTGCGTCCCACTCCGTGGTGAGGGATGCAATCCGGCTGAGTTCGGCACTGCTGCACCCGGAAAGGAGGTCCACTCCCTTGAGAAGAGCGACTCGCTCATCCCTGCGTATCCGCATCTGCACCATCGGTTGGGCCTCCCGTCCTGGACCATTGTTGTCGACGCACCGCCGAGGGCCGACGTTTCAGGGTGCCCGAGCTCTTCCCGCGCCCCGCCCGCCATGGGCGACGTAGACCGACTGACGCACATCATTTGGTACGTCACCAGTGGATGTCAAGCAATTTGTAGGGAACTTCTCGTCGGGGCGCAGGTCGCTGCGGCCCGAGCCTGCGAATCGTCAACCCGTGACGGCTCTGGTCCCGGTCACCACGACGGAAGAGATCTCCGTGGTCTGCGGAAGGGTTGCCTTCTCGACAGTCACTCCGGTGCCACCGACTGCCGTGTTGATAATGAGGAACATCGCAGTCGACGGGACGTCTTTGGTGGTCGAGTACGTCTTCTTGCCGTCGATCTTCCACGTCAGGGAGCCCGGTGCCCACACCAGGGTGTAGGTGTGCCAGCCCGCGGCATCGCTGGGACTTGTTTAGTCCGGCGGGTAGCAGCTGCATTTGTTCTAATGAGCACAGCCTTTGTCTTTTGTTTGCTCTTCCTTTT
>JBEKIU010000276.1:0-3341 GCA_050011635.1 Acidimicrobiales bacterium
CACCTGATCGGGTGGGTACGACGTGTGCAGATAGCGATCGACGTACGCGCCGGTCGGGTCGAAGCGCTCCTGTTGGCGGGATGGGTTGAGCACCCGGTGGAACGGGGCTGCGTCGGTTCCCGTTCCTGCCACCCATTGCCAGCCGTGTTGGTTCGAAGCCAGGTCGCCGTCGACGAGGTGCCACATGAACCACCGGGCACCGAGGCGCCAGTCGATGTGGAGGTCCTTCACCAGGAAGCTGGCCGTGACCATGCGCACCCGGTTGTGCATCCAGCCCTCGGCGAGCAGCTGGCGCATGCCCGCATCGACCAGGGGGTAGCCGGTCGTCCCCGTGGCCCAGGCCGCGAACCGCTCCCGCGCCCGCTCGTCCGAGTCCCAGCGGAGCCGGGCCCCGAATCCCAACAGTGGAGCCCGTGCCGAGTCGGGGCGGTGCCAGAGCACGTCGGCGTAGAATTCACGCCAGGCCAGCTCCGCCCGCATGCGCTCGGCCCCGGCACCGTGGTCGAGGAGTATCAACACGCGGCGCGGGTGGATGCAGCCGAAGCGCAGGTAGGGCGAAAGACCCGAGGTGCCCGGCACGGCGGGGAGGTCCCGGTCACGGTCGTAGTCGGCCAAGGGCCCGGCCACGAAGCGCTCGAGCCGGTCCCACGCCGCCGCGGGCCCGGCGTCGGGGAGCCCGGCAGCGGGACCGAGCGGGAGGGCCTCCCACCAGTCGGGGAGACCCTGGGACCCGGGAGTGGCCGGGCCCGGCTCGAGGGCGAGGTCGCTCGTGTCGCTCCCGAGGCGCCGAAACCGCACGTCAGGTGTGGAGGATGGGCCCGGCCACCCGACCGCCTCCCAGGCCTTCCTGTACGCGGTGAACACCTTGAACGGCGCGCCCGCCCCGGTGCGGACCCGCCCCGGTGCGACCGCGTAGTTGGAGTCGACCGTCATCAGACGGCGCCCGTCGGCCGACAGTGCCAGCCCCACTGCGGTATCGCGCGCGGTGCCGTGGGGACCGAAGTCGGTCGTTGCTGCCACCACGGGCGCCCCGACCTCGGCGGCCACGGCCGGGACGACGCGGACCGGGTTGCCCCGACGTACCACCAGGGCACCCCCGAGTTCGGCGTCGAGGGCGGCCAGAGCGGCCGCCAGGAAGCGTCGCCGGTTCGGCCCGGCCGGCCCGAGAAGGGCCGGGTCGGCCACGAACAGGGCGACGACGCCGTCGGGCCCGGCCGCAGCTGCGGCCCGGAGAGCGGGCAGGTCATCGAGGCGCAGATCCCGCCGGAACCAGAGGACGGCGACCGCCATCGATCAGGCGGCCGGGTTCGATCCGACGGGGCCGGCGTCCCGGATGGTGACGGCCGTGCCGCGGGTCCGAGGTCGGGTCCGGGGTCGGGTCCGGCGAACCCGGCCCCGGACCATGACCCGGAACACCACCTGGTGCACGGGCCAGAGGGCCCACCAGTAGGCGAGGCCGAGGAGACCCTTGGGCCGGAAGGCGGCGGCCTGTTCCACGCGTGGGGGTGCATCGGCGATGCGCAATGCGAGCCAGCCGTCTCCACAGAACCACCCGACCGAGGCCAGCACCAGGTGGTCGGGATCAGCCCGCACCACCTGCCACCAGTCGACCAGCGCTCCCGGTGCCAGCCGGTCGGGTCGCTGGGTCCGGAGCTTCTCGCCGAAGAGCCGGCCGAGCGTCACGCGCAGCGCCCAGGCCCACGCCACTCCGTACCAGGAGAGGTCCCCGCCCACCCGGGCCAGGTCGTCTCGCGCCGCCTGGATGGCATCGGGCTCCAGCGGCGCCGCACATCGGATGGCGTAGACACCGGTGCCGAGTGACCGCGAGCGGTCGAGCAGCCCAGCCGAGACCCGGTCACCCTCGTCGCTGATGGCGCGGCGAACGGCTTCTCCGACCGGCAGCGGGGTGATGCCGAAGGCGGCCGATGTGCGCTCCGGATCGTGGACGAGCACCTCGTTGACCAGGCTCTCTATGAGGGCGTGGCTGATGCGCCGATCGACCGGGCTGACCAGATCGACCCAGCGGGCCGACAGCGAGGGCGTGACGAAGGGCACGGTGAAGATGCGCCGGGGCCGTAGCCCCCTGGCCTCGGCGTAGCTGCGCATCATGGCCCCGTAATCGGTCACGTCAGGGGTGCCGATCTCATAGATGCCCGGTGGGGCCACCAGCGAGCCGGCCAGGTAGTCGAGCAGGTCGCTCTCGGCCAGTGGCTGGAGCCGGGTGGTGATCCAGCGCGGGCAGACCATGACCGGCAGGCGCTCGGTGAGCGAGCGCAACATCTCATACGAGATGCTGCCGGCCCCGAGGATGACCGCGGCGCGCAACTCCACCACCGGCACACCGGAGGCGGCCAGTACTGCGCCGACCTCCTGGCGGCTGACCAGGTGGGCCGAGAGATCGCCCCGGCCCAGGGCGCCCAGGTAGATGATGCGCCCGACCCCGGCCGCCTTCGCCGCCCGGCCGAAGGCATCGGCCAGCTCGCGGTCGCGGGATTCGAAGCCGGTGCCGCCGGCCATGGCGTGGACGAGGTAGTAGGCGGCGTCGGCACCGGCCAGCGCCTGGGCGGTGCTCCCGGGGTCGGCCACGTCGACGGCCACCGGCGAGATCCGCTCACCGGTGGGCAGGGTGTCCGGATGCCGGCCCAGGGCGGACACCAGGTGGCCGGACCCGGCCAGCCGGCTGGCCAGCAGTCGGCCCACGTAACCGCCCGCGCCGGCGATGGCGATCCGGGACACCGGAGCGACCGGAGCGACGCCTTGTCCCGTGCTCTCCGCACCGATGGCCACGGGATCGGTCATGACCGGGCCCCGGGCACGGGCGTCTCGGTGGCGGTGCGCGCCGCACACCAGGCGAGGAGGCGCTCCGGATCACCGGGACCGCTCGGGTGGGTGACCGGGAAGCGGTGGTCGGAACGGGGATGCCGGTCGTGGAAGAAGCCCGAGGCGACCGGCGTGGTCCCTGCCGTCCGCGCCGCCACCGTGGGGCCGCCGGCGGCCAGCCACACCGCGGTGTCGGCCCCTTCCTCGGGCGTGCGCAGCAACGGGCGCATGAGGGTGCGGAACCTGGGGAGGCCCTCGGCCAGGCCGGGAGTGTCCACCCAACCCGGGTGCACGGCGTAGCTGGCCACCGGCGCCGGGGCGAACCGGGCGGCCCACGCCTCGGCCAACACCAGCTGGGCCCGCTTCGCCCTGGCGTAGGCGACGACGCCGTCGTACCCGGAGGGTCCGGCCTCGAGGGCACCGAGATCGAGACGCTGCGAGTACATGCCCCCCGAGCTCATGGTGACGATGGTGGCCGGGGCGCCGGTGGCGTCGTCGGTACCGCGGGCCGGGGCGAAGAG
>JBEKIU010000277.1:0-3269 GCA_050011635.1 Acidimicrobiales bacterium
CTCCTAAGCCGCACCATGCTCAGCAACCACGAGTTGCCTTACGTGGGTCGTTTCGCCTGCGACTGGCTTCGACTTGCAACCACAGACCCGCACGCAGCTCACTTGTGAAGTGTACGCCTCGATGACGCGATTACCAGGGCCCGGGCGCCCGAGTTCACACGGTTGTGATCGGGCCGTCACTCAACGGCAACACGGCCACCCTGGGTCGCCGAGCGGGCGGATCAGGGGAGAACGACCAGCTCACAAGGGCGGAGTCGGGATCGGCGCCGCGCACATCCACGGCCCCGTGCGTTCACGGGCCGCCCGGTGTGAGTCGCTGCTTGAGCTCGTCGAGGACCGGGATGGGGCCGGGGTCGATGCCCTCCTGCCCGGCCAGATGGAGCGAGACGAAGTCTCCGATCATGGCCAGATCGAGGAGCTGGGCCAGATCGCCCTCTCCGGCGGCACGAACCTCGACGACATCGGCCACCACCTCGCGGAGGACATCGGCCACCAGGTCGAACCGGCGGCTCACCTGCGGATGCTCGGCGTCGTGACGAAGGTTGACCAAGGTGATCAGCTGCCGGGTGGCGTCGCCGTTCTGGCCCCAGCCGGCCAGCTCGTTGTGGCACAGCTCGGGATAGACGTTGAAGAACGCGGGGCTCTTGGCGTTCTCGTTGATCTGGGACTTCCAACGCAGCGCCGCCGCCGCACCCAGGTCCTGGGAGCTGTGGATGAGGGGGATGGTGCGCCCGATCCGGCGGGCCAGTTCCTCGGCTCGGCTTCCGGGCCGGGTCAGCTCGTCCCGGCGGATCCGGAGCTGCTCGACCGCCTGGTCCACCCACTGCAGGGCGCCGGGGAAGAGTCCGATCTCCTCCAACAGCACCAGCGGCGGGATGGCCAGTGCTCCCAACGCCGCCCGGGGCTGGGGGATCCCCCCCGGGAGCGGCACCACCGGGACGTTCCACTCGCCGGCCAGGTTGACCAGTGCGCCGCCACCGGCCACCACGATCAGCGAGGCCCCCGCCTCGTAGGCCCCGGCGGCGGCTTCCAAGGTCTCTTCCGTGTCGCCCGAGAACGAGACCGCGAACACCAGCGAGCCGGTGCCGACGTAGTCGGGCGGCTGGTAGCCCTTGACCACGGTGACCGGGACGGGCATGAACGGCGCCGCCGCCGCGGCCAGCACGTTGCCGGCGAAACCGCTCCCGCCCATGCCCAGGACGACGACGTTCTCGACCCGGTCGTGGCTGGGGAGGTCCTTGACCCCCCGTGCCGCGAAGACGGCCGCCTCGACCTGCTCGGGAAGGGCAGCGGCGGCACTCCACATGTCGAGCGAGTCGAGGGTCAGGGGAGACGAGGTTGTAGCGGACGACCCGCCTCGGTCGGCGCTCACGACGCGGCTGCCTCGCCGGTGGTCTGGGCTCCACCGGCCTCGGCCTTGGCCGTGAGCCGGGCATGTTCCTCGTCGTCTACGGCGGTGGCCTCGTCGATCAGCATGACCGGGATCCCGTCACGCACTTCGTAGCTGCGATGGAGGCGGGGGTTGTAGAGCCGGTCCTCGTCGGCGAAGTAGAGCAACGGGCCCTTGTCCTCCGGGCACGCAAGCACCTCTATCAGGAGCCGGTCGAGTGTCATGGTGCATTCCTCTCTAGTCGAACATCATCGAATGACGGCCCCTCGCTACGTCGCCGCCGGCAAGCTCTCACCTTCAGGCCAGGAGCCGATCGATGTCAGCCTGCACCTCGGCCACGTGGGCGGCGCAGGCCGCCTCGTCAGGAGCTTCGACGTTGAGCCGCAGCAGCGGCTCGGTGTTGGACGGTCGCAGGTTGTACCACCAGTCGCCCCGGTCCACGGTCAGACCGTCCAACCGGTCGGCGGTCCCGCGTGCTCCGCCGGCCGCTTCGACCTCCGCCGCCATGAGCTCGACGGCACCGGCCGGATCATCGACCACCGTGTTGATCTCTCCGGAATCGGAGTAGCGCCGAAAGGGCTGGAGCAGCTCCGAGAGCGGCCTGCCGGTGACGCTCAGCAATTCGAGCACGACCATGGCGGCGATGATGCCCGAATCGGCGCGGTAGTTGTCCCTGAAGTAGTAGTGGCCCGAGTGCTCGCCACCGAAGATTGCTCCCGTCTCGGCCATGACCTGTTTGATGTAGCTGTGGCCCACTTTGGTGCGGATGCCCACCCCACCCTTCTCGGCGATGACCTCGGGGACCACACGGGAGCAGATGCAGTTGTAGAGGACAGTGGACCCCGGATACTTGTCGAGCATCGAGGAGGCGACCAGGGCGGTCGTCAGTGAGCCGGACACCGTCTCGGACTTCTCGTCCACCAGGAACACCCGGTCGGCGTCGCCGTCGAAGGCCAGACCGACGTCCGCCCCGACGTCGAGGACGGACTGCTTCAGGGCCACCAGATTCTCCGGTTGGATCGGATCGGCCGGATGGTTCGGGAAATTCCCGTCGAGCTCGGGGAAGAGGATCGACACCTCGAAGGGGAGGCCCTCGAAGACCTTGGGGGCGACCAGGCCGCCCATGCCGTTGGCGGTGTCCGCCACCACCCGGAGGGGCCGGAGGGCACCGACGTCGACGAAGGATCGCACGTGGGAGGCGTAGGCCTCCAGCACCGAGCGCTCCTCGAGCGGCGCCAGGGTGGCGGGATCGATGGGGGCCGGGCGCCCGCCGTCCCACTCCTTCAACAACGACTCCGCCGTGGCCTGGATCTCCCCCAGCCCAGTGTCGCGTCCGACCGGGCGGGCCCCGGAGAGGCACAGTTTCAAGCCGTTGTACCGGGCCGGGTTGTGCGAGGCGGTGAACATCGCTCCCGGGGCGTCGAGGCTGCCGGCGGCGAAATAGAGCATGTCGGTCGAGGCGAGGCCGAGGTCGAGGACCGTCACCCCTTCAGAGCGGGCGCCGTCGGAGAACGCCCTCGACAGTTCGACCCCCGACTCACGCATGTCCCGAGCCACGAGGAGCGTGGGCGCGCCGGTGAATCGGGCCACGGCGACTCCGATGGCGCGAAATTTTTCGGCGTTGAGCTGGTCTGGGACGACCCCCCGGATGTCGTAGGCCTTGAAGACGTCGGCGAGGCTGGTCATGGCCGGGCCATCCTAGCCAGCCGGCCCCGGGCCCTTGAGATGGAACCGACCCAATCTCAGGCGGCAGCCGTCGGCGGGGGCCGCTGGTTGCGGAGGCGGTTGTGGAACCGGCACAGCAGCCGCCCGTTCTCCTGGGTGGTGGGTCCACCTGCGGCCCAGGGCTGGATGTGGTCGATCTCGGAGAACGTGGCCG
>JBEKIU010000278.1:0-3260 GCA_050011635.1 Acidimicrobiales bacterium
CGCCGAGGTCCACCTGCTCGTGTTCCTGGGCGAAGTAGCCGAGGGTGACGTTGGCCCCGAGCTCGACCTCGCCCGCCGTCGGGGTCTGCACGCCGGCCAGGCAGCGCAGCAGGCTGGACTTGCCGGCCCCGTTGCGGCCGATGACGACCAGACGATCGCCCCGCCGGCAGTGGAAGTCGACCTTCTCGAGCACCGTGGCCCGGCCGTAACGCACCGTGAGGTCGACGGCCCGGATCGGTACCTCGCCGGAACGCTTCGGGGTGGGCAGCCGGAAGGAGCTCTTCTTCTCCCGCTTGTGCACCTCGGTCTTGGCTGATTCGAGTCGCTCGACGCGCTTGTCGAGGGACTTGGCGATCCTGGCCCGACGGTTGGTGCTGCCCCGCATGGAGTCGGCCAACGTGGACAGCCGCTTGATCTCCCTGCCCTCGAGGAGGGCCGACCGTTCGCGCTGGCTCTGGTCGGCCTCGAGCTGGAGCACGTACGACGAGTAGGTCCCTTTGAATTCGTGCAGGCGCCCGTCGGAGAGATGGAGCACCTTGTTGATCGACCGGTCCAGCAGCTTGAGATCGTGGGAGACGACCAGGATGGCCCCCGGGAACCCCTCGAGCTCTTCCATCAGCCACCGCTTGGCCGGAAGGTCGAGATGGTTGGTGGGCTCGTCGAGGATCATGGTGTCGGGTCCCTGGAACAGGATCCTGATCAGGTCGACCCGCCGGCGCTGACCGCCCGAGAGGCTCTCGATGTCGTCGAGCAGGAGCTCCTGGCGGAGGCCGAGGCCATCGGCCAGACGGGCCATCGTGGACTCGGCCTCGTAGCCGCCGTTCTCCCGGAACTGCTCCTCGAGGTCGGAGAAGAGCTCGATGTTCTCGGTCGTCGGGTCCTTGCCCATCTGGGTGCGGGCCTTGTCGAGGGCGTCGTCGAGGACATCGAGGCCCCGGCCGGACAGGACGTGGGAGAAGCCGTTGGGCTCGAGGCCGAGCCCGTGGGCCACCGGCACCTGGGGCAGGTAGCCGAAGGTGCCCCGGATACGGGAGTTTCCGGTGGACCGCACGTTCCGCCCGGGCTCGTCGATGATGACCGAGATGAAGGTCGATTTCCCGCTGCCGTTGCGGCCGACCAACGCGACCTTCTCACCCGCACCGACCACGAACGACGCGTCGCGGAGCAGGGTCCGGTCACCGATTTCGATAGTGAGAGAGGAGCCGACGATCATCAGGAGGGGGGATGATCACGGGACGACCGGGGCGCATCCCCGGGTCGATGCCGGGGAGCCAGGCGTGATCAACCTTGCCAAGTCTCCCACACCCCGGTGGCATTCCCGACCCGCGGCACTCGGCGTCGACCCTGGGCACCGGCCGGTGACGCTCAGCCACCCGAGGCCAGGACGTCACCACCTTCGGGGGGTGTCATGTCGTCGACGGCCTCCAACCACCCGGCGGGAAGACGCACCGGCTTCGGCCCGTTGGTATGGCCGCGGGCCATGCGCCTCGCCTCCGGTGGGAAGGGCAGCGCCGGATCGAGGCCGGCGAGGAGGTCGGCCACCTCGGCCAGCCTCGACGCCAGGCCCAGCGACCGTCGGACCGCCGGTCCGACCGCGAATCCGGTCAGGTACCAGCCCGCGTGCTTGCGGAACTGGCGGATCCCCAGGTCCTCGCCGAAGGAGCGGCACAGGAGCCGGGCGTGGGTCTGCATCATGTGGACGATCTGGCCCAGGTCGGGCGGACCTTCGGGGGATCGCCCCGCGAAGGCGTCGGCCAGGTCGCGGAACAGCCAGGGCCGGCCGAGACAGCCGCGACCCACCACCACACCGTCGCACCCGGTGGCGGCCACCATGGCCAGCGCGTCCGACGCCTCCCACAGGTCGCCGTTGCCGAGGACCGGTATGGAGGCGATGCGTGTCTTGAGCTCGGCGATGGCTCCCCAGTCGGCGCTGCCCGAGTACAGCTGTTCAGCGGTGCGGGCGTGCAGGGTGATGGCCGCCGCCCCTTCGTCCTCCGCGATGCGCCCGGCTTCGAGGTAGGTGACATGGTCACCGTCGACCCCGATGCGCAGCTTGACGGTGACAGGAACCGAAACCGCGGCCTCCACCGCGGCAGCGACGATGGCACGGAAGAGCGCCCGGTGGACGGGGAGGGCGGCCCCGCCGCCCTGGCGTGTCACCTTGCCGGCCGGGCAGCCGAAGTTGAGATCGATGTGGTCGACACCGATCTCACCGACCAGGCGTCGCACCGCGGTCCCCATCACCTGGGGGTCGACCCCGCACAGCTGGATGCTACGGACGGGCTCGTCCTCGCCGAAGGCGGCCATGGCCAGCGTCTTGGCATTCCCCTCGACCAGGGCCCGGGCGGTGATCATCTCGCTTACGTAGAGGCCGGCGCCGTAGGTCCGGCACAGTCGCCGGAAGGCGACGTTGGTCACCCCGGCCATCGGGGCCAGCACCACCGGCGGATCCACCGCGATGGGTCCCAGCTTGAGCGCCGGGAGCCGGGCCCCGCTCACCGCTCGACCCGGGCCCACAGATCGGTGATGGCAATGCCGAGCTGGGCGAGGAGCGAACGGAACAGCGGGAGGGAGAGGCCGATGACGTTGCCCGGGTCCCCGTCGACCCCGTCGATGAACGGCGCCGAGCGGCCGTCGAGGGTGAAGGCCCCGGCCACCGACATGGCCTCCCCGGTCGACAGGTAGGCATCGAGCTCTGCCTCGGTGGTCACCCCGAACCGGACCGTGGTGCCGGCCACTCCGGTTGCACGCCGACCGGTGGAGCCGTCGATCACGCAGTGCCCGGTGAACAGCGTCCCGCTTCGACCCCGCATGGCCCGCAGCCACTCCGCGGCCTGGGACGGAGAGGCCGGCTTGCCCAGGTGCCGCCCCTCGAACTCCAGCATCGAGTCGCACCCCACCACGACGGAATCGCCGGCCCGGCCGGCCACCGCCTCGGCCTTCTGCTCGGCGAGGATGGTCACCAACGTGGCCGTGTCCTCGACCCGGACCTCCTCCTCGTCTACCCCGCTGACCGCGACCTCGGGGTCGAAACCGGCATCTCTGAGGAGTCGGAGCCGTGCCGGCGAGCCCGATGCGAGGACCAGCGTGCGTGGGCACATGGGCATCAAGCGTAGGGGGTCGGTCCGGGGGACGGAGCCGGCGGGCGCCGCCGGGCGTGGTGGTTGCCGCCGGGCGTGGTGGTTGGGCGCCGGATGCGCGATCCTGGTGCCATGACCGATACGGGTATCACGGTGGCTCCCACGCAGGTCGATCCGGAG
>JBEKIU010000279.1:0-3249 GCA_050011635.1 Acidimicrobiales bacterium
GATCCGTTCTTCGCCGCCTGCCAGGAGACCGGGACGGTGGTGTGCCTGCACACGGGCTCGTCCGCCTGGGCGCCGCTGCCATCCCCCTCGCCCCCCTTCGAGCTGCTCCCGACCCTCTTCCCGGTCAACGCGCTCATCGCCGCGGCCGAATGGTTGTGGTCGGGGGTCCCCCTCCGCTTTCCGGGGTTGGCAGTGGCCCTCTCCGAGGGTGGCATCGGATGGGTGCCGATGCTGGCCGACCGGGTGGACTACGTGCTGGACCACTCCGCCTCCGGTTCCGAATCCATCTCGTGGCCGTCCGACCTCCGTCCGAGCGAGGTCCTGAAGCGAAGCTTCTGGTTCTGCAGCATCGACGATCCCTCGCTGGTCGACCTGCGGCACGTCATCGGCGTCGACCACATCATGGTCGAGAGCGACTATCCCCACGCCGACTCGACCTGGCCCGACACCCAGGCGGTGATGGAGGCGACACTGGGCCGTCTCGACGAGCGGGAGCTTCGGATGATGGCGGCAGGCAATGCGTCACGGCTCTTCCGTCATCCGCTGCCGCCCCGCGACGACTGGCGCGACGGTCGAGCGGTGACCGGCAACGGGTAGGAGTGCCGCCGGGCCACCGGATCACCGGGTCTCTGCCGTCTCCTGTTGGATTTCGATGGTGTTGCCGGCGGGGTCGGCGAACCAGATCTGCACGGTCGTCCCCTGGGCGCCTTCGACGTAGGGGATTCCGGCCTCCTGCAGCTCGGCGATGGCCTCGTCCAAGTCGGCGACGGCGAAGCAGACGTGAGGGCCCGCCGGACGGATGGGCCCCGGTCCGGCCGGAGCGTCGACCAGGTGGAGCTGGGCGTTGCCGGTGGCGAACCAGTGCCCCTCGATCCCCGGGATGTGGGGCCGGTCCTCGTCGGGCATGTGGAAGTGCCGCCGGTAGAACTCGACACTGGGGGCGAGCTCCCCTTCGACGTTCACGCTGTGGTGCAAGGTACGGGTGACCCTCACGCCCGTGCTCCTTTCCGCCGGCCATCGCCGGTACTGGGCCGACCGCTCACCGGGGCCAACCTTCGGGCGTGACCGCTCCGGAGATGGTCCGTGGATCGACCGGCTGGTGCGTATTGCCTGCCTCGTAGACCGCGAAGCACAGCTGCAGAGCCTTGGTGGCCTCGGCCGCACTCATCTCGGCGGGGACGCCGTCGACGAGCGCGTCGACGAAATGACGGGATGCCCGCTTGAATCCCTCGCCCCAGTCGGCCTCCACGGTCGGGAACGTGGTGGTGGTCTCCTTGCCGTGCCTGCCGTCGTAGAGCACGACCGCGGGCAGGTCCAACATCTCTCCGGTGCACCTTGTGACCCACAAGAACCCCTCGTCCCCTTGGACCTCGAAGAACTCGTCAGCACCGTAGTAGCGGCTCCGCAACCACATCTGCGGTGCGTAGCTGATGTCCATGGTTCCGAGGATGCCCGGGTCCTCGTACTCGAAGATGGCCGCACAGGGCTCGAAGAAGAAATCCCTCCGTCGCACCACTGCCTGGACCGAGACGATGTCCTGGTCGAACAGCCACAGGGCGACCGCGTACTTGTGGATCACGTCGTCGAACAGGTGGCCACCCGGGCTCTCCGAGGTCATCCGCCAGACATAGCCATCGGCGGTGAGGCCACCTTGGAAGGCGGCGTCGGTCTGCCCCACGACCGTTCTCATCCGCAGGCTGGACGGTTGCCCGATGGCCCCCTCGGCGATCAGCCGCTTGGCCTGTTCGAGGGGTGGATAGTGCCGGTAGCACTCACTGACCCGCAGGATGGTGCCCGCCCTCTCTGCCGCCGCGGCCATGGCCCGGGCTTCGGTCACCGAGTTGGCCAGGGGCTTTTGGCACGACACGTGCTTGCCTGCTGCCGCCGCAGCCAACACGTGGTCGTGGTGGAGATTGGTGGGGGTGAGGATCTCCACCGCGTCGATATCCGGATCGGCCAGCATGGCGTCCAGCTCGGTGTAGGCGGCGGGCACGGCCCAGGCCTCGGCGGCAGCAGCGGCCCGGCCCTCGATGGGATCGCAGACGGCCACCACGTCGCACCGTTCGTCGTCGAGGTAGCCCGCCACATTGAGTTTGGCGATATTGCCGGCCCCGACAATGGCGATGCGGGGTCGGTCGATCGTTGCTGACATGGGCGTCACGATATCGCTGCGCTGTCGGCACCGGCGGAGGGGATGATCACCCGGAGCCGTTCATCATGCCGAGCCGGGGTAGCCGCCGCCGCCGTAGCGGCGGTCCAGCTCCTCGTAGTCGACGGCCCAGCCCTTGCGCGGAAGCTTGGCGGTGAACTCAACCAGGCTGGGCTTCTTGTACGAGGCGATGTGGGCCCGGCAGTGCTCGATCAGTTCTTCGGCCGTGACCTCGGCCCCGGGCTGGAGGACCACCACGGCCAGCACCCGCTGGGTCCATCGCTTGTCGGGAACACCGATGATGGCGGCTTCGCGCACCGCCGGGTGCTGGGCCAGGCACCCCTCCACCTCTGCCGGGTAGATGTTCTCCGCAGCTGACTTGACGATACGGGTCAGCGGGGCGACGAAGGTGAGCGATCCGTCTGGGTGACGGCGTCCGAGGTCACCGGTATGCCACCATCCGCCGCGAAACCGCTCCGCGTTGAGGCGCGGCCGGTCGTGGTAGCCGTTGGTGATGATCGGCCCGCGTGCCACGATCTCGCCGGTCTCACCGGTGGGCACGTCGGCCCCGTCGGGGTCGACGATCCTCACTTCCACCCAGGGCGAGGGTCGTCCGCTCGTTCCCTCGGTCCCGATGCCCAGGGCATTGAACGTGAGCATCCCGGTCACCTCGGTCTGCCCGTAGCCTGCGGGATGAAGGCCCCACGGGCTGTCGTCGACCTCAACCATCGCGTTCCAGGCCGGGCTCCCTCCAAAGGTGCGGAACGATGACAGATCGTAACGGCCGTCGACGTTGACCACCATGATCTCCTCGGCCGTCGGCCCCATGACGAAGCCGTAATTGCACCGCTCGGCCTCGATGACCCGGCACAACTCGTCGGCCTCGACCCGTCTGGTGAGCACGTTGGTGCCCCCCATCTGGAAGGTGGCGAAGGTGGTCATCAGGGTGGCCATGTGGAACATGGGACCCGAATTGAGATAGACGGTCTCCCCGGTGACCCACTGCACCATCGCCACCATCACGGCCTGGGCCAGGATCGACCGGTGGGAAAGGAGGGCGCCGTTCGGGGTTCCCCCGAACGCGCCCGTGTAGAGCTGCA
>JBEKIU010000280.1:0-3244 GCA_050011635.1 Acidimicrobiales bacterium
CCGAATCCCTGCGTTCTCGATCACCCTCGGAGAAACGAGGCTAGCCTGTTGCTGAGCACCCAAGAGAATAACGCCCTGAGATCGCATTTCAGCAGCAACCTGCTCGATTTTTTCGACACTTCTCGCCGAACACCACCGAGGAATGGGCTGAGATAACCCCATTTGCTCTTGAAAGTTAGAGCTTGCGTCCCGTAAAGCTTCGGTAAACCCATAGTCGGTTCTCGTCTTCCTGCGAGGAGATGGTAAACTCGGCCACCATGGATGACGGCTCGGCCTCCATCTTTTGCTTCACTCCTCTGCGGGTCACGGTCTCGGAGCTGGACCAACTCCGAGCCGCGCCGTCTCCTGCCGAGTCGTCGTCCGGTCCCGCCTGCTCCGCCCCGCCCATCCCCCAAGGCCCCTGTCCGGTTTGCCCACGCTTGGAGCAGGAGTTCGAGCCCTGGCGGCAGGCCGCCTACTGGAAGACCCAACATCGCCGCGCCCTCGCGCGTGAGGCCCAACTCAAGACCGAGGTCGAGAGGCTTCAGGCTCTCCTCCGCCTCCGCGAACAGCAGCTCTTCGGTCGAAAGACCGAGACCGCCGCCGCGACCGCTCCGGCGGCCCCGCTCGCCACCCCGGCCGACCCGTCACCGCGTCGGCCCCGAGGCCAGCAGCCGGGCAAGCCGGGGCCCAAACGACGCGACTATTCCCACCTCCCGGCCGTCGTCGAGGACCACCAACTCGCCCCCGATCAGTGCCGTTGCTCGCGGTGTGGCCAGCCCTTCGACGACTTCCCGGGCACCGAGGATTCGATCATCCTCGAGATCGACGTCCGAGCCCATCGCCGGGTCATTCGCCGCCGCCGCTCTCGGCCCACCTGCTCGTGCGCCGCCCATCCCGGCATCGTCACCGCCCCGCCGCCGCCCCGGGTGATCCCCAAGAGCCTCCTGGGAGTGTCGATCTGGGTGTCCCTGCTCTTGGACAAGTATCTGTTCTATCGGCCGACCTCTCGACTCCTGGCCGACTGGGCCACGCACGGCCTGGATCTGTCGCTGGGCACGGTCACCGACGGCCTGAAACACCTGGTCCCGCTCTTCGAGCCGGTCTACGAGGCGTTAGTTCGGCACAGCCAGACGCAGACACTCTGGCACGCCGACGAGACCCGCTGGCTCGTCTTCGCCAGCATCGAGGGCAAGGTCGGCTATCGGTGGTACTTGTGGGTCTTCCATTCCGCCGAGGTGGTGGTCTTCGTGCTGGCGGCGGGCCGGTCGCACGACGTGCCCGAGGAGCATTTCGGTCCGGTCGAGGGTCGTGGCATCCTGGTGGTGGACCGGTACAAGGCGTACCAGGCGATCGACAAGGTCAAGAGCGGGCGGATCGTGCTCGCGTTCTGCTGGGCACATGTCCGTCGCGATTTCCTCCGGTTGGCCAAGAGTTGGCCGGACCAGGAGAGTTGGGCGTTGGATTGGGTGGCCGAGATCGGCACGCTGTATCATCTCAATGATGAGCGGCTGAAGGTGCGTCACGACGCGGCGGCGTTCGCGGTAGCCGACAGGGCGTTGCGTGCGGCGGTGACGAGCTTGGGAGAACGAGGCCAGGTGCAACTGCGAGAGCCGGTCGTCCATCCGGCGTGCCAGAAGGTGCTGGAGAGCCTCGGGGATCACTGGACGGGACTGACGGTCTTCGTCGAGCACCCCGAGGTGCCGATGGACAACAATACGGCCGAGCGTTCCGAGCGTGGCCCGGTGGTGGGGCGGAAGAACTACTACGGCAGCGGCTCGGTGTGGAGCGGCGAGCTGGCGGCGATGCTGTTCTCGCTGTTCCAGACGCTCTGCCTGTCTGGTCTGAACCCCCGGCTGTGGCTGACGGCGTACCTGTCGGCGTGTGCGGAAGCCGGAGGCCGTGCACCGGCGGAGGTGGACCGATTCCTGCCGTGGAACCTCAGCCCCGAGAAGCGACGCGAGTGGGGCTGTGACGACGCAGTCCCGGCGGCGGACACGTCGTAGCACGACACGAGAATCGGACTCCGAGCCAACCCAGCCCGCAGGTCTGTTGGACAACCCGAGCTTTGGTCTGGGGGAGTGCGCGCCCGCTGAGAGAAGACGGGTTGTCCGAATCTTTACGACCTACAGCACCCGGTTCGGCGACTTCGCGCTGGAGTTCTACTCCTTCATCGCCGACAACTACGCGCCATTCTACAGCATGCCCATCGAGTGCACCGACCGGGACTCGGCGTTCGTGCTCGACGGCCTCTGCTACAACGAAAGCGACCTGGAACTGGAGGAGCACTACACCGACACCCACGGCTACACGGAGATCAACTTCGCCGCGTTCGCCATGCTGGGGAGGCGGTTCTGCCCCCGCATCCGCGGCGTCGGAAAGCAACGCCTCTATCGGCTCGATGACAAACGCGACTACGGCCTTCTGGCTGACCTGGTGAGCCGGGCCGATCGTACGATCGACCCTCAGGTGATCGCCGAGCAATGGGACCGGATGGGTCAGTTCTACGCGTCGCTCGAATGCGGCCACACGACCGCCTCGGTCGCGCTCAAGCGACTCGCGTCATGCACCGCCAAGAACCGCTTCTACCGGGCCAATCGCGATCTGGGCCGGGTCTTCAAGACCGAGTTCCTGCTCAGCTATCTGTCGGAGCCGCCGTTGCGGTCGCGGATCCGGAAGGGCTTGCTCAAGGTCGAGCAACTGCACGCCCTGGCCCGGGACGTCTATTACGGGCGGCGGGGGAGGATCAACGCCCGCGAACTACACGAGCAAATGAACTCGTGCAGCTGCTTGACCCTCATCATTGCGTGCGTGATTTACTGGCAGGCCAAGGAGATTTCGCGGGTCGTAAGGTGGTGTCAACCCAAGGGGGACGAAGCGAAGATCGATGTCAGAATGCTGGAACACGTCAGCCCCATCGAGTGGGATAACGTGATTCTGTACGGCCAGTACATCTTGGACCGTTCCCAGGTCCGCCGATGATCTATAATCGCAAAGTTTGCATTCTTTGATGTACAGTGTCGCACGTACGCGCCAGGCATATAATGCGTGCAACCATCCATTTGATGTGATCGGGTTTCGAGAACCGAGGGCGTCCTTAGAGCATATTTTCGCAGGAATCTGGGCGGTACCCTATTTCGATGAAGGCGATGCGTGACGAAGGAATCACCGAAGTGCTGACCAATGATAATCATTTCACGCAGGAAGGCTTTACCAAGCTCCTTTGACACCCAGGGAGCCAAGCGGCGGCCTCGGCCTTCGGAGG
>JBEKIU010000281.1:0-3220 GCA_050011635.1 Acidimicrobiales bacterium
CCTTTCGCCTGGGACCTTTGTCACAGGTCGACCAGGGGGTGGCTTGTTGGTGACTTTGTGCTCTAGGCGCACTCCACACCGGTCGGCGAAACTGGAACGGCAGTGACGAGCTCAGCAAGAGCACGGCGTTGGAAGGAACGGGTGATCCATACCCGTTGCCACACCTACCCCGCCGATTGCTCCGTCAATCTCTTGGAATGGGGAAGCGCCTCAGAAAAAGACTGAAGCGAATCCACGAGATGTGAGGGTTCGAGAAGGGTCGGGTACCCCTGGGAGGGCAGGGGCCGAGGAGAGGGAGAAGTCGATGGAGAGGGAACGTTACGATGGGTGCGCGACCGCGTTGCGTCGTGGCCCGAGGGAGTGCCATGACACATCATCTCGGCGGTCCCCGAGCGGAAGGGTTGTGGCAGTGAAGGGCGGGCGACGAGCATGACTCTCAGTCACATTGAAGAGCACGCACGCCATGCCGCCGAGCCCGGCAAGCCGGAGCCGACCGTCAGCATCGTGATTCCAGCCAAGAACGAGGCCCTCAACCTGCCCCATGTCTTCGCCGCCTTGGACATCGAGCGCTATGAAGTGATCCTCGTCGACGGCAACTCGGTCGACGACACCGTCGAAGTGGCCCGGGCCCTGTGCCCCGACATCACCGTGGTGGGCCAGACCCGCAAGGGCAAGGGCAACGCCCTGGCCTGCGGCTTTGCCGAGGCCAGCGGGGACTTCATCGTCATGCTCGACGCCGACGGCTCGACGGACCCCGCCGAGATCCCCCGCTTCGTCGAGGCACTCAAGCAAGGGGCCGACTTCGCCAAGGGCTCGCGCTTTATGCCCGGGGCAGGCTCGAGCGACATCTCCCGGCTGCGCCAGGTCGGCAACTACTTCTTGAACAAGATCGTCAACGTGATCTACGGGACCCGCTATACCGACCTGTGCTACGGCTACAACGCCTTCCGCCGCGAGTGCCTCTCGGTCATGGACCTCGAAGTGGGAGACGACAGCACCGATCCGGGCGCCATGCGCTGGGGGGACGGCTTCGAGGTCGAAACCCTGATCAACGTGCGTATCGCCAAGGCCGGCCTGGTGGTGGCCGAGGTCCCGAGCTTCGAGCACAGCCGCCACTTCGGCACCTCGAACCTCAACGCCTTCTCCGACGGGATCCGGGTGCTGCGCACCATCCATGCCGAGCGCAAACGGGGGGCCCGGCGGGCCGCCCGCACCTCGGCCTCCTCCGCCCGCGACGTGAGCTCTTCGTGGCACGTGCTCTCGACCGTGGTCGAAGAGGCCAGCTAGCCCTACCCTTCGTTGAGGGTGAGCGGGATGCGCCAGATCAGGCGCGTGCCGCCCTCGCGCGAGGTGCCCAGCTCGAGGCTCCCTCCGAGGCGTTCGGCTCTCGTCCGCATGTTCTTCAATCCTCGCCCGGTGACACCGGCATTGGCCATGCCCCGCCCGTCGTCCACGACCACCAGACGCAGATCGTTCTCCGCCGCAATGGTGACTGCAACCCGGGTAGCAGCTGCGTGCCGGCCCACGTTGGTCAGGGCTTCGCGCAGAGTGGCCAGGCTGTGATCGGCGATCGATCCGGTGACCGCGGAGTCGACCAGGCCGGTGAAGGTCACATGCGGAACTGCCCCGATCACCGGCGTCAACTCGTGTAGCAGGTCGAACACCATGCGCCGGAACCCGTCCTGGTTGATGGTCATCTCCAGGTTGAAGATGGCCGTACGCAGGTGACGGATGGTCTCGTCCAGTTTGATGATGGCGTCGCCGATACGGCCGGCCACCTCGGGCCGATCGACCAGGCGGGCCGTCCCCTGCAGGGAAAGACCGACGGCAAAGAGGCGCTGGATCACGGTGTCGTGGAGATCACGGGCGATGCGGTCCCGGTCCTCGGTGAGGGTGTGGTCCCGCGCCACACTGTGCAACCGGGCGTTCTCGATGGCGATGCCCGCCGCCATCGCCAGTGTCACCGCCGTGGCTTCGTCCTCGGCGGAGAAGGCTGATGCGCCTATTTTCTCGGTGAGATACAGGTTCCCGTAGACCTCGCCCCGGACCCGCACGGGCACGCCCAGGAACGATGTCATCGGGGGATGGCCCGGCGGGAAGCCGTAACTGTCCGGACTGTCGGCGATGTTCCCCAAGCGCAGGGGCTTGGCCTCGATGATCAGCGTGCCGAGCACCCCGCGACCGCTGGGGCGGGGCCCGATGGCGAACTCCTCGTCCGGCTCGAGGCCGACGGTGAGGAACTGATCGAGCGTCGTGCCGTTCTCACTCAGCACACCGAGCGCGCCGTAGCGGGCATCGACCAGAGCGCACGCCTCTCCCACCAGGTGGCGGAGCACGATCGGAAGGGTGAGCTCACCTTCGATCATCAACATCGCCTGCACCAACCTTCGGAGTTTGACGGGATCGTCGATCTGATCGAGTGGTGGCACCCCCTCAGGGTAGTGGTCGGGTCGTGAGCCGAAAAGGGGGGCACGAGAACGCACGGCCGCGACGGTCGCGCCACCCGGGGTCCGGGCCGTGGCAAGATTGTCCCAATGACGATTCGCATTTTCGTCCTCGATGACCATGAGTTGGTCCGGACAGGACTGCAGACGCTGCTCGAATGCGAAGAGGACATGGAGGTCGTGGGCCAGGCCGCCACGGCTCAACTGGGGTTGGAACAGATCGCCACCCTCCAGCCCGATGTGGCAATTCTCGACGTCCGGTTGCCGGACGGAAGCGGCATAGAAGTGTGCCGGGAGATCCGGTCCGCCTATCCGCAGATTGCCTGCCTGATGTTGACCTCGTACGCCGACGACGAGGCCTTGTTCTCCGCCATCATGGCGGGCGCCGCCGGCTACGTCCTCAAGGAGATCGGCGGCAGCGACCTCATCGGCGACATCCGCCGGGTGAGCCAGGGACAGTCTCTCATCGACGCCACGCTCTCGAAGGACATCTTCGACCGGTTGCGCAAGACCCAGAAGACCGAGGCGCGGTTGTCGAGCCTTTCGGCTCAGGAGCGGCGGGTCCTCGACCTCATTGCCCAGGGTCGCTCGAACCGTCAGATCGCCGAGGAGATCTTCCTGGCCGAGAAGACGGTCAAGAACTACGTGTCGAGTCTCCTCTCCAAGCTCGGGATGCAGCGGCGCACCGAGGCCGGGGTCTACGCCGCCATCCTGGCCGAGCGCAGGGCGGCCAACCCGAGAAACTCGCTCCCCTCCGAGGGCTGACCCGCTCCGTC
>JBEKIU010000282.1:0-3150 GCA_050011635.1 Acidimicrobiales bacterium
ACACCGACGACGGCAGTGACGGGCCCGAGACCGGTGACGGGACCGTCACCGGGGCTGAGCCGGTGGCCCCGCCCGGAGGGACCGCGACCGAGCCGGCGGCAGCCGGAGGAGGTCCTGGGCCGGCGATCACCGATGCCTCGGTCGACGGGATCTTCGCGCAGCTGATGGTGCTCCGGCGGGCCGGGCTCGCCCACGGGGCCCTGTCCGCCCGGACCATCGTGGTCGACGACCGCGGCGGCGCCGGATTCATCGACTTCAGGTCGGCTTCGACGGTGGCCACCGTCGAGCAGCTCGATCGCGACACCGCCGCGGTGCTGGCCGCGGTGGCCGATGTGGCCGGACCCGAGCGGGCGGTCGCCTCGGCCTCCCGGTCGATGCCGGCCGACGTCCTGGTGGGCGCGCTGCCCTTCCTCCAGCGCGCCGCGCTGGGCCCAACGGCCTCCAGGTCCCTCCGGGGCAAGAAGGCCACCCTCACCGCGTTGCGCGAGCTGGGTGCGACGGCCACCGGGGTCGAGGTGCCGAAACTGATCGAGCCCCGGCGACTGAGCTGGGTCACCCTCCTGCTGGTGGTGGGCACCCTCATCGGGGGCTGGGCCCTCATCGGGGTCCTGATCAACGTGACCAAGTCGTGGAGCACCATCACCGGTGCCGACTGGGGCTGGGTGGCGGTGGTGTTCGTGCTGGCCCAGGCCGCCTATCCGGCCATCGCCATCACCACGGTGGGCTCGGTGACCAACCCGCTTCCCTTCGGCCGGACACTGGCCCTCGAGCTGTCGGACACCTTCGTGGCCCTGGCCGGAGGGTCGATGGCCGTGCTGGCCACCCGGGTCAGATTCTTCCAGCAGGAGGGATACACCCCCACTGTCGCCGTCAGCTCCGGCGTGCTGGTGAGCACGGCCAGCTGGATCGTCAAGGGTGCCCTGTTCCTCATCGCGCTGCCGCTGGCCATCGGAGATTTTCACTTCAGCGAGCCGAGCAGCAGCTCCGGCGGGGGCGAGTCGCACCTGGTCTGGTTCATCGTGCTGGCCGTGGTCGTGGTGGGCGTGGCTGCGGGCCTGGTGCTCGCCATTCCCCGCTGGCGCCGGCTGGCCGCCGAAAAGCTGCGCCCGAAAGCCTCGGAGGTCTGGTCCCACCTCAAGCTCCTGGCCACCCACCCGCGGAATTTGGTGGAGATCTTCGGGGGCAACGTCGCCGCCCAGATCTTCGTGGCCCTGGCCTTGGGTGCCTCCCTGCACGCCTTCGGCGATCACCTGGGCCTGGCAGCCCTGTTGGTCGTGCTCACCCTGGGCTCCATGCTCGGCGGGATCTCACCGGTACCGGGAGGCATGGGGGTGGTCGAGGCCGGGATGATCATCGGTCTCACTGCGGCCGGGATCAGCGAGACCGATGCAGTGGCCGCGGTCTTCGTGCAGCGTCTCTTCACCGCCTATCTGCCCCCCATCTGGGGATGGTTCGTCCTGGTCTGGATGAGGAAGAAGGAGTACCTGTGAGCGCCGCCGGGCGGCTCAGCCCGGGAACCGCCCCGGCCCGGTGCCGTCGAGGCCGGGGAACGACCGGAGCCGACCGAAGGGGCCGAGGCGCCCCACGTCGACCCCGACATCGGCGGCCCGGAGCATCGTGAGATCGCCCCGGCTGTTGCCGTAGGCCCACAGCCGACCCTCCGACCCCCCCGATTCGTCGATCCACTGTCGGAGACGGCGGAGCTTCTCCTCCCCGCGGCAGTTCGCCCCCTCGTAGCGGCCGGTCAACGCGCCCTCATCGGTGACGGCCAGCCTGGTGGCGATCACCCCGTCGGCACCGAGTCGAACGCCTGCCGCCCGGACATAGATCTCGGGCGATGCCGATACGATCACCACCCGGTCGCCGCGACCGCGGTGCCAGTCGAACCGCTGGCGTACCCCCGGGCGGAGGTGTCGGTCGAGGTGATCGAGGGCGAAGCGGGCGCCGACCTTCTCGGCGCGCTCGAGAGCCACCCCGTCCAGCACCCGTTCGAAGAGGAGCTCCTTGGTCCGGTCGGCGACCGTGCCCCCGGCCACCGCGGCGTGGACCAGGCGGGGGGCGAGGGCCAGGGCGGCCGGCACCACCACGGCCGGCCCGCGCAGGGCGGAGAGGTAGCCGAGGACACTGCCCCCTTCGGCGAGGGTCCCGTCGAAGTCGAAGGCGGCCACGTCGGGCATCGCCGGCGCCGGCCGTCAGCTGCCGGCCGGGTCGACCGTGGACCCGCCGCGCCCGGCCCCGCCGGCGAACCTGGTCGCACCCGACGCAGCCTCGGGTGAGGCCAGGCTGTCGAGCCCCAGCCTGGTTTCGACCACCATGGCGTCGGCGGTGGACAGTCCCCACTGGTCGAGGGTCGAGCGCCGGTCGTTGCGCAGACAGGTCTGGGGGAGTGCCGCCAGCTCCCGTCCCCATGCCACCGCATGCTCCAGCGCCGTCCCGTCGGGCACGATCCTGTTCACCAAGCCCATGGCCAGCGCCTCTTCGGCCCCGACCTCCCGCCCGCTGAGAATCAGATCGAGGGCGCGACCCTGGCCGATGAGCCGGGGCAGGCGGACCGTCCCGCCATCGACGAGGGGAACGCCGAAGCGCCTGCAGAACACCCCGAAGCTCGCCCCGGCGGCCGCCACCCGCAGATCGCACCAGATGGCGAGCTCCAGGCCACCGGCGACGGCGAACCCCTCGACGGCGGCGATCACCGGCTTGGACAGCTCGAGACGGGTCGGTCCCATCGGACCCGGCCCGTCGAGTGCGACCCGGTGACGGTCACCTCCGGCCAACGCTTTGAGGTCGGCACCGGCGCAGAACGTCCCGCCGCTCCCGGTCAGGACGGCCACCGCCGACGAACCGTCGGTCTCGAAGGTGGTGAACGCGTCGAGGAGGGCGCCGGCCGCGGCTGGGTCCACGGCATTGCGCCGGTGCGGCCTGTCGAGCGTCACCACGGTCACGGGTCCCTGCTCGGTCACCTGCACGCTCGACGTCATGCCCACAGCATGGTGGAATCAGTGGGGTGTGGCCAGACCGCAGAGGGATCGGCTCCGACGCCAAAACTCGACTAACCCGGTCGACAATTGAGCCGGCGCCGACTAACCTGACGGCGCGGAGAGATCAGGGTACGCCGGATCCCACCCGCCTCATCGACGCAACGCACACAAC
>JBEKIU010000283.1:0-3143 GCA_050011635.1 Acidimicrobiales bacterium
AAGGGTCCAGTGACACGCGCTCGGAAGAAGCTGGCGATTATCACATCGGCCTACAACGAATCCGAGTGCATCGACGAGCTGGCGCGTCGCCTCGGCGGAGTGTTCGATCAGCTCAGCGACTACGAATGTGAAGCCATCGTCGTCGAAAACGGGTCAGAAGACGATACTTTCGAGCGGCTGGAGGACATCTGCCGACGGGATCCTCGCTTCAAGGTCATTCAGCTGGCCCGAAATTTCCGCATGGATGGCGGCTTGACCGCGGGCCTCGAGTTCGTCGATGCCGATGCCGTCGTCCTCATGACGGCCGACCTGCAGGACCCGCCCGAGATGATCCCGCGGTTCGTAGCCCAGTGGGAGCAGGGGTACGAGAACGTCTACGGAATCGTGACGGTTCGGCGTGGCACGGGTGCCGTCCGACGGATGAATTCACGTCTTTTCTACTGGGTCATCGGAAAGCTGACCGGTCACCTCATTCCCGCGAATGCGAGTGACTTTCGACTGCTGGACCGCCGGGTTTACGAAGTTGTCCGCGAGATGGACGAGCGCAATCGCTTCGTTCGGGGGCTCGTGGCGTGGGTTGGTTTCCGCTCCATAGGAGTCGAGCACGAGCGAGAAGAGCGCTTTGCCGGAACCTCGAAAGCGCACTCACGGGGGGTCGCCCAACTGGCGATAAAGGCGATATTCGCCCACTCCCAGGTGCCCCTGGTGATGATTCCCCTCGTCGGGGCCGGTCTCTTCGTTGCCTCCCTCATCGCGTTGATAGCGCTCGCTATCGATTGGGTGACCCGCGGGGTGCCGTTCCCCGGATTCGGGACCATCGTTGCCTTGATGGTCATGCTTTTCGGGATTCTCTTCTGCCTGTTGGGCATCGTGAGCATCTACATCGGGCAGATCTACGACGAGGTCAAGGGCCGACCCAACTTCATCGTCCGCCAGACGCTCGGGATCGGTGGCTCTTTCGATCGGTCCAACTCAGTGGTGGTGGCCTTGAACGGCGACACTGATCTGACTCGAGGTCCAGAAAACGGGAATGGCGGTGTGGAGCACGGGATTGAGAGCCCCACGCCGGGTACGAATGGAGCAGGTGCGGGGCGCCACGCGGCGCCCACCGACGGCGATTCGGCTTCGACACTTAGCGGTTCGTAACCATGGTGGCGGGAGTCCTCTTCAGCCTGCTCGCCGCGATCACCCTCAACTCCGGGAACCTGATCCAGAAGCACGCCGTCTCATCCCTTCCGGAGGTTTCGGCTCGCAGGAGTGGCCACCTGATCCGAACGCTGGCCGCCTCGCGCGAGTGGATGTTGGGCTTCGTGCTCTGCCTGGTCGGGGTGGCGGTGGAGGTCGTGGCCTTCGCGCTGGCCCCCATCTCAGTGGTCCAATCGATCTTCAACGCAGGAGTCGTCCTCCTCATCGTGGTCTCGCGCTTGCGATTGGGAGAGCGCATGCAGCGGATCGAATGGATCGGACTGACCATCGTCGTCGCGTCGGTGATCTCGATCTCAGCCTCATTGGGGGGTCCGGCATACTCCGCGGGCCAGGCAGGCTCCGGCCTTCGGGTCATTCTGGCCGCGGTTCCGACCCTTCTGGTCGTGGCCCTCGTGGTCGTCGCCATCCGGGCCGGGCATGGCACGAACGGCTTCCTCTACGGCGCCGCAGCCGGCCTGCTCTACGGCGCCGCCTCGCTCGGGACCAAGGGTGCCTCCACCTTCGTCGTGCACCACGGCGTGGTGCACGCGATTCCCGACATCTTGACCTCGGTCTACCCCTATGTGTTCCTATTCTGCTCCGCTCTGGGAATGCTGATCTACCAAACCGGCCTCCAGCGCTTTCGGATCGCAGTCGTCGGGTCGATGTCCGACGTCGTGTCCAGCACCTATCTGGTGGCGATCGGCATGATCGTCTTCGGAGAGGCTCTGCCCAAGGACGCGACCACGCTTGCGTTGCGCCTGGGCGGGTTTGCAGGCGTGCTCGTGGGATCCGTGCTGGTGGCCGCCGGAGGTCGCAAGGGGAGTACGGAGACCATGCCGCCGATCGACTCCGATCTCGGCCTCGGCGAGGTGCTCGTGACCGAGGTGGACTCGCTCACCGGCCATTCTGTCGACGATCTGGTGGCGGGTACTCACGCCGACCGCGATTCGGGGGAGGCCTGAGACCGTGGTCGGCGACATGAGCGAATTCAGTGGGAAGTCAGTGCTGGTGACCGGGCACACCGGATTCAAGGGATCGTGGCTGTCTCTGTGGCTGCACCGGCTCGGTGCCGACGTCACCGGGCTTTCCCTCGAGCCGCCGAGCGTTCCCAACAACTTCGAAGCGTCGAAGATCGCCGAGGTCCTCGTGGAAGACGTGCGGGGCGACATCCGTGACGCCGACCTGATGGCCGACGTCGTACGCCGACGTGCTCCCGACGTCGTGTTCCATCTGGCCGCTCAACCCATCGTGCGGACCAGCCTGGTCGACCCACGAGAGACCTTCGACGTCAATGTGGTGGGCACCGCGTCCGTGCTCGACGCGGTGCGGCTGGCCGGTATTCCGTGTGCGGTCGTGGTCGCCACCAGCGACAAGTGCTACAGCAACGACGGCCAGGTATGGGGCTTCCGCGAGATCGATCCGCTCGGTGGTCATGACCCCTACAGCGCCAGCAAAGCCGGATCCGAGCTGGTGGTGGCTGCCTATCGCTCATCGTTCTTTCCGGTGGATCGCATCACCGAGCACGGCGTGCGGCTGGCCTCGGTGCGAGCGGGGAACGTGATCGGCGGGGGAGACTGGGCGGAGGACCGCATCGTCCCCGACGCTGTCCGGGCCCTGGCCGCGGGGTCCGATCTGGTGGTGCGGAACCCGGCCTCGACCAGGCCCTGGCAACACGTGCTGGAGCCGCTGTCGGGGTACCTCGCGCTCGCCGAACGGCTCATGGCCGACGAGCATCCCGACAGTTGGGCAGAAGCGTGGAACTTCGGACCCATGGTCAGCGACGAGGCCTCGGTGGCCGATCTGGCCACCGCGTTGGTCAAGGCCTGGGGCGGAGGCCGATGGACGACACCGTCCAAGGCGCCTGCCAATGTGGAGGCGAAGACGTTGCGTATCGCCATCGACAAGGCCGTATCGACGCTGGGTTGGCGGCCGCGGTGGCATCTCGACGAGACAGT
>JBEKIU010000284.1:0-3140 GCA_050011635.1 Acidimicrobiales bacterium
GAGGAGCGACTGCAGCGTCGTGCCGTCGAAATATGCAAGATGGCTGACATGGTCGCCCACGCTCCATCCGGCGGCCGGTGTGGCCAGGGACCACTGCTCGGGACGGAGTCCGTCGAGCGCGCCGTGGAGTACGGCAGTCTCGGCCACGAGATCATCTACCAGGACACCGAGGTCGGCGGCCACTAGCGACCCGTCCCAGAAGTACTCCGACAACGGCGCTGCGATTCACGCCCAGGCATCGACAATCTCCTTGCTCGACGCGATCGTGCAGACAAGAGACAGGGTGTGCTCGATCATCTGGGCGCCGTACTCCGGTGGGACGCCTGCAACGGCATCTGACACCAGAACCACTTGATACGACCGATTCACTGCGTCAAAGACGAGGTTCGGTATCGCAACATTTAGGGAGACACCCATCACAACAAGAGCACGCACACCACTGTTGCGGAGCAGTGAATCCAGCGGAGATCCAGTGAGCGGACTCAGTCCGTGGAAGCGAGGCAACACGATGTCAGCATCGAATGGGCCCAGATCGCTGACCGGCCGAACCGACTCGGAACCAGGATGGTTTTCCATGCCAAGCTTGCGCGCCGCGACGAACAGTCGTGCATTGGTATTGCGTCCCAGGCCTTGCGGCAAAGTCTCGGCAGTACAATGAATCACAGGGACTCCAAGGCGACGCGCAACCCCAAGCACCTTCGCAGCGTGCGGGAGGACGGAGGACTCGTGAACCACTTCGGCCAATTCGGTGAGTCGAGAGATCGTGCCCACAACCCCTTCTTGGAGCTCCTGGACCAGTACCGCGCAGTGCTCGGGCACCAGGAGCTCGCGCAGGCGTTTGCCCGCTGGGTCCTCCTCATGACCACTCGGCGTGACGGGCGTTCGACGAGACATTCGCTCAGGGGCGCCTGAGAATCAGGCCGGTTCGACTGGCACAGACCAGCGCAATCTCTGGATCGATCAGTTGATTCGGCGATGTGCCACGGAGTTGCCGCACGGCTTCGGCGGTCAGGTTCAATCCGTGGATGTAGCCCTCGCCGATCAAGCCACCGTTGGTGTTGCAGGGAAGACTGCCCTGCAGTCCCAGGTTGCCGTCCCCGATGAAGTCCTTTGCCTCCCCTGGGCCGCAAAATCCGAGACCCTCGAGTTGCATCAGAAACATCGGGGTGAACGCGTCATAAATCATCGCGACGTCAATGTCGGATCGTTTGAATCCGTGCCCCTCGAACAGTTTCTTGGCCATCGCCGCACACCCGTCCATGACCGCAATATCTTTCGCGTAGTGGTTGCTGGCGATCTCCTCTTCGAAGAGGGCGGAGTTCGCCACTGCCCCGATGAGCACGGGCCGGTCACTTCCGAGCGCACGCTCGGCGGAGGTAATCACCAGCGCCACCGAACCATCGGTTTCCTGACAGCAGTCGAAGAGCCGAATGGCCGGTTCGGCGATCCACCGCGACCCCTGATGATCGTCGAGCGTGATCGGCTTCTTGTAAAAGTGGGCATTCGGATTGTTCGCGGCGTAGTCCCGGAACTGCACGACGGCACGCCCGAAATCCTCGCTCGACACGCCGTACGCGTGCATGTAACGGACGGAATTGAGCGACATCCACGATGCGGGCGTGAGCACGCCGTACGGGGTGCACCACTGCGTCGCCGTCGAACCCGAGTGTGACGACGCCCCCCTGCCCCCGACCGCCGCCCGACCGAAGCGCTCGCCTGATCTCGCTTTGATGGCCCGGTAGACCACGACCACGTCGGCGACGCCCGCCGCCACCGCAGCGGCCGCGTGGAGGAGCACGCCTTGGGAGCCGCCACCCCCGTACGGGACTCGACTGGAGAAACCGATCTCCGGGATGCCGAGAGTACGGACGAGCTCGGTCTCCTCGACGGGATCGATCGTGTAGCTGACCAGCCCGTCCACGTCGGAGGTCGTAAGTCCGGCATCGGCGAGCGCCGCCACGATCGCCTCTGCGGCCAGCTGCGTCTCGCTGCAACCGGCAGCCTTCGAGAACTCCGTCTGGCCTATGCCGACGATCGCGGTCGTGTCACGCAATCGACTATCCATCGGCCTTCGCCTTGGGCTTGAAGACGGGCACCGCCCCATCGTGGCGCGTCGGACGGAAGTCGACGGTCACCGGCATGCCGACTGTGATGTCGGACGGATCGACCTCCACCAAATTCGAGAGCACCCGGACACCCTCGTCGAGATCGATCAAGGCGGCCAGGACCGGGTACTCGAACGCCGGGTTCTGTGGATGATGAAGGATGGCATAGCTGTAGACGACGCCATCCCCGGCCAGATCGATGATCTCGAACTCCAGCGAGTGGCACACCGGGCACATTGGTCGAGGCGGATGGCGCAGCCGGCCACACTTCTGGCATCGCTGCGCGACGAGGCGACGTTCGCGTGCGGCGTCCCAGTAGAAGTGGTTGTCATCGTTGAGGAGCGGGGCGGGGCGGGCGACTTCGCCGGTCTCGCTCATTTCGAGCCGTCCAGGACCGCACGTCCCTCCTCCATGGCCTCGACATCCGCGGCGGAGTAGCCCAATTCCCTCAGAATTTCCCTGGTGTGCTCCCCGCTGGCACAGGGGCCCCGCTGGACGACCGGTTCGGAGGGGCTGATATTGACGAGCAAGCCAGCGTCTTCGAATCGGCCCACTGCGCTCGAATGCGTTTCACTCACAAGTTGCAGTCGCCTTGCGTCGGGATCATCGAAGAGGTTCCGGCAGAAATATTCGTCGACCACCTCAATCGGCACATCCCCGTCGTCGAGGACGGCGAAAGCCTCCGATGCCCGGGCGTCCAAGAAGTACGACCCCAGCCAGTCGGCCACCGACTCCGGATCGTCTCCTGTGGGCTCGCCTGGAAGCAACGTCCGCAGCCTCGCCCGCGCCTCACTCGTGACTGCGGCCAGGAAAACCCACTCACCGAGTGCACATTGGTAAAGGCGGTAGTAGGGGGAGAGCCCGAACTGACCGCCGTCCACCTGCCCCCAGTCCCCTGGTGTGCCGTCCGAATGGATCCACGCATAGGACGTGTGCAGGAGCCCGGCGTTGACGATGGAGGTGCTCACCGCCTGACCTTCCCCCGTTCTGTCCCGGTGGTACAAGGCGATCGTAATGGCGATGGCCGCGAGGAGG
>JBEKIU010000285.1:0-3121 GCA_050011635.1 Acidimicrobiales bacterium
ATCCACGCGGCCTGTTGGGGCGGGAGCAGGTAGTGGGCGGTGGCCGTCTCGACCTCGACCACGCCCTGGAGGGCGTACTCGATCTGGTGCAGGTCGTGGCTGTGCCAGGTGGTGACCAGGTCGTTGCCCTCGTAGGGGAACGTACCGGCCCGGGGGCGGCCGCCGGTGCGCATGTCGACCATCCCCGAGTTGTCCGGTCGGGGCAGATATTTGGCCGAGCGCGCAGAGACGGCCATCACCGACAGAGCGTACAACAGCACCATGAACGAGTCGCACCTCAAATTCCTCGCCAGCCCCGAATGGGCGGCCATGTTGGAGACAGACCTGTTGCCCTGGATCGAGGCGGTGGGTGACCTCGGCGACGATGTCCTGGAGATCGGGCCCGGTCCCGGCCTCACCACCGACCTGCTCCGCCGGCGGGTGACCCGCCTGACCGCCATCGAGGTGGACGCCGGGCTGGCGGGACCACTCGGGCAACGGATGGAAGGCACCAACGTGGAGGTCATCTGCACGGACGCCACCGCGTCGGGGCTGGAGCCGGGGCGGTTCAGCGGCGCAGCCTGTTTCACCATGCTCCACCACATGCCCTCGCCGGCCGACCAGGACCGCCTCTTCGCCGAGGTCAGCCGGGTCCTCCGCCCCGGCGCACTCTTCGTGGGGACGGACTCGAGGGACATCGACTGGATCAGGGAGGCCCATGCCGACGACATCTTCGTCCCGGTCGACCCCGACACGCTGGCCGACCGTCTCGGCGCGGCCGGATTCGTCGACACCGCGCTCGACGTGGACGACCACCAGTTCCGCTTCGCCACCCGGAAACCGGCTCGACCCTGAGCCGCCGCGGCTGCTTCACAGCGCGGCCGCATGGGCCTTTTCGGAGCGGAACATCGGTACTATCTGGGTGCGCACCCCCGTCTGGCGGGGGAACGGAGGGAACGTGCCTTCCTCGCCATCGGATTCGGAGCGACCATGGGGCGGATACGAGCCGGGTTAGCGGTCACGGCGGTTTCGGTGGCGATCGCCGCGTGTTCGGGAGGAAGCCCTCAGTCTGCCGGTGACCATCCTTCGGCCACCACCACACGGGTGACCACGACGACCACACCGGGAACGGCGACAACGGCTCTCCCATCGTCCATCCCACCAACGACCACGGCCGCTTTTGGCACCGGTTTCTTCAACGAGCGTCAGGTGGAGGCCTATGTGGGACAGGTCTCTTCCTCCTACCAGGAGGCCCCGCTGCAGTTCTCGGACAGCAAATCCGTGGGGGGAGACGTGGCCACGACCACGGATGGAATCTGTACGTTCATCCTGACCAACACCCTCGACGAGCCGGCGAGCCTGGTGGACGCCATCGCCGTCAGCTGTGGATCTCCGAGCAAAGCTACCGTTCTCACGCAATCCGAATCGACCGAAGAAGCCGCCTATCTCGACGGGATCGTAAAGCAATTCGCCGGTCCGGCGGCCTTGAATTGGGTCAATCAACAGGCGGAAAGCGGCGCGGAGCACGGTTCCGCGGCCGCTGCCCACCGGTCGTTCGGACCGGTCACCGTCGGCATCGAATTCGGAGCCGGTGTGCTGTTCGAAAAGCTGGAGACAACGGGATAGGCGGGCCGGCGCGTACCGGGACCACCCGGGTTCGGATCGGCCGGCCTGCTGAGCCTGCTTATCTCCCGCTCCGGCAACGTGCGGAGGGCACAAGGTCCCGGCTACCCGTCGGCGCCCGGTACCGGCCCCGGGGCAGCGAAGGCTCTGGCCCCGGCGTGCCAGGTCTGGTCGAGGTCCGATCCGATGGCGAAGCGGCCGTCGAGCTCGAGGACCGTGGTCCCGTGCGCGAAGGCCCACAGCGCCTGGGCCAGGTAGGGCTCGCCGGTGGCCAGGTAGAAGGGCTCACCGGCCCAGTCCTCGAGGCCGGCCAACAGGGAGTCCCTCGGGAACTCCGACGAGGTGGTCAGCCGGTACAGGTTGGGGTGTTCACCGGCCACTGACCGGTAGCAGGCGAGCAGGGACGGGATGGGGCCGTCGGGACCCGGGTCCTCGACCGCCCGGTGCAGGGCGTCGCCCGTCCCGAACAGTCCGTCCTCCACCAGGCCGAGGGCCACCGCCGTCTTTCCGTCGAGGTGCTTGTAGATGGACGGTGCCCGTATGCCCACCGCGTCGGCCAGCCGCCGCATGGTCAGCGATTCGTACCCTTCCGTCTCCAAGAGCTCGTGGGCGGCCGCGATCAACTGGTGCACTCTGGGTGAGCGGGTTCGGGGCGCGGGCCGGGTCGACGGTCCGGGCCCGACGGCCGTGAGCTGGATCACCGTGCGACGTCGTCGCGGTGCCGGCCCGCACGCCCGGACCGGCCTCCGAACGTGTACCGGACGGGCGGGGAGCCGAACGCCCGGGCGGTGTCCGTGCCCATCTCAGCTGGTCGCCGGGGAGAGCAGGAACACCGGGTGGTCGGCGGCGATCCGTTGGACATCCGCTTCGTCCGAGTCGGCGCCCACCCCGTCGAAGAAGACACCCACCTCCATCTTCCACCGGCGCAGGTACGCCCGGAGGACCGGCGGCTTCTCGCCATCGGGTACCTCGTGGGCGACCCGCTCGTCCCGGTGCCGCCCGAGGATGAGGGCCAGCCGGCCGTGGTCCGCCCGCACGTTCCTGACCCACTGACCCTCGCCCCGCGGGGCGACCAGGTACTGGCGACCGTCGACCTCGAGCAGGTTCACCGGGGTGCGCCTCGGCGTACCGCTCGTGCGCCCCCTGACCTCGAGGATGCGGCTGCCCCAGATGCTGATCCCGGCCCGGAGGGCGAGGACGATGAACGGGTTCAGGACCCGCCGGGTGAACATCCCAGGCTTCCGGTAGTGCACCTCTCCGGCCATCCCCATCTCCTCTTGTCCCATCGGCTTCTCCTCTGTTTCGGATCCCCGCGGTCGGGGCGAACGCTGATAGCCCCAGTATGGCTAACAGCGTTAGCCTTGTCAACCCCTGCGGGCGATCGGGCCTGCAGTGTCCCGTCGGACGTCGTCAGGGCCTCTGCCGGGTGGGCTACGTTCCGGGGAGCCCGGAGCCGCCGCGGATCGGCGGCCGGCAGGACCCGACGCCGAGCCCTGGAACCGAGACCCGACGAGGAGTG
>JBEKIU010000286.1:0-3120 GCA_050011635.1 Acidimicrobiales bacterium
CGGAGGGCGATCTCGGTGGATGCCGCCTTGGCCAATGTGGCGACCAGTTGGATGTCCGTTGGGGTCCATTCACGCGGCGAGGAATCCATGAGGCAAAAGGTCCCGAGAATGACGCCATCGGCATCTTCGATGCCGTACCCGATCCACGCCACCGCGTCGAATGCGTGGATTGCGGGATCGCCGACCGTCCGAGGATCGTTTCTGGCATCTTCGACGATGAGCGGTCGGCCCGACCCGACAACGTATCGACAAAAGGCCTCTTCGATAGGGGCCACGAGGGACGGACCCTCGGGGAACCCGATCGTACTCATGGCGGACGAGTGCTCGGCGTCGACAAGCGTGATACACCCCCGAGAAACTCCAGTGAGTTCGGAGGCAAGCTCGATCAGGCGATCGAACGCATCATCTCGGTCCATGCCCACCAGCCCGGACTCGTGAAGGGCCGAGATCCGATCAGCGTTCCGTACCTCGGCCTCCCAGTCAGAACTCATACCACTCCGTAGCTAGAAATGATGCGATCGAACAGATCACAGTTTAACCGACCGGCACGATCTAGCCGTCGTCGGTTCCCGATCGGATGTCACCGCTCACGCGCAATTTTCTCAGGCCGCCACGGATGCGCGACTTCACTGTCCCTTCTGGCACATCGAGGTGAACGGCAACCTCGCGGTACGTCATCCCCTCGAAGTATGCGAGCTCAATTGGCTCTCGTTCCTCAGACGGCAACGAAGCCAGAGCCCGGCGTACTTGAGCGGCAATTTCGGCGGAAAGCAAGCTGGAGTCAACGTCCGCAGGAGATCCACGTTGCGACTCCTGGCTCTTCTCGCGTCGGGCCCGAGCTGTTTCCGAGCGCACCAGATCGATACATCGACCTCTCGCCTTGACCCGCAAGAACGTGAGCAGTGAACCGCGATCTGAGTCAAACGTTTCCGGGGAGCGCCAAAGTCCGATGAAGACCTCGGACACGACATCGTCGCATTCTGGCCGATGCCCGAGGATCATTCTCGTGACAGCGGCAACAGAGCGGGCGTGACGTCGAAAGATTTCGTCGAATGCATCCTCACGATGGGCCTTGACGGCTGCCATAAGATCGCCATCCGACCAACTGGCGCACTCGGTCTCGCCGGTTGCCTCGATCCGGGTGGCGCGAGCTGTCACAGCGATCTCATCCCAATCCTCCGAGAAGCGTGAATCATTCAGCGTTCAGCCCATCCGCTGATCGGTCCTCAAACTACCATTTTGGATCCCTCGTATTCCAAGGGTCTCAAGGTCTCACGCGTCTCAGCCCTGTCGTTTCGAGTGGGATCTCCTCCAACGGCTCGACTTGTGAGACAGGGACGTGTCCTCGTCGTCGACCCACTGCTCGCGACGAGAGAGGGCCACCAGCCGGTGCGGCACTCTGGTCAGAGTGAGCGCGCCTCCTTTGTGACCGAAGAGACTGAAGCGAGCTCGAAGTGATCACTGGCTCGTGTTGGCCGTGATCTGACCCGGGCACGGGGATCTCGGGTGCAAGGCGGGCCCGGCCGGATCGGAGGCTCAGCTCAGCGGGGGGTGATGCCCCACGAACCGGTCCATCGGCCGCCCGGTCGCAACACGGCCAGATCGATGCCCGACCGGAGCGCGTCGGGCGGACAGCTCATCGGCTCCACGGCCAGCGCGGTTCGGCGGTGGTCCGCATCGAGCGTGTCACCGGTGTAGATCATGAGATAGGGGAACCGCTCGTCGACCCACAGGGTCGACCCACCGGCTCCGTCGGGGTGATCGAGCTCGACCCGCGCCCGGCCGTCCGCACCTCGCCGCAGGTCGGTGAAGGCGGTGTCCAGTTTGGTCACACCGATGAGCCGGCCCTGGTTGAAGTCGAACTCGGTCCCTTCGATCGGACCGCTGCCGGTCGGGATTCCCCGGTCGTCGGCGAACAGCCTGCGCTGGGAGGGGATCTCCAACCGGATCTGGTCGACGGTCGGGGTTCCGACGGTGAGATAGGGATGGAAGCCGATACCGAAGGGAAGGTCGGTGGGTCCGATGTTGTCGGCGTCGACGACCACGGTGAGCCCGTCGCGGCCCAATCGATACTCGACCATCAACCCAAGGGCGAACGGATAGGCCGGAGACGGACGCAGCTCGAGCGCCATGCTCACCCGGTTCTGGGCGCGACCCACCATCCGCCACGGCATCCAGCGCACGAGGCCGTGGATGGCGTTGTTCGACGGGAGCTCGTTGAGAGGCGCCTGGGCATCGGTGCCCTCGAAGGAGTAGCGCCCGTCACCGAGGCGGTTGGGCCATGGGGCGAGCACCTGGCCCTTTCCCCCGTGGCTCCATTCCTCCGGCCCGAAGCCGTCGATCACCGCCCTGTCGGCGACCGTGAACGACCTGAGCGTGGCCCCGACCTCGGTGATGACGGCCCGCTGGTGCCCATGCCCGATCACCCACTGATCCCCTGTGCTGGCGGTGGTCTCGGCCGGTCGTTGATCTTCGGCAGGTGGTCGAGTGCTCATGGGCTTGGGATAGTGTTCCTCTGTCCAGCCGACCCCGGGGTCGCTGACGTCGCCCGGTATGGTAGGCGAAAGGGCCGCGGGGGCCCGACGGAGGAGCAATCCGACCGCCACCTCGCCCGGCCACGGCCCGATTTCCTGCCCCGACCCGACGGGAACGACCTGTATGCGGATCCTCATCACCAATGACGACGGCGTGTTCGCGCCGGGCATCGCCGCCCTGGCCCGGGGGCTGGCCGTCGACCTCGGCGACCGCCACGAGCTGTTCGTGGTCGCTCCCCTGGCCGACCACAGCGGGGCCGGAGCTGCGGTGGGTCCGGTCTACGAGCGGGAGTCGATCCCCTACGAGACCGTGGAGATCCCCGGCCTCGCCGGCGTTCCCACATTCGGAATCGAGGGCCCACCGGCGCTGGCGGTCATCTTGGCCTGCATCGAGGGCTTCGGCCCCCGCCCCGACCTGGTCGTCTCGGGAATCAACCACGGGGTCAACGCCGGTCGCTCCGCGCTCCACTCGGGGACCGTCGGTGCCACCCTGACCGCAGCCCAGTTCGGTGTCCGCGGACTCGCGGTGAGTATCGCCTGGGGAGAGGACCCCGTCCCCTGGGAGACGCCGGTATCCCGGGCCGCG
>JBEKIU010000287.1:0-3105 GCA_050011635.1 Acidimicrobiales bacterium
GCCACCGGGCCGCTGGGCGGGCCGGCCGGGCAGGCGGTCACCGGGCCGCTGGGGGCTGGTCAACGGGGGCTGGGAGGGTGTGAGGGTGGGTCAGTGGGCGGGTGGGCCGGCGTCGCGGCGGCCACGGCGTGAGGTTGGACTGGGGCGGGCTGGGTTACTGGGGCGGGCTGGGTTGAGTCGTTCCGGCACGCCGCAGGCCCCCACCCGGGATGAAGCCGGGTGGGGGCCTGCGGTGTTCGTTGCGGAATCTTTTGTTCTCGGTTTTAGTGAGCGTGGCCGTGCGAGTGACCGTGGCCACCCGCTGCTGCCTCGTCCTCTTCCTCGGGCTTGTCCGCCACCAGAGCCTCGGTGGTCAGGAGCATGGCCGCGATGGACGCGGCGTTGAGCACCGCGGACCGGGTCACCTTGACCGGGTCGATGACGCCCTGAGCCAGCAGGTCGCCGTACTCACCAGTGGCCGCGTTGTAGCCCTGCCCATGGGGCAGTTCGGCGATCTTGGCTACCACGACCATGCCCTCGGCGCCGGCGTTCTCGGCGATCCAGCGGGCCGGCGCGACGAGGGCGCTGCGCACCACTGCCACTCCGGTCGCCTCGTCGTCGGTCTTGCCCAGGTCGCCTAGGGTGGACGCGATGTGCACGAGGGCGCTGCCCCCACCGGGGACGATGCCTTCCTCGATCGCGGCCCGGGTCGCCGAGATAGCGTCCTCGAGGCGGTGCTTCTTCTCCTTGAGCTCCACCTCGGTGGCGGCGCCGACCCTGAGGACGGCCACCCCGCCGGACAGCTTGGCCACCCGCTCCTGCAGCTTCTCCCGGTCCCAGTCGGAGTCGGTCGCCTCGATCTCCGCCCGGAGCTGGCGAACCCGATCGCTGATGGCCTCAGCGTCGCCGGCCCCGTCGACGATCGTGGTGTCGTCCTTCGTCACCACGACGCGGCGGGCCTGGCCAAGGCTCTCGAGCCCGATGTTCTCCAGCTTGAGCCCGACCTCCTCGCTGACGACCTCGCCGCCGGTGAGGATGGCCATGTCGGCCAGCATCGCCTTACGGCGGTCACCAAAACCGGGCGCCTTGACCGCCACGACGTTCAGCAGGCCGCGAATCTTGTTCACGACCAGCGTGGAAAGGGCCTCACCGTCGACGTCCTCGGCAATGACCACGAACGGCTTCTTGGTCTGGGCGACCTTTTCCAGCAGCGGCAGGAAATCCGCCATCGAGGAGATCTTGCCCGCGTGCAGCAGGATGTAGGCGTCGTCCGTAGCGGCTTCCATCCGCTCCGGATCGGTCACGAAGTACGGGGAGATGTAGCCCTTGTCGAACTGCATTCCCTCGGTGAACTCGAGCTCGAGGCCCATGGTCGGCGACTCCTCGACGGTGATGACACCGTCCTTGCCGACCTTGCTGAACGCCTCGGCGATGAGCTCGCCGATCTTCGGGTCCTGCGCGGAGACCGTCGCCACGTTGGCGATCTCCTGCTGCTCCTCGACCTCGCGGGCCGACTCCAGCAGCAGGTCGGACACGGCAGCGGCGGCCGCGTCGATCCCCTTCTTCATGGACATGGGGTTGGCGCCCGCGGTGACGGAGCGGCGGCCCTCACGGACCATCGCCTGCGCCAGCACGGTCGCGGTCGTGGTGCCGTCGCCTGCCACATCGTTGGTCTTGGTGGCTACTTCCTTGGCGAGCTGAGCACCCAGATTCTCGTAGGGGTCCTCGAGGTCGATCTCACGCGCGACGGTCACGCCGTCGTTGGTGATGGTCGGAGCGCCCCACTTCTTGTCGATGACGACGTTGCGGCCCTTCGGACCCAGCGTCACCTTGACCGCATCGGCGAGAATGTTGACGCCACGGAGCATTTTCTCGCGGGCGTCGGCGTGAAATTTGACTTCTTTCGCAGCCATTGATCATCTCCCTCAAGCGGCCTTGCCGAAGCCCCGGGACTCATCGTCGATGACCCCCATAAGGTCGGTCTCTTTCATGATCACCACTTCCTCGCCGTCGAGCTTGACCTCGGTGCCTGACCATTTACCGAACAGCACGAAGTCGCCCTCCCGAACGTCCAGCGGAACGAGCTTGCCGTCTTCCCTGGCACCCGGGCCGACTGCCAGCACTTCGCCCCGCATCGGTTTTTCTTTTGCGGTATCCGGAATGATGATGCCGCCGGCCGTCGTCTCGTCCTCTTCAAGGCGGCGGATTACAACACGATCATGTAACGGCTTGAGCTTCATTTCGAACCCTCCGATTCCAGGTCGCAAAGGTCTATTGGCACTCCTCTGTAGGCAGTGCCAACAACGGCCCGAATTTTTGCGCTGAAATTCCGACCGTCAAGCCCCGAGCCGCAAAAAAATTTGAGGAAATTCTCGTGGGCCACCGCCTTAGGTCAAGACGTTTGGCGCTTGTTGAGCCCAGCATCATTCGTCTCTACGCGCACCGACGGCCAGGTTGCGCCGATTCCGGTCATTCCATCGGTCAACGGGTCCGATCGACCGAAGCGGCTGCTCGAGGAGATTGTGTTGGAAGTCGGCTGCCTCGAGTTTAGATCGCCGTTAGAGATCGATCACGATATCGCCCTGGGGCTGAGAGCAACAGATCAGGACATTACCGTCGGCCGGCGGCTCAACCGGGGCGGGTCGATAGCCAATGGCCCCGGCGACGAGCGAGGTCTCACAGTTGTGGCAGACACCGGTGCGGCACGACCATCGCACCGGCACATCGCACGCCTCGGCAAGTTCGAGAAGGTTCTGGAACGACGCTCCCCAGCGGACATTGAGGCCGCTGCGCGCGAAGGATACGAGCGGTCCCATGCCAGCAGGTCCCGTCGGCGGGTGCGGCGGCTTGTTCGAGGCCGCGGCGATGCCTGGCGTCAGGGACGGGCCCGCTCCGAACAGCTCGGTGTGTGAATGCGGTCCGCGGTTACACCCCAGCTGGCGAGGCCGGCCGGTAAATCGGTCATGAACGCGGCCGGGCCGCACAGGTAGAAATCGGCACCACGTGGCACCCCCAATTCTTCAAGGACGGGAGTGCCGAGGCGGCCGGGAGCGTCGAAATCGACACCTGGCCGATCGCCGGGACCGGGCGCGCTGTAGCGGATGTGGCCGTTGGCGTGGGGCAGCG
>JBEKIU010000288.1:0-3076 GCA_050011635.1 Acidimicrobiales bacterium
ACAACCATTCGGCCGCGGCGATGAGCGCGTTGACCGGAAAGAGGGTGGGCAGCAGCTCAAAGGGGGGCGAAGGAGATGGCAGCGGCGCCCAGGCTGACGAGCCCGTGTGCAGGCACACCACCGTCCCGGTCTCCTCGCAGGCGGCAAAGAACGGGTCCCAGTGGCCGGTGAAGATCGACGGCAGCCCGAGCTGAGCCGGGAATTCAGGAAAGCTCACCGCCTTGAAACCCCGCTCGGCGTTGGCCCGCACCTCGTCCGCGGCGACGGTCACGTCGGCCAGCCATGGCAGTTGCAGCGGGATGATCCGATCGGGGTACGTCCCGGCCCAGACCTCGTCGTGCCACTGGTTCCAGGCCCGCAGGCAGGCCAGGCCGAGCTCGGGATCGTCGGACCTGATGAACACCGACCCACAGAATCCGGCAACCAGTGACGGGAAGCACAGGGACGCCCACACGCCGTTGAGGTCCATGTCGGCGATCCGGGCCCGGATGTCGAAGCACCCCGGTCGCATGTCCTCGAACCGGGCCGGGTCCATGCTCCACGCCTCCTTCGGACGCCCGATGACGGCATTGAGCCCGATATTCGGATACCGACGGCCCTCGTAGAGCCAGGACTGGGTGCCGTCGGGGTCTTCGACCACGCGGGGCGCCCGTCCGGCGATCCGGCCGGGCAGCCGTCCCTCGAAGAGATCGGGCGGCTCGATCAGGTGGTCGTCCACCGAGATGATGGGCACCCTGATGGCGCGGGGCTCGGGATCGGGCAGGAGTCCCCCGTGTCGGGACGCCTCGCTCCCGGCCACCTCGTCCGTCATCGGCTCCGCAGGCTAGCATCCGCAGGGATCCGGAAGGATCCGCAGCGGTAGGGGGACGGAGGACGAAACGTGGACGAGACCGTCGGCCCGGTCACCGATTCGGCCGTCCGTCCGGTCATCGGTTCGGGAATGGAGACCCGCTGATGATCGACCTGGCCATCCGTGGCGGCACGCTGGTGGACGGCACGGGGGCGCCGGCGCGCCGGGTCGACGTCGGTGTCCACCGAGGCAGGGTCGTCGCCATCGGCAACGTCGACGAGGCTGCCGCCACCATCGACGCCGACGGCTTGCTGATCACCCCGGGGTTCGTCGATCTCCACACCCACTACGACGCTCAACTGTCGTGGGACCCCTCGGCCAGCCCGTCGCCCCTCCACGGCGTGACCACGGTCATCGGAGGGAACTGCGGCTTCTCGTTGGCCCCGTCCGGGCCCGATCATGTCAGCTATCTGTCACGGATGATGGCTCGCGTCGAGGGGATGCCCTTGTCGGCCCTCGAATCGCTCGACTGGTCGTGGGGTTCGTTCGGCGAGTGGCTGGGTCGCTTCGAGGGCAGGATCGGAGTGAACGCGGGGTTCCTCGTGGGGCATTCCACGCTACGCCGGGTGGCCATGGGCGACGACGCCGTCGAGCGGCCGGCCTCCCCCGCCGAGCTGGCCGCCATGGTCGGCCTGGCCAGGACATGCTTCGAGGAGGGGGCCCTCGGGCTGTCCACCTCACAGGCCCATACCCACAACGACGGGGACGGCCGGCCCGTACCCTCCAGAGCGGCCACCCGGGGGGAGCTCGAGGCCCTGTGCTCGGCCGTGTCCGGACACGACGGCACCGTCCTCGAGCTCATCGTGCCGGGATGCCTCAACGGATTCACCGAAGATGAGGTGGACCTCATGGCCACCCTTTCCTTGCTGGCCGACCGCCCGGTCAACTGGAACGTGCTCGGGGTGTCCGCGCTCAACCCGGAGGCCTGCGAACGCCAGCTCGAGGCGTCGACGGTGGCCGCCGAGCGAGGCGCGGTCGTCGTCGCGCTGACCCTTCCCCACACGGTCAAGATTCGCCTCTCCTTCGAGCACGGCGCCGTGATCGACGGCCTACCCGGCTGGCGCGAGGTGTTCGCATTGAAGATTCCCGAGCGGATGCAGCGCCTGGCCGACCCCGAGCAGCGGAGGCGCCTCGACCAGGGGGCACACTCCAAAGAGGCGGGCATCCTTGGCGCCCTGGCCGACTGGCGGATACTGATCGTCGAGGAGACCTTCAGCCCGGCCAATGCCGGCCTGGCCGGGCGGACGGTCGGGGACATCGCCGCGGAGCGGGGGCAGGATCCCTTCGACGCGCTGGTGGATGTCGTCCTGGCCGACGAGCTGCGTACCGGGCTCCGGCCCCCGATCCCCGAGTCGGAGGCGGACTGGGGACTGCGAGCGAACGTCTGGCAGGACCCGCGGACGGTGGTGGGGGGCTCCGATGCCGGCGCCCACCTCGACATGATGTGCGGTGCCGTCTACTCGACCTCCATGCTGGGTGACGGGGTACGAAAGCGTGGGCTTCTCAGCTGGGAGGCGGCCATCCGCGAGCTCACCGATGTACCGGCACGGCTCTACGGCCTGCGGGAGCGGGGTCGGGTGGACGTCGGCTGGTGGGCCGACCTGGTGGTGCTCGATCCCGACAGGGTCGGCCACCGCCCGGAGCACACCCGCGACGACCTCCCGGGAGGCGCCGGCCGCCTGTATGCGGAGGCCGAGGGGATCGAACACGTGCTGGTCAACGGAGTGGAGATCGCCCGAGGCGGCGCGCTCACCGGGGCCACCCCCGGCACAGTCCTGCGCTCGGGCACGGACACCGACACGGTGTCGGTGCCGGGTCGCCACGGCTGAGCAGGCTCAGGGGATCCCGCCGTCCACCCGCAGGATGGCGCCGGTGGTGTAGCTCGACGCCTCCGACGCGAAGTAGAGGGCGGCGCCGACGATCTCATCGGGTTGGCCACCGCGTTGAAGGGCGTGGCGAGCCCTGGCTGCCGATTCGAAGGCATCGATGTCCCAATGGTCGGCCACATCGGTGAAGAAGGGGCCGGCCATGATGCAGTTGACCCGCACGGTCGGGCCGTAGGCATGGGCGAAACCGACGGTCAAGGCGTTGAGGCCGGCTTTGGCCGCGTCGTAGGGGAGCATGAAGGGGGCCGGTCGGATGGAGCCGGTGCTCGAGACATTGATGATCGAACCTCCACCGGCCTCCATCATCCGGGGTCCCACCAACGCGGTGAGGCGGAACGGG
>JBEKIU010000289.1:0-3072 GCA_050011635.1 Acidimicrobiales bacterium
GTGGCATGGCGCAATCACAGGAGGATGAGCGTGCTGGTGACCAAATCGGACTCGACGTTCGAGGCCTTGAACTTCGTCTGGCTCCTCACCGTCGTCCTGCTCCCGTTCGCGGCAAAACTTCTCACGCTCCACCGTGGTTCCACCCTTTTCGTCCACGCCTGTGCGTTCGGGTTCTACGCCCTGATCGAAGTGCTTTCGAGCGTCGTCGTGATCGTCATGCTCCGCTACGCCCAGGGCAAGGGTTACGTCCACGGCGGCAGTCGCAAAGAAGTCTCCGCGCTCCAGCGCACCTGCATCAGCTTCGTCGCCGGGTTCGGGCTTTCGATCCCATTTTTCTTTGTCAGCAACTACGCCTGGGCCCTGTGGGTCATCGGACCAATCGTTACCCACCTGGTATTCAAATTCACTCGTGGAGCGGAACGGCAGCAGATCTGAGCGTCCGCGACTCCGGGCCGATCTCATCGCTCCCGTGGGTGGCACTCCGAACGCGATTTCGATCGCCGGGCCCGATTCGGCTGGTCCAGCGCGTTGTTCACGCCTGCGTGGCCTGAGAGACGGCGTGCTCGACGGTTGTGATGACGTCCGGCGAGACACGGTAAAGCTTCCGGCGGTCGTACCAAATCGTGAACATCAGGCCGAGGGCGACCCAGAAGGCGAGCTCGAGGCCGAGGACGAGAACCGCGTGCGCGACTCCGGCGTGCCACTGGTCACCGAAGTACAGGACGTCGCGGCTCCCGCCAAGCAGTTGGCGCAGGGGTTCGACCTGCCCCACGGCTTTGAAGAAACCGGGCAGTGCCTGTATGGGGATGGTGCCGCCTGAGGAGGCCAAGGACAAGTAGATGATGATCACCATGGCGAGGAGCTGGCCCATGCTGCCGAACGCCGCGAGCAGGGCCAGGGTCCCGAAGGAGACCATGACCGTGGCCAATGTGAGAAGGAGCCAGAGGATGCCGAAGTTAGGCGCGTACATCCCGAAGGCACCGACAGCGACGGCGACGACAATTGCGGTGAGGATCGGGGCGGCGACGAGAGCTATTCCCCACTTGGTCAGAAGGGTTTGGCGACGCGATATCCGTCTTGGGACCCTGATCTTCCAGCGCGGCCCGAGGTCGCTGGTGGCATAGCCGAGCGCTCCGTCGATTGAAGAGTTGATGACGGTGGCGGCGAGAAACCCGGCGAGGATGGAGACCAGCGACACGTAGAAGGCGCTGAGCCCCAGGGCCGAGTGCGACGGGAGGGGGCGATAGCTCACCACGCTCACGACGATGGGGTCGCCCACCCGTTCAGCGAGGACCGGATTCGAGCGGACCGTGCTGGTGCTCTTCTCGGTCAGCTGGACGCCGATCTGCTTCGAAACCTGCTCGAGCGCCGGCGTGAGCACTCCGGCGGCCAAGTTGACGCCGAGGCTGCCGAGACGGCTGTTCTCCAGCAACTGGATCGGCGCGGTGGCAGGGGTGCCGGCCGGGGCCGGGTAGCCGCTGTCGAGCAGCGCCGCCGCGCTGAAGGTGGATGGAATGACCAAGGTGTCGTAGGCGCCGCCCTGGTCCATGTCGGCCCGGGCCGTGCTGAGCGACACGACCTTGAGATCGAGGCGGCTCGACACTCCCTGGGCTCGGGTCAGGGCCTGTACAACAGATGGGCCCAGTTCGATGTGGCCGGTGGGGCTGGCTGCGCCCTCGTCTTCGTTGACGATCAGCACGGGCAGGCCGTGCAGATGGGCTGTCGGGTCGATCACCGAGCCGATATAGATGGTCGTGACCAACGCGATCATGATCGCCGGGATCACCAGGGGGAGGATCCACACCTTCGGAACCCCCAGCACGCTCCAGGCTCGAACCTCCGGTTCGGGCTGCTCCTCCGAACTCGGAGCCCCCTGCCGCTCGGTCGGGTTGGGGTCGTCAATCACCGGTAGGAGCCTCCCGTAGGTGGGTGAATGGGATGGACTCAGGTTGACGCCCTTTTGATCGGCGGTCCCTAGGGAGTCTCCCTAGTTCCAAAGACCCTGGCCGGAAGGCAACAACTAGGGAGACTCCCTAGGGCACCGGCACTCCGGTAGGCGCATCGTTGGGGCATGGAGATCATTGTCGAGATCTACAAGGGGAAGGACGGCCGTTCGGTTGGGACAGTCCGAGCCGCTCATGAGGCGGAAGGGCGATCTTTCTCGGGGAACCTGGCGTTCCTGGCTCTGGTGGAAGACCTCTACCTGGGCGAAGACAACACCACCCCGCCCGCCACTGGCGACCAGGCGGGACTCACCGACGACAAAGCAAAAGGGAGAGACCAATGACTGACATGATCTGGAGCTTTGCGCCCTGGGTCGTATTCCTGACCGGAGTACGCGTGAGCAATGTCTACGGGGGCGCCGGAGCCGGCGCCGTCGTGGCGATCGTCGTCCTGGCCAGGGCGCTCAGCCTCAAGAAGGCGCACCTCTTCGACTACGTGGGCGTCGTCTACTTCATCGGCCTGCTCGCTCTATTGGCCGCACTCCATCCGAGCGATCTCGGCACCTGGGGCCGTTACGCCCAGCCGGTCGCCCACGGATCCCTCTGTGTGATCGTCTTCGCGTCGGTGCTCTTCAACCGTCCCTTCACCGAGGCCTACGCCAAAGAGCAGGCACCGAAGGCGATCTGGAACAGCCCTGCCTTCCGGGCCCTCAACCGGAAGATCTCCATCGTCTGGGGATTCGCCTTCTTGCTCGGGACGCTCTCCATGGTCCTGGCCGGATCTACCGATTCCCGTCAGTTCCTGCTCCGGGTCATCGTTCCCTTCGGGGCGTTGGGTGCCGCGTACACCGATAGCCACCGAGAGGGAGCCGCCGCAGCCGCGAGCCACCGGGAAGCCGCAGCGTCCTAGCTCTTCCGACTCCGATCGCCCGCACGGCAGTCGGGCGGCGTTCCGGAGCGTCTACATCGACCCCGGAGGCGGCACTCCCTCCGACACGACAAGCAGCTGAGGTCCAGGCCATCGCCGCTCCCACCCGACGGCGGTGGCCTGGACTTTGCCGCAACGGAGCGGGCGGGCCGCGGACCGACGAACCTCTTCGGTAGGCGGCGGCTGTCGATCCAGGCAGCG
>JBEKIU010000290.1:0-3061 GCA_050011635.1 Acidimicrobiales bacterium
CGGGCCCTGGTCCTCGAAGAGGTCGAAGAGGTGACGGTCGACGGGTAGCCATGCCGTATGCGGGAGGGCCCGGTCAATCGCAGACGGTGCCGGAACGGGGGAGGCCGCCGCCGGAGAGGTAGGTGGAGACCAGCGCCCGCATGCAAGGGTCGGTCGAACCGCTGAGCAACCAGGTGTGGCCCCACCCCCGCCACGTCACCATGCTGCCGGTGGGAAAGATGGCGGCCAGGTGCTTGGCCCCGATGATGGGGGTGTTGGGATCGCCGGTGTTGCCGATGACCATGATCGGCGGTGTCCCCTTCGGGTGGAGATCCGTCACCGGTTGCCGGGCCGACGGCCACGAGACGCAACCAGCCATCGTGTAGGTCACCGCGTACGCCCCCATCAGGGGATAGCGGGCGTCGAGGGTCCGGGCCAGGCCACCGGCGGCCATGGGCCCGGGATGGGCGGCGGCGTCGTTGCAGGTGATGGCCCACAGTGGGTCGACGAGCGGGGCTCCGTCGATGTCGGTGTCGAAGACGAGCGACAGGGTCCGCAGTGGTGCCCCGTCCCCGTGCTGGGCGGCGAGCAGGGCGGAGTAGTACGAGTGCGGGCTCTGGACCACACTGAGCTCGAACAGAGTGGCCGTGTCCAGGTCCCCGACGGTCACCGGATAGGTGTCGCCGTGTCCGGGCGCCGGCAGCGGGTGCTCGGTCAGGGAGGCGGCCAGCCTGGTGAAGAAGGCCTGGGGATCGCTCCCGAGCGGGCACGGGGCCTGCTGCAGGCAGGTGGCGAACAGATGGAGGAGGGACTGCTCTTCCGCCGGCGCCGCCTCCTCGGCTTGTCGGGTCAGCGAGGCGTTCACGTCCACGGCCCCGTCGAGGACCATGGTGGCCACCCGGTGGGGGAAGAGGTCGGCATAGACCGCACCGAGCACGGTCCCGTAGGAGAGGCCGTAGTAGCTGATCTTCGACACGCCCAGGGCCTGGCGGATCCGGTCCATGTCCCGCGCCGTGTTGACCGTGTCGACGAACGGCTCGGTGGCCGACGCCCGGGCCTGGCAGGCCCGGGCCATGGCGGTGAAGAACGGTGTTCCGGGCAACGGCTGACCGGACGACGAAGGGATGACGCCCACGCTGACGGCGCCCGACGGTGAGGTGCCGCACCGGAGGGGATCGCTGGCCCCGGTTCCCCTCGGATCGAAGGTCACGATGTCGAAGTGCTGCCTGATGGCCGGGGGCAGGTTGACCAGGGCCACGGGAAGGATCTGGTTTCCGCTCTCGCCTGGCCCTCCCGGGTTGAACACCAGCACACCGGCCGGGTGGGAGGCGTCGAGGGCCGTAGCGCGTGTCACGGCCAGCGGGATGGAAGCGCCCCGGGGGTGGTCGTAGTCGAGCGGGACCGAGACGGTCCCGCACTGGACGCTCGGCTCCGCCGGGCAGGTCGACCACACGATGGGCGCTGGCGGGGCCACGGCCGGCAGCGCCGAGTTGACGGGGATTGACGTGGCCGGGGCGGTGCCGCCGGCCGGGGAGGCCGGCGGGCTGGAGCACCCGGCACAGACGGCGACCAACAGGCCGATCCCCACCCAGGAAGCCATTCGTCGCTGTCGGCCATGCGGTGTCATCGGGCGCGAACGTAGCAGTGGGCACGCAGCCACAGGCGGCGTCTTCCCCGTGCCTGGCCCGGACGCCCGGGAATGATTGCCACGGCGGTCGGGTTGTGTTGGCTGTGCAGGTGGTGTCCCTCCATTCGCGGATCAGGTCGCCCCGTTCGGCCGACCACAGCTCGGCCACGGTCGTGGCGGCCAAAGTGGCGGCCGTTGCCGGGGTGGCCGCCTACAACTGGTGGGTCGTGGTGCCCTTCGTTCCCGGTCTGATGCCGTCGGTGAACGGGTTCTTCTCTGATCTCGAGGTCGCCGGCAGGCCGCACGCCGCGCAGATGTCGGACGCCGATATGGCCGCCGGTGTGTTGATGGTGGTGGCCCTGCTCCTCCGGGGTCCGGTCGCCCGTCACGGCGTCCGCAGGGAGTGGAAGTGGATGGTGGCCTTCGCTGTGGCCGGAGCGGTGGGAGGTCGGTACCCGTACGCCTGTTCCGAAGGGCTGAGTGCCGCGTGTCGCTCCCTCGAGTGGCACCTCAAGCTGCCGCTGCACCACTACATCCACGTCGTGGCCGGAATCGCGGAGTTCGGCACCCTCACGACTGCCGCGGTCATCGCCATGCTCCGCACTCGACATGACGGCACGCGGGTGTCCCGCATCTATACGGACATCGTCAAAGTGCTGGCCGTCGGCTACCCGTTCCTCGGATTGGTCTATCTGACCGATCGGATGGGGACATTCGTCGAGCCCATCTTCTTCGTCGCCTTCTCGATCATGGTGCTGGCCGAGGTCTTCGAACCGAATGGCAGGGGGGTGGCCCCCATGAGCTGGACGGCGCGGGTCTTGGCTCGGGCGGACGGTGGGGAGGGTCCGGTGCAGGACCCGCCGGCCGGGGACCAGGCACCGGCCGGCGGGACCGGGAGCGGCCTCGGCGGAGAACACAACTCGTCGGAGCACTAGGGCTGGGTGGGAAGGCCATCTGGTCATGGGTGGGGCCAGAACGGGACGGAAGAACCGGGGTTTGCAGCGCAGCTCCGGCTTTGCGCCTAGGGTGAAGGGGTCATCGACCCAATCACGCGGGCCGATGGATGTAGGGCTTCACAAATGGATCCCCGCGTTACCGTGCGTGAATTTCAAGGAGTGACAGTTATGGGTGTAGGTGCAGTTAAGTGGTTCAACGCCGAAAAGGGCTTTGGTTTCATTACGCCTGACGGCGGCGGGGATGACCTCTTCGTTCACCAGTCCGAGATCCAGATGGAGGGCTTCCGCGATCTCGCAGAAGGCCAGCGTGTGGAGTTCGAGACCAAGCAGGGCCAGAAGGGTCTGCAGGCGAGCCAGGTCCGCAAGATCTGATTCAGTCTCTTCGGGTGCCGGCCCGGCCGGCCCGGCGGCTCTGTCGGTCTTCCGACCGCAGCCGCCGGGCCGACATCCCCAAGGTGTCGGCAGCCATTCGGTGCCGGCGGTGTGGCGAAATCTCCGG
>JBEKIU010000291.1:0-3039 GCA_050011635.1 Acidimicrobiales bacterium
CATGGGGGACAAACAAGGTGTTGGCCCGTAGATGGTCAACACTGAGCGGGGAGCCTTGACCCGTTGGCTCCCAGCTCAGTGTCAGACCGGACTACCCGTTCGCTGGATTCAGAACCGGGATTGCATGAGGAGGTGCATTGGGGACGGAGGACGCGGGAACCAGAAATCCCATTGCCGTTGCCCAAACTTGATAAACGCCGCTCTCGGCGTAAGCGGAGGCGCAAAGCGCATCGCCCGCCGGAACGGCCACTCCCGGTGTCAGGGGGATCTCCGTTGGGCCGAGGCCAGTCGGACTGACCTTGATGTACCAGTCTGCGACACCTTCACTGCAAGCACCGTTGCCGACGAAGAGGGTGTACTGCGCAGCGGGGCTCCCCGACGCTGACCAAGAGAGGACATCCAGCGAGAGCGAGTCCATCACCACCGCCTCATTGCTAGGTGGTGTAAAGACCTGACTGCTCGCCGCTTGGCTCGATCCGACGAATTCTCCAAAGTCGCTGGACGAGCCACCCAATAGATTCGAAGGCTGGGCCTCCGTCGTTAGCAGTTGACCCGCTGGCGTCACGTCCGCCTTGTTGTCGCTGGTGCCCTCGATCCCCGTGTACTTGAGTGCTGCTGCCGTAGCAATCCCGGTGGGAACGAGCATCATGGCGATGAGGACGCCGACGACGATCCAGCCGCCCCGCGACATGTTCTTGATCCTGGACATTTGGTCCTCCCTCGGAGATCAGACTCAAAGAGGTGAGCCTGTGCCAGCCATCGTACGGATTCGTGGGCCGAAGGCGCTCAGTACCGAGTACTGAATTTACGGCTTGGTCCTCCGTATTTACGGTTTGGTCCTCCGTGCCAGGCCCGCCCCTCCCTCGGGGCAGGGTCCGGCAGTGGGGAGGATGGGGGTCGATAGCACCCGTTCCCGTGTAAAGGGGTCCCCACTGCCGCATTGCCCAACCATCTAGATGACCAAGAAGTTCTCGCTCACTGGTATCGCTCGCCGCTGGCGTCGCCAAGCGCGACAATTAACAATCGCCCGCTGGATTCGGTGGCTCAATGTCGAGACTCGCCTCCATGGCCTGTGGGGACTCCCCCGCTGGATCCGCTTCGACCCTGACCAGGGAGTTTCATGAACACTCCAGGGGTGCTCAGGGGAAACCGTGAGCACCCCTGGAGGTGGCGATGAGTCAATGACTCGTCCGCCACCCCAGGGAGTACGCAAAATGCCGGCCTCTGGGCCGGCGTTTTGCGTGGCGAAACCTCGATCACGAGGAACCAGACGCGACGATGTCGCCCCTCGGGGCATTTTTCTCGCTGCGGTCAGCTATTCGGCTAGTCAGCCGCCGGCTACCCCAGTCGGGTCGCGGTAATCAGGACGGTCTCGAAGTTCATGACGAACGAGCCGCCATAGTCGTCGATCGCCGCGCCGATGCCTTCCAACAGACGATCGAGGACATCGGGCTCGAGGGCGGTGTGGTCGCTGCGAGAGAGAAGTTGGTCCAGCCAATCGTCTCGCCGGTAGGCCCGGGTCCACGGGAACCACTTCGTCGTCGGTGCATCGAAACGGGCCACCGCTGAGACGGCTTCCATCTCCGGATCCAATCCGGACCTGGAGTCAGTTAACCGGTCGGCGGCGTATCCCCGGAAGACACGGTGGCCGCCGCTTGGCATCACACTCGCGTACACCTCCTCAAGGGCGTCGGCCAGTACATCGGGCTGACAGCCGGCGTTCCAAATCAAGCAAAGCCTGCCGCCCGGCCGAAGTACGGAGGCCGCCTTGGCGGTGGCGATAGGAAGGTCGAGCCAGTGCCAGGCCTGCGCCGACGTCACCCGGTCGAAGGTGCGACCAGCAGCGTCCCAGCCTTCGAAGGCAGCAATCTCTACGGTGATGCCGTGGCCGCGGGCGATTTCCGCCATTCGTGGTCCGAGTTCCACCCCCAGCACCTTGGCGCCGCGCTGGACCATTTGCCGTGAAGCGATTCCGGTGCCACAACCCACGTCCAGAACGTCCAGACCTTCGGGCACCGGACCGAGTAGCTCGTCGATCACCGCATCGGGATAGTCCGGCCGGAACCGGTCGTAGGCCTCAGCTTGCTGTTCGAACAGCAGGCTACGTTCCTGGGCCAGAGGTCGCGCTGGCACACGGTCGCCTTCTTCGCTGGCATCCACAGACGCCAGCCTGCCGCAGATCGCCGGCTCGGTGGTCATCACCTGCCATCGGATGAGCTTTACGTCGCCTCTGGCAAAGGGAACCGAGCCCACCGCGTGACTGATTACAACGGCTACTCAGGGCGGCACCTTCAGCGAGCTGGACTTCCGGTCCCGGACGCCGACCTTGTGATTGTGGAGCCTCCGCTCCGTAAGCTGTGGAGACCAACCGCCCTCTCATCGCATAGCGCCTGGCCTTGGGGTTTCATAAACACTCCAGGGACAGATATTCATGAAATTGCGCCCGCAGTGTTCATGAAATCTCTCGCTGGAGGTGGCGATGAGTCGTATGGCTCGTCCGCCACACCGGGAAGTACGCAAAATGCCGGCCTCCGGGCCGGCATTGCTTCGTTCACGCTGTTGACCGGCGGTTGTGCGACGCAGATGCTTTGCCCGTGGGATCGTTGCTCCTTTCTTCCTACTCATGGTAGTATTAGAGTATGAAGGTAAGCGTGAGTCTTCCTGACGAGGACGTGGACTTTCTGGACTCGTACGCTGATTCGCAGGGCTTTGCCTCTCGTTCAGCGGTCGTCCACAAGGCTGTGCGATTGCTTCGCGCTTCCGAGCTAGGCCCTGCCTACGAGGACGCCTGGAATGAATGGTCAAAGGAGGACGCTGACGCCTGGGAGTCCACCACCAAAGACGGGCTTAGCTGATGCGACGAGGCGAGATTCGCCTCGTCGATCTCGACCCGGTGCGTGGAACTGAGGCTGACAAACGACGTCCAGCGGTCATCGTGAGTAATGACGGTGCGAATGGAGCTGCCCAGCGCCTCGGCCGAGGAGTCGTCACGGTCATTCCCGTGACTTCGAACATCGAACACGTCTATCCGTTCCAGGT
>JBEKIU010000292.1:0-3014 GCA_050011635.1 Acidimicrobiales bacterium
GGAGAGGCACTGGCCCAGCCCTACTTTGGGTTGACCGGCGTCATCGGTGACGTCCCACAGGCCGTCACCTACGACACCCTTCCCCTCGACGAGGTGGCTATACGGCGGGGTGAGCCAGTCGAGGCGTCCGACGGAAGGATCGGGGTGGTGCGCGGATTGGCGGTCGATCCCCGGAACCACGGTGTCACACACGTGCTCCTCGAGGGGGGTCATCTGTGGGGGCGCAAACAGGTTGCCATCCCGATCGGAGCCGTCAGCAAGGTCGATAGTGGAATCAGAGTCGAACTCACCAAGCAGCAGGTGGAGAACCTACCGCCCGTCGAGGTTGGGTCATCCTGATGGGCCATTCAGGGGATGCAGGCATGCCATCGAATGCCCCTTGCTCCGAATCAGAGTGGGATCACGCCTCCCTGAAGGACGATGGCCCAATGACCAATCAACTGCTCCGACGAGGGCATTCAACGAATTCGCTTTAGAGGAAACGAAAAGGAGATCGAGACATGGCAGACACCGCAGTGCCCCCAACCACCACGGATGCGGGAATCGGCGTTCCGAGTGACAAGCACTCGCTCACCGTGGGGCCCGACGGCCCGATCCTCTTGCAGGACCACTACCTGATTGAGCAGATGGCCAACTTCAACCGGGAGCGCATCGCCGAGCGCCAACCCCATGCCAAAGGAGGCGGCGCCTTCGGGCATTTCGAGGTCCTGGCCGACGTCAGTGCGTACACCAAGGCCGCCGTTTTCGCACCCGGGACGACCACCGATACCCTGATCCGATTCTCCACGGTGGCGGGCGAGCGAGGCAGCCCCGATACCTGGCGAGACCCCCGTGGCTTCGCCCTGAAGTTCTACACGTCCGAGGGCAATTACGACATGGTCGGTAACAACACCCCGGTCTTCTTCATCCGCGACCCTCTGAAATTCCAGCACTTCATCCGCTCCCAGAAGCGCCGGGCTGACTCTGACCTGCGCGACCACGATATGCAGTGGGACTTCTGGACGCTGTCACCTGAATCCGCCCACCAGGTCACTCTCCTCATGGGTGATCGGGGCATCCCCAAGACCTGGCGCCACATGAACGGCTACTCGAGCCATACCTACATGTGGGTCAATGCAGAGGGAGAGCGCTTCTGGGTCAAGTACCACTTCAAGACCGACCAGGGCATCGAGTTCCTGTCCCAATCCGACGCGGACCGCCTGGCCGGCGAGGACGGTGACTACCACCGGCGCGATCTCTTCGAGGCCATCGGCCGGGGCGACTACCCGAGCTGGATGCTTCGGGTCCAAATCATGCCCTTCGATGAGGCTCGGAATTATCGGTTCAACCCTTTCGACCTGACCAAGGTCTGGCCGCACGGTGATTATCCGCTTCACGAGGTCGGGCGGCTGACGCTGGACCGGAATCCGACCGACTTCCACACCGAGATCGAGCAGGCCGCCTTCGAGCCCAACAACCTGGTATCCGGCATCGGCGTTAGCCCCGACAAGATGCTGCTCGGTCGGATCTTTTCCTACGCCGATGCCCACCGGGCCCGCATCGGGGTGAACTATAAGCAGATTCCGGTGAACTCGCCCAAGGCTCCGGTGCACAGCTACAGCAAGGACGGGGCCATGCGGATTAACAACGTGTCCGACCCCGTCTACGCCCCCAATTCCAAGGGTGGCCCGGCCGCTGACCCCGAGCGCTACCCCGAGGTAGCACGGTGGGAGGCCGACGGCGAGTTCGTCCACGCTGCCTACACTTTGCATCCGGAGGACGACGACTTCGGCCAGGCCGGCACCCTGGTGCGAGATGTCATGGATAACGCCCAGCGTGACCGTCTGGTGTCCAACGTGGCTGGTCATCTTGGTCAGGGTGTTTCCGAGCCAGTACTTCAGCGCGCCGTCGAGTACTGGCGGAACATCGACACGGAGATCGGCGACCGGATCGCCCAAGAGGTCAGGACCTCGTGAACGGGCAAAGCCGAACGTGGTTGTCGCCTGCAGCCTGTTTCTCATGCGACCGCGACGACACCACGTGAACACGGATTAGGACACGTCAAGGGAGCAATGCGCCGATCAGCTCGCAGCGGCCACCTCACCAGCCGGCAGTGCGTGCGCAAAGCGGTCCAGGGTAATCCGTCTCGATGAATGGCCGACGCGTGGAGCGACCGTTTTGGCATCCACGCCAGCTGCATGCGCGTGGCGGAGGTCGTGGAGCCGGACACCCGACCGCACCTTGGCTGCAATGCGGATTGCCGTGAACCGATCTGTGACCCTTGAAGGTTCGATCGGGCGCGGGCCGTTCGCGTTGTCGCTCAACACGTACGGATCTGTTACTAGCGGAGAGCCCGCCTCATCTGACAGGCTTCGCTGTCATTCATAGTGGTGCTCTAGGAGGGCAACCGCTCGGCCGACGAGTGAAACTGCCCGGCCCTGACGGGGCCCCATTTGATGATCCACACACTATGAGCATGCAGGTTGGTGTTGCTCGGTCCATCGACGCTTGAACTCGACGGGCGTGAGCCCGCCGAGCGACGAATGGGGCCTGTAGGTGTTGTACTCCATTCGCCAGGCTTCGACAATGACCCGGGCCTCGGTGAGGGTGGCGAACTCTTCGATGTTGAGCAGCTCATCTCGTGCCCGACCGTTGAAGGACTCGACAAAGGGGTTCTCCCAAGGGCTCCCAGGCTCGATGTAGATGGTCCTGGTCCCGGTGAATCGGCACCAGTCCCGCAACGCCCACGACAGGAGCTCGGGCCCGTTGTCCATGCGCAGGTGCTCAGGTGCACCGTGGACAACCACCAGCTGGTCGATGATGTCGATGAGGCGGTCGGCGGTGATGGAGCGGTCGACCTCCATGGCCAGGGCCTCCCGGGTGAACTCGTCCACGATGTTGGCGAGTTTGAGCCGGCGGTAGTCCGAGGTCTCGTCGAACTGGAAGTCGACGGCCCACACATGATTGGGATACTCGGCACGGTGACGGACAGCCGAGTCCGGACGGATCCGGCGACGCTTCTTGCAGGTCTGGGG
>JBEKIU010000293.1:0-3012 GCA_050011635.1 Acidimicrobiales bacterium
CGCGCCTGGCCAGCAGCTCCTCGGTCTCCTCGGTGCGATCATCGTCGCCGTAACCGTGAAGGCCGAAGGACATGCCACCGTGGTCGAGCTGGCACGCCTCGGCCGCGCTCAGGCTGGCGGCCACGACCGCGTCGGTGTGTACCCCGCCCCGCAGCTCACGGAGAACGATGGACCAGTAGTAGGCCTCGTGGATGGGATCGGCCGGCACGGGCTGGGCCAGGTACCCGTCGACCAGCGGCCACCTTCCGGTGGGCAGCGTGCCGGCCAGCGCCTTGGCCGCCGCGGAGAAGTCACCGAGGACGTCGGTGGGGATGGCGCCGAAGGTGGCGGAGGCGTAGTCGCCGGCCGCATGCAGATGGGTCGTCACCGTCTCCTGGCGGTCGGCACCGGCCCGGGCCTTCTCGACCATCGAGGCGACCAGCCCGGTCTTGAAGAAGTAGAAGATCCGGTCGACCTCGACGGCGTCCACGTCCCCGAGGACTCCACCCCGGCCACCGGCGTAGAAGGTGATGACATCGAGCTCGATCCCTTCACCCCGGGCGATGGCCTGGGGTGAGAAGTAGAAGCTCATGCCCACGGTTCCGAGCGGCTCGGCGATGGTATCGGCAAGTTCGAGGGTGTCCATTGGGGGCAATCTATTACCAACCCCGGGCCCGTGCCCCGGTCACCCCTTGGCGCAGAGCTGGTCGAGTCGCTCCAGCGTCCTGGTCATGCCCTCGATCCATGCGTTGCCGTTGTCCACGGCCCGTCGCACCTGCTCGGGGGAGCCGGAGCAGTCGTAGGTCTCCGTCACCACGGTGGCGCCGGGGCCATCGGGGGTGAGGTCGAACCTCCAGCGCGAACCGTTCCGGGTCTGCTCGGCGTTCGCCGGGTCGGCGTCGCCCAGAGCAGGCTCCCAGCCGATGCACCGGTCGGCCTCGTAGACCACGACGCGGTTGTGCATCTCGTAGTCGCCCATGGCCGTGAAGTACATCTTCATCACGAACACGTCCCCCACGCCGGTGACGACTTCACTGCCGGCCCCGGGCCGCAACATCCCGGAGCCGTCCAATTCGGGATGCCGGCTCGGGTCGGCCAGAAGTCTGAAGATCTCACCGGCCGGAGCGTCGATCCTCCTGGATGCCGATACGGGTCGGCAGTCGTCGTCGCCCATCGCTCCTCCCTTGTCCACCCCCCGGTTATCGGCTGGGTTCACCAGGGTAGGCGTCGCGGGGTCAGCCCGTTCATCGCTCGGTTGTGCCGCCCGCCTCCGATGGGCCGGCTTCCGGTGGCGTCCGGGTCAGGCCCCGACCAGGACCGGCTCGGCCCGGTCGGGCTCCGACACCTCCGAGGCTCCCGAGGTCTCCGGTGTGCCGATGGCCAGCGCGGCCACCGCCCCCCGGCGCAGCAGTAGCCCGGCCACGACGGCCCCGGCCACCAGGAAGATGGCCGCGTAGGTGAACACGACGTGGTAGCCGTGCACCGTGGCCTGCGCTTGCAGCGTGGCCGCCGAGGTCGCCGTGGCCCGGTTGGCCAACACGTATGCGGTCACCGCGGTGGCGCTCAGGGTGTTGAGGAGTGACGTCCCCACCGACCCCCCCACCTGCTGGCTGGTATTGACCATGGCCGAGGCGATCCCGGCGTCGGTGGCCAGCCCGACGGTGGCCACACTCATCGAGGGCGCCATGATGAGCCCGAACCCGAGGCCGAGGATGACCAGGGCCGGGAGAATGACCGTCACATAACTCGAGTCCAGTCCGGTACGGGTCAACAGGGCCATGGCCACCGCCGCCGTGACCATGCCTCCGGCCACCATGTACTTTGGCCCGAACCGTGGCAGCAGGACGTTGGTGGCGATCTGGGCCGAGCCGATCAGTCCGACGATCATGGGCAGGTAGGCGAACCCGGTCACCACGGGGGAGTAGTGCAACGTGCCCTGCATGTAGTAGGTGAGAAACAAGAAGGTGCCGAACATGGCCGCCCCGGCCGCGAACATGGCGATGAAGGCGCCGCCCCGGTTGCGGTCGACCACGATGCGCAGCGGGAGCAGCGGCTCCGGCACCCGGCGCTCGATGCCGACGAAGGCGGCGAGGAGCACCACCGAGGCCACCAGACTGGCCATCGTGTACGTGTCTCCCCATGAGGTGGTCTCCGCGTGGGAGAACCCGTAGACGAGTGCGAACAGTCCGGCGGTGGCGGTGATGACACCGGGGAGGTCCAGATGCGGTCGCTTGGCGGCCCGGCTGTTGGACAGCAGCACGGCGGCCCCGGCGATGGCCACTGCGCCGATGACCAGGTTCACGAAGAGCGTCCAGCGCCAAGAGGCGTAGGAGGTGAGGATCCCACCGAGCAGCAGACCGATGGCACCGCCGCCGCCGGCGATGGCGCCGTAGATGCCGAAGGCACGCCCGCGCTCGCCCGGGTCGACGAATGTCGTGGTCAGCATGGCCAGAGCCGCCGGTGCCAGCAGGGCGCCGAACGAACCCTGGAGCACCCGGGCGAACAGCAGCATGGTGAAGCTGGTGGAGAACCCGCCGAGGGCCGAGGCACCGGCGAACCCGGCCAGACCGATCATGAGGGCCCGCTTGCGACCGATGATGTCCGAGAGCCGGCCGCCGAGGAGCAACAGGCTGCCGAAGGCCAGGGCATAGCCGGTCACGATCCACTGGCGGTCGGCGTTGGAGAAGCCGAGGGCGTGCTGGGCCGTGGGCAGGGCGATGTTCACGATGGTGGCGTCCAGCACCACCATGAGCTGGGCCAGTCCGAGGACGGCCAGGATCAGCCAGCGCCGCTCGTGGTGCGGGTTGGGGTGGGGTGCCACCGGCTGTGCAGGTTCTGCTGGGTTCAGTGTTTGTGTGGCCATGGCCTGTGTCCTCTGGATCTGGGGGCTGGGGGAAGGTCGCATCCGGAGTACTTGTCTCCGGTTATGATGGTTACAGTAGCAGGAAACGGAGGTATGTCCTCCATTTCAACGCCGAATCGAGCCGAACATTCCATGAACCACCCGATTGCCACCCGGAGCGAGCCGAAGGT
>JBEKIU010000294.1:0-3008 GCA_050011635.1 Acidimicrobiales bacterium
CCAAGCAAGACACGGTCCCTGGCTTCGTCGATGTCCCGGGCGAAGATGACGTCCCGGTTATCGCGGACAGCGACGATGGCCGCTTCGTTGATCAGGTTGGCCAGATCCGCTCCAGAGAATCCCGGAGTGCCACGGGCTACGGCGTCGAAGTCGACGTCGGGGGCCAGGTGCTTGCCTGTGACGTGCACCTTCAATATCGCGGCACGCTCCGCCTGGTTGGGGAGGGGAATCTCGACCTGGCGGTCGAAGCGGCCCGGCCGCAGCAGTGCGGGATCAAGCACCTCAGGCCGGTTGGTGGCGGCCATGACCACCACCTCGTTTGTGTGATCGAAGCCGTCCATCTCCGCCAGGAGCTGGTTGAGCGTCTGCTCACGCTCGTCGTTGGAGATGATCGATCCACCGCGGCGCTGACCGATAGCGTCAATTTCGTCGATGAAGATGATCGAAGGCGCCCGCTTCCGGGCGTCTGCGAACAGATCTCGGACCCGCGACGCCCCCACGCCCACGAACAGCTCCACGAAGCTCGACCCGGTGAGAGCCAAGAAGGGCACCCCGGCCTCCCCCGCCACCGCCCGAGCCATAAGGGTCTTGCCTGTTCCTGGTGGACCGACCATGAGCACCCCCCGGGGTCCGATAGCACCGGCATGTGAGTAGCGTTCGGGACGACTCAAGAAGTCGACCACTTCGGCTACCTCACGCTTTGCCCCCTCGTACCCGGCGATGTCGCTGAACCGGGTTGTCGGACGATCCTCGTCGTAGACCTTGGCTCTTGAACCACCGAGGCCCATGATCCCCCCGGCCAGTTGTCTGGCGCTGCGCCGCCCGATCCAGATGAAGTAGGCAATGATCAGCAAGAACGGGACGAACGACAGGAGATCCTCAAGGGCGTTTGACCCTTGCCCCACCCCGGTGACGTTCACATTGTGGGCCTTCAGCGTCGGCGCCAGCTGCGTGTCGGTGATGGCCGTCGGGACCTGGCTGGTGTAGTCGTCGCCACTCTTCAATCCTCCAGTGATGGCTCCACTGGGGTTTATTGACGCCGAGCGAATCTCGCCGGCATCGACCTCGGACACGAACTTCGAGTAGCTGAAGGCCTTCGTCGGCGTAGTCGACATGTGAGGAATGGTGAGCAGGATCAGCGTGATCACCACGCCTACCGGCAAGAGCCACTTCCGCCAACTCGGTGGCGGAGGGCCTGCCGGCGCTGGGGGCCGATCGTTGGGCCTGCCCGGCCTCGCCGCTCCGGTGAAATGACGAGTCGCTTGGACCATTGACACTTCCCTTATGTCCACTCCCCGACTTCCGGAGTGACGTGTCATGTCGCCTCGCCCGCGTTACCGAGTTGGCGCCGAGCTCTTGGCTTCGGAAACAAAGCCATGACCCTCAATGTCCGCGCCGGCGGGGCCGGACTCTTTCTAGGGTGTCGGGCACCCTCAGACCCAAATGATCCAACAGTGCAGCCAACTTGCCGTCCAGCTCGTGTCCGACCGCCGTCACTCGCCAATCGACGAAACTACCGAACTGATCGCTGGGCTTGTCAATGGTGAAGAACGCCTGTCCCTCAGAACGGCTCCAAATCGCGGGGTGTAGTGGTGCATACATCACGACAGACGGCTCGAATCGAAACATCCGCTCCATGATGGTGTGATTGCCCATGAGGTAGGCAACTGCCGAACCTGTATCCCCGGCGAGGCGAACGACCCGATCGACGTCATTAGTCCAATAGATAAGAAATCCCCATGGTGCTGCTCTTTCGACAAGGTCAACCATCTCGTCCCAAGGCGCGCCTCGACCTACCAGTTCCCGTACCTGATCCAGTGGAAGTGGAGGGACGGCATCCTCGAACCGCGATCGGAACTCGGATTGCACCATCCCGGTTGGAATCGTCATGCGGTGCACGACATAGGTCACGGTGTCCGGACTCATTGACGCACCATCTCCTTTCGCTGCTCGTGGCCGTGGCGGCCCCGCAGCCCTCTCACTTCTTGGTCCGGGCACTCATGCCCCCGATCGCTGCACGTTTGCGACAACTGAGGCATCGTGGGTATTGGCTTGCTCATCGAGCCCAGATGCGCCATCCAGAAGCCGGGGTCCGACGTTCCCCTTTTCGGGTTGCCACGGGCCGGTGAGCGCCCTTTCGTAGCGCCCGCGTCCAACAAAGCTGATGACCCAACGGGCCAGGGCGCCGAACCGATTCTTGAAGCCGGTCAGGAACGCCAGGTGGACCGTCAACCAGAGCAGCCAGCCGACGAAACCGCCCACCTCGACGATGCCGATCTTGGCCACCGCGCTGAAACGAGAAACAACGGCCAGGGTGCCGAGGTCTCGATACCGGAAAGGCCGAGACGCCTTGCCCTCCAGGCGGCGTCGAATGGTGCGGGCAGTGTGCACCCCGGACTGGATGGCGACTTCGGCCACACCGGGCAGGTCGCCGAGCGCCATGAGGTCCCCCACGACGAACACCTCTGGGTGACCCGGGAGCGAACAGTCGGGTTCAACCTCAACTCGGCCGGACCGCTGGAGTTGCGCTCCGGCGCCAGCGGCGAGGTCGGCGCCGATTCCCGCTCCTTCCATCCCCGCCGCCCACACCTTGGTCGCCGCCTCGATCCGCTGGGTGATGCTGTTTGACTTCGTGATGACCACGCCATCCTCGTCTATGTCCGTCACCATGGCTCCGAGGTGGACCTCGACTCCCATCTCACGTAGGTCCTGTTCGACCCGACATGACAGATGGCTCCCCATGGATCGGACCAGATGGTCAAAACCCTCGACGAGGACGATCCGGGTGTCGCGAGGATCGATGCGTCGATAGTTGTACCGTAGGGCCCGCTGAGTGAGCTCTCGGAGTTGTCCTGCCATTTCCACTCCGGTTGGGCCGCCGCCAACGATGACGAAGGTCATTAGGCGACGGCGCTCGGCATCGTCCGCAGTGGCTTCAGCCATCTCGAAGGCACCAAACACTCGCCCGCGTAGGATCAGTGCGTCGTCAAGCGATTTCATGGTGCAGA
>JBEKIU010000295.1:0-2995 GCA_050011635.1 Acidimicrobiales bacterium
GATCGCCTCGAGCATGGTGTCGTAGCTCAAGCCCAATGTCTCGAGCGGGTAGAGCTCGTCCCGTACCACCTGCCGCATCCAGGCCAGTTGTTCCTCGAACTCCGGCTCGGTGGAAAAATCCCATGCCACGGCGGTCCCCCTGTCGTCTTTTCCGGTTCCATCCCGGGCCAACTACCGTAACGGCATGCCCGGTCACCGCGCGTCCACCCCCATCCGTACCACTGTCACCCTTTCCGCGCCCACCCGGGCCAGCCGCCGGGCCGAGCCGGCGCGCCCGGAGATCGACTCGTCGGTGGCGCGGGCCAGGCTGAATGCGGCCGAGACGGCACTCCTCGACGAGCACCGCCTGCTGACCGGCGACGAGCTGACGCTGCTGGCCGAACTGCCCGACCCGTGGGTCACCTCCCTGGCGGCTCTGGCCCACCAGGTCCGGCTGGATTGGTGCGGTCCCGAGGTGGAGGTGGAGGGCATCCTGTCGGCCAAGACCGGTGGCTGCCCGGAGGACTGCCACTTCTGTTCCCAGTCGAGCCAGTTCGACAGCCCGGTCAAGGCCACCCCCTTCCTCGACACCGATGAGGTGCTGCGGGCCGCCGAGGAGACCAAGGCCGCCGGGGCCTCGGAGTTCTGCCTCGTCCTGGCCGTGCGCGGTCCCGATGAGCGCACCATGGGCCGGATCCTCGAACTGGTTCCGATCATCCGGGATCGGACCGGCCTCAACGTGGCCGTCAGCGCCGGCCTGCTGACCGAGGACCAGGCCAGACGCTTCGCCGAGGGCGGTGTCCACCGCTACAACCACAACCTCGAGACGTCCAGGTCGTTCTTCCCGAACGTGGTCTCCACCCACACCTGGGAGGAGCGCCGGGAGACCTGCCGCCTGGTGCGGGGCCACGGGATGGAACTGTGCTGCGGGGCCCTGATCGGGATGGGCGAGAGCGACGGGCAGCGGATCGAGCTGCTGGGCCAGCTGCAAGAGCTCGACCCCACCGAGGTCCCGCTCAACTTCTTGAACCCCCGGCCCGGTACCCCGCTGGGCGACGAGCAGCCGGTCGCCGCCTGGGAGGCCATCCGCTGGATCGCCCTCTTCCGCCTGGGCCTGCCCGGTGTGATCCTCCGCTACGCCGGTGGCCGCGAGGTCACCCTGCGGGAGCTGCAGTCGATGGGGATGACGTCGGGGATCAACGCCCTCATCGTGGGGAACTACCTGACCACGCTGGGCCGGTCCGCCGACGAGGACCTCCAGATGCTGTCCGATCTGCGCATGCCGGTCGGAGCGCTCACCGGCATCCTGTGACCGCTGGGCCCGGGTGACCGGCTACTGCACCGGCTGTGGTGCTGCGTCGAGTACCTGCCCTGGCTGCGACCGTGCCCTCGACCCGCCACGGTTCTGTCCCCACTGCGGGCGGCGGCTCAGCGTGGCCGTGAGCCCTTCGGGCTACCGGGCCCGCTGCCGGGACCACGGCGAGGTCCTCCGCAGTTGAGCCTCGACCCCACCGGGCACATCACCGGCTGATCGGGCCCACCTCGTGGAGCTCCACCGCGTTGCCGGCCGGGTCGTCGATGAACGTCTGGCGGTTGTTGCCCACGGCGACCGGGTCGGCCACCTCGATCCCCTTCGACCGCAGCTCGTCCACCACCGCCTCGAGGTCCTCGACCCGGATGGCGAAGTGCTGGCCCAGGTTGCGGGGCACCGGCGCCTCGACCAGATGCACCTGCTGGGCGCCGAGGTCGATCCAGGCGCCGGCGATCCCGAGGTCGGGCCGGTCGCCACGAAGCGTCCCCCCGAGAATCCCGGTGTAGAAGGCCACACCCGACTCGATGTCAGGCACATTGACGGACACGTGATGAACGGCCAGGGGCTCCATGCCCCGAATTGTGACCGGTTCAGCCTGGCGGCGCAACGGGGAGCATGGATGGCGATCGGCCCGATCGGCGCCGCGGCCCGCACCTGTGATCGACTAGCCGGATGAGCACGTACCAGGACGGGCGCATCGAGTGCACCGACGACGAGGTGAGGATCCGCGGCTACTACTTCCCGTGGGGTACCAAGCGGATCCCGTACACTTCGATCCGCGGGCTCGAGCGCTTCGCCATGACCGCGCTGAGGGGCAAGGGGCGGATCTGGGGGTCCGGAGACCTCAAGCACTGGGCCAACCTCGACCCGGGGCGACCCAGGAAGTCGGCGGGGTTCTTCCTGGATGTCGGAGCGCGGGTGATCCCGTTCGTCACCCCCGACGATCCGGACGCCTTCGAGTCGGTCGTGCGAGCACACCTCGCTCCCGGGCCCACCGGCTGAACCCCGGCCGGTGCCCGGCCTCAGGGGCCTGCGACCGGCTGGGTCTGAATGCTCAGCGGGCCGTGATCCATCCGGGCCAGCACATGGCGGGCGAACAGGTCGCACTCGCCCAGATGGGGGTAGCCCGACAGGATGAACGACTCGACGCCGGCGTCCCGGAGCTCCCCCAGCGTAGCCAGGACCTGGTCGGGATCGCCCACGATGGCGGCTCCGGCGCCACTGCGGGCCTGTCCGACGCCGGTCCACAGGTGACGTCCGACGTAGCCATCCCCATCGGCTTCGGCCCGCAGTTCGGCCTGGCGGGCAACTCCGGTCGACGCCGAATCCAGCGAACGACCGCGGATGGTGCGGCCGGTGGTCGGGTCGAGCCCGGACAGCAGCCGCCTGGCCGCGTCCCGTGCCTCGTCCTCTGTCTGCCGCACGATGACGTGGGAACGCCACCCGAAACGCAGATTCCGGCCCAACCGGCCGGCCCGCTGCCTCATGTCCTCGACCACGGCGGCCACTGCGACCGGGGTGTCCGGCCACATCAGGTACACGTCGGCACCGGCGGCCGCACATGCCTTGGCCTCCTCGGACAGGCCGCCGAAGTAGAACGGAGGGCAGCGGCCCGAGGCCGTCGACACCCGAGGTGGGTCGATGACGAGATCGACGAAACGTCCTGACATCTCGACCGGCTGGCCCGACATGAGGGCGCGCAGC
>JBEKIU010000296.1:0-2993 GCA_050011635.1 Acidimicrobiales bacterium
CAGAACTATTTCGGGGTCCGCTGCGACCCGGGCCTTCCGTTCGATCCCGCGTTCGAGCCACCGGCCAAGCCGGGCAAGGAACCCGTCTCCATCTCGCGTCCCAACTTCGTGGCCCTGTGCCACCGTCTCACCGCCGAGGACGAGCAGGTCTTCGAGCACCTGTGGCGGTCGCTCGGACTGTCGGTGGACTGGTCGCATACCTATGCCACCATCTCCGAACAGGCGCAGCGGGTCTCCCAGCGCGGCTTCCTCCGCCTGGCCCGACGCGGCGAGGTGACCCAGCACACCGCCCCCACCCTGTGGGACGTCGACTTCCGGACCGCAGTCGCCCAGGCCGAGCTCGAGGACCGCGAGATCCCCGGCGCGTACCACCGGTTGCGGTTCCCCCGGGCCGGCCACGACGGGGCCGTCGACATCGAGACCACCCGGCCCGAGCTGCTGGCCGCCTGCGTGGCGCTGGTGGCCCATCCCGAGGACGATCGATACCAGGACCTGTTCGGCACCGAGGTGGTCACTCCCCTCTTCGGTGCCCGGGTTGCGGTCGTGGCCCATGAGCTGGCCGACCCGGCGAAGGGGTCGGGCATCGCCATGGTGTGCACGTTCGGCGACACCACCGACGTGGTCTGGTGGCGGGAGCTCTCGCTCCCCACCCGGACCATCGTGGGGCGGGACGGTCGCCTCCTGCCGGTCACCTGGGGGTCGGAGGGATGGGAGACCGACGACCCCGAGGGCGCGGCGTCCGCCTACGGAGAGCTGGCCGGCCGCACCGTCAAACAGGCCCAGGCACGGATCGTCGAGCTCCTGCAGGAAGCGGGCGCCCTCATCGGAGACCCGAGCCCGATCACCCACCCGGTCAAGTTCTACGAGAAGGGTGACCGGCCCCTCGAGATCGTCTCGTCCCGCCAGTGGTTCGTCCAGACCCTGCCGCTCCGCGACCGCCTGCTGGCCCGGGGCGACGAGCTCCGGTGGCACCCGCCGTACATGGCCCACCGCTACCGCTCGTGGGTCGAGGGCCTCAACGGTGACTGGAACATCAGCCGGCAACGGTTCTTCGGGGTTCCTTTTCCGGTCTGGTACCCGGTGGATGCAGCCGGCGAGGCCGTCTTCGACAGCCCGCTCTTCGCCGACGAGGACCGGCTCCCGGTCGACCCGTCGACCGACACCCCCGACGGGTACACCGAGGAGCAGCGGAGCGAGCCCGGCGGCTTCGTCGGCGACCCGGACGTGATGGACACGTGGGCCACATCGTCGCTCACCCCACAGATCGCGGCGGGTTGGGAGGACGACCCGGACCTGTTCGCCCGGGTGTTCCCCATGGACGTCCGCCCCCAGGCCCACGAGATCATCCGTACCTGGCTGTTCTCGACCATCGTCCGGGCCGAGCTCGAGCACGGTTGCCTGCCGTGGTCCGACGCGGCCATCTCCGGCTGGGTGCTGGACCCCGACCGGAAGAAGATGTCGAAGTCGAAAGGGGACGTCGTCACCCCGTTGCCGCTCATCGAGAGGCAGGGAGCCGACGCCCTCCGGTACTGGGCGGCAGGGGGACGGCCGGGGACCGACACCACCTTCGACGAGGGTCAGATCAAGGTCGGGCGGCGACTGGCGATCAAAGTGCTCAACGCCTCACGGTTCGCCCTCGGCCGCATCGCCGACGACGACGGCACGGTCATCGTCCCGGCGATCGGGACGGTGACCACCGCCATCGACCGGGCCATGCTGGCCCGGTTGGCCTCGGTGGTGGACGAGGCCACTGCCGCGTTCGAGGGTTACGACTACGCCCGGGCCCTCGAGCGGACCGAAGCGTTCTTCTGGTTCTTCTGCGACGACTATCTCGAGCTGGTCAAGAGCCGGGCCTACGGCGAGACCGGCACAGCAGGCGGGGCCGGCACAGACTCGGCCGGCACAACTTCTGCCCGGGCCGCGCTGGCCTCGGCCCTCTCCGTGCTGCTCCGGCTGCTGGCGCCCGTCCTCCCCTTCGTCACCGAGGAGGTGTGGTCGTGGTGGCAGGTCGGGTCCATCCACACCTCGGCCTGGCCGACCGTCTCCGAGCTGGGTGCATCGACCGACGAACGGTCCGGCGACCCGGATTCCGTGCTCGATGTCGCCGCTGCCGTGCTGGGGCGGATCCGGCAGGCCAAGTCCACGGCCAAGCGTTCGATGCGGTCGCCTGTGGCCACCCTGACCGTGGCCGACTCGGCACCGCGGATCGCAGCCCTCCTGTCGGCCGAGGATGACCTGCGTGATGCCGGCGGCGTGGTCACCCTCGTCACCAGGGAGTCCGACGAACCTGCCGTCCTCGTGGAGCTCGCCCCCGAGGAGTGACCACCGGGCCCTTCAGGACAGGTAGACGTTGAGCGCGGCCTCGGCCATCTCGGCGGGTGTCCCCTCCTGCTGGATCCGGCCGTGCACCATGATGGCGGCCCGGGTGGCCACCGACAGGGCGGTGGTCACGAACTGCTCGACCAACAGGATGGTCATGCCCTGTCGGCCCAGATCCCCGACCAGCTCGTAGAGCTCGGACACGATGAGCGGGGCCAGGCCCATGGACAGCTCGTCGAGCAGCAGGACCCGGGGATCGGTGACCAGTGCCCGCGAGATGGCCAGCATCTGCTGCTCGCCACCCGAGAGCGTCCCGGCCAGCTGGCCGCGGCGCTCCTTCAGCCGGGGGAAGGTGGCGAATGTCCTGTCCTCGACGTCCCTGGCGCTTATGCCACCCCGGTACGTCCAGATGCGGAGGTTCTCGCGGACCGTCAGGTTGGGAAAGATGCCTCGGCCCTCCGGAACCGCGCAGACTCCACTGCGGGCCAGGCGTTCCGGAGGACGCTTCCCTACCGCCTCGTCTCCGATCAGCACCTCCCCGCCGGTCGGGCGCATGCGGCCGTTGATCACCTTCAGGAGCGTCGATTTCCCGGCCCCATTGGGTCCGAGGAGGGCGAAGACACTGCCCGGAGGGACCACCAGGTCGACACCGTGGATGACCTCGATGCGCCCAT
>JBEKIU010000297.1:0-2957 GCA_050011635.1 Acidimicrobiales bacterium
CCACCACGTTGGCGAGCACCAGGGCGCCGATCGCGACGAGAAGCACCGACACGACGGGAACACTTGGCTCCGGAACGGCGTAGATCTGGCGGGCGAACAGGACCCAGAGCCATCGCCCCACCAGGATGCCGAGCGGAATTCCGATGGCGATCCCAACCACGGCGTTGACCGAGGCCTGCCAGGCCACGGCTGCGCCGAGTTGCCGCTGGGTGAACCCGATTGATTTCAACAGCGCCAGATCGCGTCGTCGCCGGCGTACCGACGCCACCAACGTCAGCGCCAGGGCCGACACCGCGCCGAGGGCGAGAGCCGAGACGAGCAGGGTCGGCGTGGCCCCGATGGTGCGGTAGTTGACAATTTCAGCCGGACGCTGGACTCCCACCACGGCGATCGTGTCGCCACTGCCACCTCCGTCGGGCACTGCGGCGAACGCCTTGTTGGCGGAATCGGCTATCCGTTGCAGGTTGGCCCGACCCGTGGCGGCGGAGACACCGCTACGGAGCCGGACCAGGGCCAGGTTCGGCCCGTTCAGGGTCGGGTCAGGGCTGTTCATTGCGCCCAGGAACGCTCGAGGCAGGACGCCAGCGGACAGCAGTGCCCCGGTCCCCATGGACGTGTGATCCGAAATAACGCTGGCGAAGCCGACGGCAGGCATGGTGGCGGTCCCCACGATGGTCAACCGCGTCGGCGGCACGTAAATGGGGGCGTTCTTCGCGGTCCCGTACGAGAAGGTCACGGTGCCGCCCAAGTGCTCGTGCAGCGCGGCCATCGTGGCCCCACCGAGCACGATCTCGTGGTTCCCGTCGACGGTGTGACCCGAGAGGATGGGAGGGGACACCGCCGGGTGGTTGTCACCGATGAGGAAGGGCACTCCCTGGTGGTCGATCTCACCGTCGAGATACGAGATGCCGGTGTACGCAGCCACGTCGCGATCGTGGGCCAGGAGGGTGAAGGCCTGGGGCGGCACGTTGCCACCCCCCGACCCGACCTGGCTCAGCATGTAACTCCAGTTCCAGCCGTAGAGCGGGGGGTGCGAGACCAAGGTGGCCAGGCTGCTCCCGAAGACGACGGTGGCCACGACCAGCGAGATCGCCAGTCCGGTGCCGAGAAGCGCCGACCGCACCGGCACCGCGGTCCGACCCGCTCCGGGTTCGAGTGCCATGCGCACGCCGACGACACCGGTGACCGGAAGCCCCGCCGTGGCAAGTCCCTGCGCCGTCTTGGAACTGACATGGGGAGCGAGTCGTTCCCTGCGGGTGACGCGATGAGGCGCCCCCCGGTACGCGAGAAATACGGCAATGGCACTGAGCCCACCGATCAACGCGAGAAGCCCCACGCCGAGCACGGTCCAGTCGAACGAGATGCCCGGGGTCGGGTAGACCGACCGCACCGGACCGAGCGGTGACAGCGGCGAGAGGGCCACGGCCACCGCGGCGGCCAACAGCGACCCGAGCACGATCGCCCCTTCAATTCCGATGAGCCCGTCGGCGGTCGTCATGGCCGGGTCGGCTCCGAGTGCTCGCAGTACCGCCGTGTCCTCACCCCCCACGCGGAGGCGGCGGGAGATGGCCTGGGTGCCGATGAAGAGTGCCGCGAGGAGGGCGATGGCCCCGAAGACCCCGAGGGCGATTCCAATCGGCTTGAGCGAACGGTCGGCCTTTGCCGTCACCGGCGCGGTGGCGTGGACGCTGGAGATCGCTTGGGATGGGATGAGCCGTGCCATCTCCAATTCGACGGCCGCCACGTCACGGCTCCCGTGGTCGGTCTGGATCGAGAAGACCTCGGCGCCGAAGGAGTCCTGACCGATCTGCGCAACTACCTCTTTGACGAGTGCCGGGGTCAGGATGATGAAGGTCGGGACCTGATCGATATCGTCCTCAATGATTTCCGAGCTCAAGGAGGCGTAGCCGACCAGCGTGGCACTGAAGCGGATCAGCGGGCGGACGGCGGCCGTACCGAACCCGGGGAGATCCTGCTGCTGCTGGGAATAGACCCCGTAGGGAATGGTCTCGCCGAGGTGAAAGCCGAGCTGATGCGCCGCCAGGGCGGTCATCATGATCTCGTGCGGACGGTCGGGGTCGGCCATGCGACCCGCGGTCACCGCCACGCGGTCCTGGGTGAAGAAGAGCCCGTCGACGCTGCCGACGGGATAGGCCAACGCGGTCGAATCGATCCGGGGGGCACCGGACCCGTTCAAGGGGGCGGCGGTCAGGAGGAGGCCGACATGCACGGCGCGCACGTGCGGAAGTCCGGCTATCTCCTTGGTGAGGCGCGTGGAGTAGCTGGGATTGTCTGCCGCGCCGTTCGCATTGGCGCCGTAGATGGTGACGGTGAGATCGGGTGGATTCGTGCTGGCCAAGAAGGTGGAGAAGGACGACTGGGTGCGCCGAGCCGCCGCGATCGCGCCCATGCCCACACCGCCGACCAAGCCGACGAGGACGACCAGGGCCAGATAGCTGCCCCAGCGGCGCCCGAATGTGGCCCGGAACCGGTACCAGGCGACCCCCAACGCACCTCGGCTCACGCCGTGCTGCCGGGGCGCCATGGACTGTTCACTGACCCGGACCTCCCCGAAATGGCTGACTCCTCACGCCTCCGGGTCAGTCTGGTCGCCGGTGGGCCCGCCGCCAAGGGTGCCAGTATCCGTCCCGATTTGGTGCCAGTACCACGCCATGGAAACCCCCGATCGGTCCTCGACCACGGGTTGGGTACCCCGGCGCGCTACCGTGATTGTGCAAATGGGGAATGTCCGGGTTGCATTGGCGGAGGACAACGTGCTTCTCCGGGAGGGGATCTCCCGGATTATCGAGGCGCGCGACGACCTCGACCTGGTCGGGACCGCCTGCGATCTCCCCCAACTCCTCGAGCTGATCCAAAAGGAGGATCCCGACGTCGTGGTCACCGACATACGGATGCCCCCGACCGGGACGGACGAGGGCATCCAGGCGGCGTCGTGG
>JBEKIU010000298.1:0-2915 GCA_050011635.1 Acidimicrobiales bacterium
CGTGACCGTGGGGCTGGCCGTGGGCGTGGCCCTGGTGGCCGTGGTGTTCCTGATCGGCCGCCGGAACGGCCGACGGCGGTCGGCCATCGTCGAGGTCCGGCGGATCTGAGCGATGGACACCTTGCTGAACTACATCCAGGTGAAGGCCTTCGGACGCGGGTTGCGCGGCTACCACACCGCCTGGGTGGTGGTGGGTGTGGCCATCTGGATGCTCAACCGGGCCCGCCATCAGGACGACGTGATCTACCGCACCCAGCTCAAGCCCGGTGAGCGTCTGATCGTGAGGACCAGCAGGCCGCCCTCGGCCAAGTCGTCCGGCCGCTGAGCGACGTGGGGCCCGACGGGGACCGGAGCATCCTCGAGCCGGGCGACCGGATCCTGCTGGTCGATGCGAAGGAGCGCCGGTACCTGATCACGCTGCGGACCGGCGCCACCTTCCATACCCACGTCGGCATCGTCGATCACGACGATCTCATCGGCATCCCGGAGGGGACGACCATCCTCGGCAGCACCGGCCGGCGATTCCTGGCCGTGCGGCCGACGCTCTCCGATGCCGTGCTGAAGATGCCACGCGGGGCCCAGGTGATCTACCCGAAGGACCTCGGGGCCATCCTGATCGAAGCCGACATCGCCCCCGGGGTGCGGGCCCTCGAGGCGGGTGTGGGTTCGGGTGCGCTGTCGATGGCCCTGCTGCGGGCCGGCGCCGATGTGGTCGGCTACGAGCTCCGCGAGGACTTCGCCGAGCGGGCCCGCAGCAACGTCGCCGCCATGGGTGCCGGGAGCGACCGCTACCGGGTGGAGATACGCGACGTCTACCAGGGCATCGACGAGGAAGGGCTCGACCGGGTCCTCCTGGATCTGCCCGAGCCGTGGCAGGTGCTTCCCCACGCCGGGAAGGCCCTGCGGCCCGGCGGGATCCTGTGCGCCTACCTCCCCACCATCAACCAGACCTCACAGCTGCGATCGGCGCTCGAGCACAACGGGTTCGGGTTGGCCTCCACGCTTGAGGTACTGCACCGGACCTGGCACATCGAGGCCCGGTCGGTCCGCCCGGACCACCGCATGGTCGGTCACACCGGCTTCCTGACCACCGCCCGGCTGCTCCTGCCCTTCGACGAGCCGCGGGGACCGGGCCCGGCCCCGACAGCCATCTCGTGATTCGTCGGGGTCAGCTCTGCTCGATGAAGATGCACTCGCCCGGGCACTCCTCGGACGCCTCGACCACGGCGTCCTCCAGATCCTCGGGCACCGCGGCCATCCCGGCCGAGCCACCGGGCTCGCTCTTCACGTCGGCGCCTTCCTTTACGTAGGCGAGCCCGTCGTCCAGCAGGGTGAACACGGCGGGCGCGATCTCCTCACAGAGGCCGTCGCCCGTACAGAGATCCTGGTCAATCCAGACCTTCATCAGCTACGTCACTCCTAGGCTTCCACTCGTCGGTCCGGGTCGGCTCCGTCGGTCGACTGCCCTCAGCCGACCGGTGAGGCACCGGGACGCCCGACACCTCCACAGGGCCCGGATCCCAGCACCTCACCGCCAATGCTATCCGCAACCGCGACCCCATTGACTGACGGTCCGTCAGATCGGTCGGCCCAGGCGTCCGTCCGTGGTGAGAATGCCGCATTGAACCCATAGGTGCCGGTGTAGGGTCGCCAGCAAGGGTGCAACTCGAGCGAGGTGATTCAAACGGTTGATTTCGACGACGGTGCAGATGACCAGCGGCGGGCCGATGTGACGGACGACGACCTCGATACGTTGAGGATTCGGGCCCAGGCCGCTGAGGAAGAGGTCACCGTCCTGCGCAGGCGCCTGCAGGAGAGCCCACGGCGGGTCCAGACCCTGGAGGAGAAGCTGCTCGAGACCAAGGGGCAACTGGCCCAGGCCATCTCGCAGAACGAGAAGCTCACCTTCACATTGCAGACGGCCAAGGAGCACGTGGCCAATCTCCGCGAGGAGGTGGAGAAGCTCACCCAGCCGCCGGCGGCATACGGGACCTTCCTCGGCACCAACGACGACGGCACCGTCGACGTCTTCTCCGGGGGCCGCAAGATGCGGGTGTCGCTCCACCCCGACATCGACCTCGACGATCTGCAACGGGGTAACGAGGTCGTCCTCAACGAATCCCTCAGCGTGATCCTGGCCCGCGAGGGCGAGGGCTCCGGCGAGGTGGTGGTTCTGAAGGAAGTCCTCGAGGACGGCCGGCGTGCGCTGGTGTTCGGACGGGCCGACGAGGAGCGGGTGGCCGAGCTGTCCGACGTCCTGATCGGGGTCAAGCTCCGCGCTGGCGACACCATCCTGATGGAGTCGCGTACCGGTCTGCTGATCGAGAAGCTGGCCCGTCCCGAGGTCGAGGAACTCGTCCTCGAGGAGGTTCCCGACGTCACCTACGCGGACGTGGGTGGGCTCGACGACCAGATCGAAGCCATCACCGACGCGGTGGAGCTTCCATACCTGTACCGGGAGCTCTACTCGGAGCACAAGCTGCCCGCGCCCAAGGGGATCCTGCTCTACGGCCCGCCCGGGTGCGGCAAGACGCTGATCGCCAAGGCGGTGGCCAACTCGCTGGCCAAGAAGGTGGCCGAGGTCACCGGGAACAACAACGCCCGGAGCTACTTCCTCAACATCAAGGGGCCCGAGCTCCTCAACAAGTACGTGGGTGAGACGGAACGCCAGATCCGGCTCGTCTTCCAGCGGGCCCGGGAGAAGTCGGAAGAGGGCGTCCCGGTGATCGTGTTCTTCGACGAGATGGATTCGTTGTTCCGGACCCGCGGGACCGGCATCAGCTCGGACATGGAGTCGACCATCGTGCCGCAGCTGCTGGCGGAGATCGACGGTGTGGAGACCCTAAAGGATGTGATCGTGATCGGAGCGTCCAACCGCGAGGACCTCATCGATCCGGCCATTCTCCGGCCCGGGC
>JBEKIU010000299.1:0-2912 GCA_050011635.1 Acidimicrobiales bacterium
CACCGAGCCCGACAACAACCGGGTGCTGGCAACGGTTCTGTTTACTGACATTGTGGAATCGACTGCCTTGGCCGCCCGTTCGGGGGACCGATCATGGCGAGAGCTGCTGGACGCACACGACGCCATGGTTCGCCGGCAGCTCACACGCTTCGCAGGGCAAGAAATCAAAGCCACCGGGGACGGCTTCCTCGCGACCTTTGACGGGCCGGCCCGGGCAATCAAGGCTGCGCTTGCCATTCGGGAAGGAGGCGCCCGACTCGGGCTCGATATTCGAGCGGGGCTGCACACCGGAGAGATCGAACGCCGAGGCGCCGACATTGGCGGGATCGCCGTTCACCTCGGGCAGCGAGTTTCTGCCATGGCAGGTGCTCGGGAAGTCATGGTTTCTTCAACCGTGAAGGATTTGGTAGCCGGGTCCGGCATCGAGTTTGATGACCGAGGAGAGCACCAGCTGAAGGGAGTCCCGGGCGAGTGGCATCTCTTTGCGGTGGCGGGATGAAGGTGTCGGCCGTCGGGCATCGAGACGAACTTCATGCGTGGAACGGACGAAAGTACCGATCCAGCTTCCCTGCTGAGGATGCGCCAGAAGTCGCAGACTGCCTAAGTAGAGTGTGGCACTCGCTTGCTTCCAGGTGCCCCCGATCACCGGGTAGGTGAGGCAGTTCGGCCCTGCATCAGTCAACAGGTTCGGACGAATCCTCGGCTCGCCGTGAACGCAGAAGTGCCACTCCGACCACGACCCATACAACGATCAGTAAGAGCCAAATCAGGAGCCGTACCCACGGATGTAGACCTGGTCCGGGAAGATCCGAAGTATTGATGGCACCCGAAAGAGGGGCGTAGGCCACCCAACCCGAGCCGCCCTCACCCCGTGTCGTCAGCCAGCTACCAAAGAAGAAGAGACCAGCACCGAATCCGACGACTACGACAACCCGCTGGCGAATGTTGAACCCACGGGATCGCACATTGAGATTGTGCCACGCCTGCCGGATCGAGGCTGTCCCACAACACCTGCACCGGGTGGGTGGTGGCTTACTTCCGCCCAATGAGGAGTACCCCGAGCTTCCGTGGGTTCTCATCTATCGGCACATGGTGATCAGCCAGAGCCTTCAACAGGGCTTCCCAGGCCGTGGTGAAGAGCAGTATGTGCGACCGCGATCCTCCCAGGTAGAGCCTGACGCCGAACGGTATGTCGTGGGGGTTGGCTCCTCTCACCAAGTAGGAGCGGGAGTTGACGATCGTCTGGGCAGTCTTGACCTCTCCGTATCTGAGAGTCCGTCCATCCCCGATCCATTTGCCCGACTGGCCCCCAGATGTCTCTGTGACGACGATCTCCGTGGGCTGGAGTTCAATGGTGACAAGCGGCGGCCCCGGATTGCCCCAAGCGTCAGTCATAAATGAGATCGATCCGAGCGCGTATTGGCGAACCATCACAGCGGTGAACCGCTCTGGTTCTGCCGATTGCTCACTCATCGGACACAGTCTCGCCCAACCGGTCACTCCCTTTCCCGGATCACCGGAGGTCGGCTAGTGCCGTATATCCGCAACCAGCAGCGGCCGCCGAAGATCTGGGCGATACTTCCCAGGTGACTCGGCGGAGTTCTGTGCTCGTGCACGTGGTGATAGCACCCATATTGATCCTTGCCGGTTGTGGATCACCGACTGCGCAGCCATCGCCAGTTCGTTCGGCCTGCTCATGCTGTCGATAAGGACCGCTACGAAGGCTCTCGGTCGGCCAGTTCTGCCATCTAAATTAAGACCAGTAACAATTCGCTCGTCGGCCCACAGAGTACCTGCCTCTACGTCACCGAAGGATCGCAGCCGGCATCTGTGGCCGTGGGTCTCTCTTGGAATCACAAGTCGGTAACCGAGTTCACGAACATCCACAGCGGTCATGCACATTTTGTGACCCTTGCCAACGGTAGAAGAGTTCCAGCGCCGAAGTACGCCAAGGTGCAGGTGTCTGGGATCTCCGCATACTGGTTTGTATTTGGCCCTGAGCCTGTTGGATCGGGAAGCGAGCTGATCATAAAGCCCGACCTGTTGTCGGCGACGAAGAGTGGCTACGTCATAGATCTGCTCACCACGAAGCTGGCCGAGTCACAGGACGAGAGGACCCTGGCCGCAATGCTTGCTCGCCTGTGAACCATCGGCGAACGACCTATCCCACAACGCCGGAACAGGATTTTCACCCACCTAATCGGTGCTAGGTGGATAGACGGTGACGGTGCGAAATAGCTTGGTGTTGCGAAGATAGCTCGCCTCCTCCCTCTCCAGGTCGTGCGCCTGACTCGGTGTCAATGACGGGGACACAATCACGTAAAGGTTGGACCCGTTGGCTTTGGGAAACTGACCTGACGCGCAGGCTGCGGGTCCGTCACTCTCCACAAGATCGACTTCAGGGCCCGACAGGGGGCGAATGGCCACTGCGGTGACGGCTCCGTGGGCGATGGCCGTGGCTGCTGGGGGGACGCCCGGCGGTGCTTGATCTGGGTACGGACCGATGCCCAACTGATTGCAGGTCTGATATCCCCGAGCAGCCCTCCCGACTTGGTCGGCAAAGGCGATGCGCACTCCGAGGTGCCACGATGCGAATGATTCGAGTATGCACGTCATTGGTGTAGTGGCATTGGTATCGATGACGTTCGAAGGTCCAGTCAGGAGGAGATGGCTTCCTTCGACAGACCCGCGGAACAAGGAAACCCCAAACGCGAAGCCGATCGAACTTCCCGAGCGGGTCCCTGAGACGAGGAGTGGAGAACCCACCATTCGAGCCACCGACACGGAAAGACCGCTACCCGCCGAGTGCCACGTCAGATATGCCGCTTTTTGGTCATCAGCTCCGACGCATCCGAACCCCAGGCCCGCAGGAGTTTCGGAGGGCAAGGAGACAGGATGGACCGGAGGTGACG
>JBEKIU010000300.1:0-2874 GCA_050011635.1 Acidimicrobiales bacterium
CGAGCGCGGGACAGTCACCGTCGTCAACGAATGGCCCGACACCGAAATCGCCGTCCGCGCGCTCGTCGCGGCCGGTCCCTCGGTCCCGGCGATACGTGCAGTCGGCCTCGACCATTTCCGTGACGCATTGCGCGGCGTCATCGAACCCATGCACGTTCCCGGAGTCGGGGTCCGCATCACCTCCGAGTTCGACTGGATCACGGCTTGCTCTCGATAGGGGCGGTTCGTGCACCGTGCACCACGATCTACGTTGTTGCTGGTCAAGGAACCCGGACGGTCCTACGGGTGGGCCGCTCAGGACTTCAACCTGTGACCCCTTGTGGGTCATGCGAAGACGGGATGTCAACCGAGGAAACTGGAAGCCATTGGGCGGCAGGTCAGACCCGGATCGATGGCAACGGGCGCAAGCCGACGGCATCCGGTGTTAGACGGTGAATTGCTCCCCACATTGCTCTCCGTTGATGAGACCATGTTGCGATGGCGGTGGACCTGCGGCACTTGGCGCGTTCTCAACTCCCCCTGGTCGAGCCGTGGTTCGAGGACCCTGAAACGCAACGATGGCTGGGGGGTCCGAAGTGGCCTTGGATGGCTCTTGAGCTCGCCGACGCTCCTCTCGGTGAGTTCCGAGGGGCACAAGAAACGGGGCGCCACCGATTCTTGGCGTGGGACAAGGACGTGCCCGTTGGCTACGTGGACTGTGGAACCTTCGACCGCTGGGCCACCTGGGATGGCGGTCCCGATGGACGAGGAGTGGTGAGCGTCATCGACGCACCATCGGGCAGCATCGCTTATGTCACCGACCCGGCCCTACGGAGAAGGGGCCACGGAGTCGACATGATTCTGTCGTTGATGCAGGTGCCCCCACTGGCCCATGTTTCGCTGTTCGCGGCGGGTATCGAGCCGGAGAACACCGCGTCCGTCCTTTGCCTGCTCTCGGCGGGGTTCCGTCCCCTTGACCCAGCCCCCGACTGGGAGGGCATCGTCTACTACGCAAGAAGCCGGACCTGAATGGCGTCGACGTGCGCGTGTTGCTCAAGGTCAGTCGATTGGTGGGTGAAACTGCGCTCTCACCCCGACCTGCCGATCTGCCACGACTGCCTCAGCGGACTCGTCGGACAGCGAGACGGCCAACTACAGCTGATGACGGGCTCCTGGATTGCCACGGGGCTCGAACCCATCTTCAAAGTGGCTGACGTGGCTCGCTCGGTCGCCTGGTTCGAACGCGCGGGCTTCCAAGTGTCATTCCACGACGACACCTATGCATTCGCTCACCGTGACCGGGATCTGACGATCCACCTTGCCCAAGCCGGAGGAGACGATCTGCCAGGTCACGGGGCTCTCTACATCCACTGTCTGGATGCCGACCGGATGGCCGAGGAGTGGCGACACGCCGAGATCCAAGTCGACGGCCCCCGCAACGAAGACTACGGAAAGCGAGAGGGCTCCATCACCGACCCGGACGGAAACGTGATCCGCTTCGGAAGTGTCATTCGCTGAGGATTGCCGACATACTCGGCTCCCGTCACTTAGGGAGTGGGGGTACTCGGCTCGAGCCAGCGTTTCGGGGGAGGGTAGACCGATCGTGCGATGGTGGTAGAAACCCACGCAATGCACCAGCCTGCAAAAACGTAGAGGACGTCACGCGTGGTGGATGAGTGTTCCCAGAAACTTGCACGAACTGCCAGGATTACTCCCCACACAAGAAAGCAGCCAATGGAATAAGTCCAATAGTTGCGGTACTTCTTCATGTTGCACTCCCTCACCCGCCTGCGGGTGCAGACAAGCTTGAGCGGCACACACTCCAGGGTCAGGAGGTTCCTAGCAAGGGAACTTGTACTACCCGGCTGGATTGACGCTACACCCACTGGTAGACGCGCCCGGTGGTGGAGGGTGTCCGCCGATGCGCGCCTGGCGGGAGCTCGACAAGGCCACCATCAAGATCGACGGCCAGCCGATCTTGGCCCACACCAAGGTCCGGCGAGACCGCATCGACAAGACCGGCGTCTTCACCTTGCGCTATCGCTCCAGGCTCCACCACGTGGGGGTCGGACGAGAGCATCGAGGCAAGCGCGTGCTGATCCTCGTGGCGGACCTCGACGTCCGCGTGATCGACGAGGAGGGCGTCATGATCCGACACCTCGAACTCGACCCCTCGGTTGACTACCAGCGGCAGGGCCGAGATAGCGTCTGAGGGTTCATCTGTCCCAGAAAATCCGACACATCACAAGAGTGGGCCGTACAGGACTTGAACCTGTGACCCCTTGCGTGTCATGCGACGTCGAACTGTCAACCGATGTAACTGGGTGACACTGGGCAGCAGCTCTGACCGGGATTCGATGGCAACCGGCGCGAGCCGACGGCAACCTGCGTCAGTCGACGAATGGCTCCCTACATTGCTCCCTATCCAAGGATCAAACCGAATCTGCCGTTGGTAGATCCGGCTTGAACACCCCGAGGGTAACCCGACATTGCCCGCAGTAGACGACCTCTATCGAAATTGGCTGTTGATCACCATCGGCAATCGCGGGCGCCGTCGCAATGGTGCGGAAGCGTGCGGTCTCAGCTAGTTCGGCTCGACACTGCGGACATATGGGGGACTGCCTCGGCTGGCCAGGTGCGGCGGACCGTCGAATCTGTGAATCCGCCTCGTCGCCCGACATCAACTGGATCACCCTCTGCCGGACAGGCCCCAAATCAGTACCGAGGCTGACGAGCACCTGGGCCGCGACGCCTTCTCCCTCTCGAACGAGTCCCAACAATATGTGCTCAGTGTCAATGTCGGCATGGCCCAATTGATTCGCTTCGCGCATCGACAGCTCAAGAACCTTTTTCGCCCGTGGGGTGAACGGCAGTGACCCACCTAGCTGGATGCCC
>JBEKIU010000301.1:0-2854 GCA_050011635.1 Acidimicrobiales bacterium
ACAGCGTGGTCAACCAGAGTCAGGGCACCGTCACCGCTCTGCCGGCGGTCGGCCAGGTGGTCTCCCAAGGCGAGGTGCTCTACGAGGTGGACAATGAGCCCGTCGTCGTCCTGTACGGCTCGACCCCGGCCTACCGCAGCCTGTCCGAAGGACCGTCGGCCGCAGACGTGACGGGTCCCGACGTCCGAGAGCTCAATGCAGACCTGGTGGCCCTGGGTTATGTCACGAGCGCGGAGCTGAGTCCCACCTCGGACGAGTTCGGGTACTGGACCAAGGTGGGAGTCGAGAAGCTCCAGGCCGCCCTCGGCATCGCCCAGAATGGCACCCTTGCCTTGGGCCAGGTGGTCTTCTTGCCGACGGCGGCCCGGGTGACGACCGTCTCGGCCACCCTCGGCGCTCCCGTCGGGCCGGGACAGCAGGTGATGTCGGCCACCTCGACCGCCCGTGAGGTGAGCATCGCCCTCGACGCCGGCCAGCAGTCCGAAGTCGCGGTCGGCGACCACGTCACGATCACGTTGCCTGACAACGAGAACACACCCGGGGTGGTCTCCTCGGTCGGCACTGTCGCCACCTCTGGGCAAGGGGTCGGGTCGCCCACCATCACCGTGTTGGTGAACCCGACGAATCCCGCGGCCACCCGAAACTGGGATCAGGCCCCGGTGGAGGTGTCCATCACCACTGGAGCTGTTGCCAACGTGTTGACGGTGCCCGTCGACGCCCTTCTCGCGCTCTCGAATGGCGGCTACGCCGTTGAGGTGGTGCCAACCAAAGGGGTCCGCCGACTGGTGGCGGTCTCCCTGGGGCTCTTTGACGACGCAGACGGGATGGTCCAGGTGACCGGGTCGGGCCTTGCCGCCGGCCAGCGCGTGGTGGTCCCGGCCCTGTGAGCCTGGGAACCCAGACCAGGGGCCGGCGTGACGACACCGCGGCGCCGCCTGCCGACGGTGGATGCAATGCCGTGCTCGAAGTGGATCAGGTGACAAAGGTCTATCCGAGCGAACCGCCCGTGACCGCGCTCCGGGGCGTGAGCTTCGCCGGGGCCAGGGGCGAACTCGTCGGCATTGTGGGGCCCTCGGGGTCGGGTAAGACCACCTTGCTGCTCCTGATGGGCAGCCTCGACCGGCCGACCACCGGCACCGTACGGGTCGGGGGTCTGGATGTGGGCCGACTCTCGGACCGCCAGCTGGCCGCCCTGCGGGCCACCCAGATCGGCTTCGTGTTCCAGCAGTTCTTCCGGTCCGAGCACCAGAGCGCGTTGGACAACGTGGCCGATGGCCTTCTCTACGCCGGAGTGCCGCTGGCCGAGCGGCGGGCACGCGCCCACGACGCCCTGGCCATGGTGGGGTTGGCCGGGCGACCCCACGCTCGCCCGACGCAGCTCTCCGGCGGCCAGCGCCAACGAGTCGCCATCGCCCGGGCGCTCGTCGGTGAACCGGCCATTGTCCTGGCGGACGAGCCCACCGGAAACCTCGACCAGGCCACGGGGCAGTCGATCCTCCAACTGTTCGACGAGCTGCACCGCGGAGGCGTCACCATTGTGGTCATCACCCACGATCACAGCGTCGCCTCACGCATGTCCCGCCGCATCGACATGCTCGACGGTCACATCGTCGCCGACAGTGCCCACAAGGAAGCGGCTCTGAACCCGCCGGCTGGCCTCGCCCGAAGTGAGGCGCACCGAGACTACCCGGCGTCGTGATCACTACCGAGAGTCTCGGGACGAAGAAGCTGCGGCCGTCAGACTTCGCCCGCCTCTCGGCGGTCGGCCTGCGCACGCGCAAGCTGCGATCCGGGCTCTCGGCGCTCGGGATCGCCATCGGCGTGGCCGCCATCGTGGCCGTGCTCGGTCTCTCCTCCTCGGCCCAGGCGGGCCTCTTGAACGAGATCTCCGCACTGGGCACCAACCTGCTCGTCGTCCAAAACGGCCAGAACCTCGTCGGCCAGACGGCCGAGCTTCCCGAGGTGGCCCCGGCCATGATCGGACGTATCGGCCCGGTCACGCAGGTCCAGGAGATCGGGTCGGTGAAGGGTGACGTCTACCGCAGCCCGCTCATCCCCACCATCGACACCGATGCCCTCTCCGTTGACGCCGCCAGCCTCGGGCTGCTCCGCACCGTGGGCACCAGTGTGGCGGAGGGCTCCTACCTCAACGCGGCGACGGCGCGAGAGCTCGTCTGCGTGCTGGGGGCGGCCGCCGCCCAACGGCTGGGCATCGACCGCGTCTTCTCCGGCGAGCGGATCTGGCTCGACGGCAGCTGGTGCTACGTAGCCGGGATTCTGCATCCGGCCCCCCTCGTCCCGGCGATCGACTCGTCGGTCCTCGTCGGCTTCCCGGCCGCCGAGCACTACCTGGACTTCGATGGACACCCTTCCACCATTTACGTGCGCGCGGTGACCACCCAGACGGACGCCGTCGATAACGTGCTCGCCGCCACCGCCAATCCCGAGAACCCCAGTGACGTGGACGTGAGCCAGCCGTCGGCCGCACTGGTCGCCCAGGCCGACGCCCAGGGCGCCTTTGACGGCCTCTTCCTGGGCCTCGGTGCGGTGGCCCTTCTCGTCGGGGCCGTCGGGGTGGCCAACATCATGGTCATATCCGTCCTGGAACGACGCTCCGAGATCGGACTGCGAAGGGCGCTCGGGGCAACCAAGGGTCACATCCGTGTCCAGTTCCTCGCTGAGGCCGTCCTCCTGGCGGTCATCGGTGGTGCGGTCGGCGTGGGTGCCGGTGCCGTGGCGACCGCCGTCTACGCATCCACCAAGCACGAACTCGTGGTCATCCCTGTTCTCGCCTGGGGCGGCGGCATGGTCGCGGCCATCCTCATCGGCGCGGTCGCCGGCCTCTGGCCGGCCC
>JBEKIU010000302.1:0-2841 GCA_050011635.1 Acidimicrobiales bacterium
CTGGCCTGGGTTCTCCAGCGGAGCGGGATCACGGCCCCGATCGTCGGTGCCACCAAGCCCGCCCACCTATCCGACGCCCTGGCCGCCGAACAGCTGCGGCTCACCGACGAGGAGGTGGCCCGGCTGGAGGAGCCCTATGTCCCCCACCCGGTTCTCGGGCATTTCTGACCTCGCCCGGGCACTGCTTGAGTGGGGCACTGCTTGAGTGGGGCACTGACCTGGGGCCGGGCGAGTGTACGGTGCTGGAGCCGGGACGTGGCGCCCGGTGGGGAGGATTTGGCGATGGACCAACCGAGCGGAGTCGACTTCCACTTCGACATCATGTGCCCCTATGCCTACCAGACGTCGCTCTGGATCCGTGAGGTACGCGACCTGACCGGACTCGACCTGCGATGGCGGTTCTTCAGCCTCGAGGAGATCAACCGAGCCGAGGGAAAGAAGCACCCGTGGGAGCGCGAGTGGTCGTACGGGTGGTCGATGATGCGGGTCGGAGCCCTCCTGCGCCGGCAGAGCATGGCGCTCCTCGACGACTGGTACCGGGTCGCCGGCAGTGCACTCCATGTCGAAGGGCGCAAGCCCCACCGTCCCGAGGTGGCCGAGGAACTGCTCGTCGAGCTCGGGCTCGACCCGGGGCTCGTGTCGTCCGCCATCGATGACCCGACCACGGGGGACGAGGTACGGGCCGAGCACGACACGGTGGTGTCCAAGGGGGGGTTCGGCGTCCCGACGCTCGTCTTCGACGACGGGCAGGCCCTGTTCGGCCCCGTCCTCGTCAACCCGCCCGTCGGGAAGGACGCCGTCCGACTGTGGCAGCACGTCACCGGTTGGCTCGAGTTCCCCGATCTCTACGAGCTGCAACGCCCGAAGAGCGCCTCGGACATCGATGCCATCGCCACCGCCTTCGCCCCGTACCTCGAGGCCCGCGACTGGGCCTCGGTGCAACGCCCCACACCCTGACCCGGCTCGTGGCCGGGTCGGCTACCCAGGCTCTGGCTCGGGCTCGGGTGCACCCGTCTTCCCCGCCTTGCGCAGCAGACCGAGCCCTATGGCAGGGAACAACATCACCGACAGCATTCCGGCGGCGACCAGCGACGCCGCGTTGACCTGGAGCATGCGCCCTTCGGCCAGTGCGATGCTGGTGATGACCACGATCAGCGGCAGACCGGTGGCGGAGAACAGTGCCATGGGCAGTCGCTCGATGCCGGTCAGGACCCCCCGGTAGAGCAGGTAGACGGGCACACCGCGGGCCACCAGCATGAGGGAGAGGAACACCGGGACTCGCCACAGGGAGATCGGATGGTGGATGAAGATGTGCAGGTCGAACTCGATACCGCTGACCACGAAGAAGATGGGGATGAGGAATCCGAACCCGATCGCCTCCAGCTTGGCCCGGATGGCCTCGCTCTCCCCGCGGGCTGAAAAGAGGCGGACCACGATGCCGGCCGCGAACGCACCGAGCAGCACATCGAGCCCGAGCGTCTCAGCCAGCAGCACCAGCAGCACGATGAACAGCAGCGACACGCGGACCGGCAATTGCGCGCTCGACTCCAGGTGCCGGTTGAGCAGGGACACCAACCGGGGAGGTTGGGCCCTGGCCGCCACCAGGACGGTGATCACCGCCACCGTGATGAACGCCACCAGCAGCAACGAGGTGAGCAACGGCTCTTTCTTGGTTAGCAGGAGGGCGACGGCCACGATCGGCCCGAACTCACCGACCGTGCCGATGGCCGCAATGAAGCCCCCGAACCCCGTGTCCATCACCCCGGCGTCCCGCAGCATGGGCACCAGCGTGCCCAACGCCGTGGTCGTCAGGGCCAGGCCGACGACGACGGTGTCGCGGGCCAGGCCAGCCGACACCAGTGCGAACGCGGCACCGAGACCGATGACCAGCGACAGCCCCCATCCGGTGGTGGCCAGCTTGAGGGGCCGGCCCCGGATCTTCTCCAGATCGAGCTCGTAGCCGGCCAGGAAGATCAGGAAGGTCAGACCGAGATCGGACAGTCCGGTGACCACCGAGTCGAGATGGGCCAGGTTGAAGACGTAGGGACCGATGAGGATGCCCAGGCCGATCTGGATGACGATCTCGGGAATGGCCAGGCGCCCGGTCAGCTCCGACAGGATCGGAGCCAGCACGGCGGCCACCGCGATCAGCACCAGAGTGCCGACGGCGGAGGCGGTCATGCCCCTGCACCCGATGGCCGTCCGGACATCGTCTTACACTAGGCGTCGGCCCTGGGTGGAGGCCGGAACCGGGTGAGGCCGGTGTGGCCGGTGCCGGGGCGGGTCCGGTACCGGTTGGAGTCGCACCCAACCGTGGGGCAGACTCGGTGCCAGTGTTGATCGTGGTCGGGCCAGTCGAGGGGGATGGGCATCACCGCCAGGGCCATCCCGAGCGGCCCTCGCGCATCGGGGCGGCGATGGGCGGCGTCGACGACCTCCACCTCGGTGACGACCTGTTGGTCCTGCCGGCGCGGCCCGCCGACACGACCCAGCTCGTCCGGGTGCACTCCCGCGACTACCTCGAGGAGCTCGAGAGGTTCTGTGCGACCGGAGGCGGTCCACTCGATGCCGACACCTATGCCACCCCCGAGTCGTGGGACGCGGCCCGGCTCTCGGCCGGCGCCGGCCTGGTGGCCGTGGAGGCACTGGCCGAGCGCGATTCGGGGGTCGCCTTCGTGGTGGGCCGCCCGCCCGGGCACCATGCGCTGGCCGATCGGTCCATGGGGTTCTGCCTGCTCAACAACGTTGCAGTGGCCGCCGCCGCCCTGGTGGCGGCGGGCGAGCGGGTGCTGATCGTGGACTGGGACGTCCATCACGGAAACGGGACCCAGGCGCTCTTCT
>JBEKIU010000303.1:0-2809 GCA_050011635.1 Acidimicrobiales bacterium
CGAGGGCGACCATGACTGACATCCTGAGCACCTGGGGCGGCTGGGCACCAGCGATTCGAGACAACCCCTTCAGCCACTTCGCCGAGGCCCGGGCCCAGTGCCCGGTGCAGCGGGTGCGCCTGCCCGGCGGCGACCGGGCCTGGGTCGTGCTGGGCTACGACGCGGCCCGGCGAGCGCTCAATGACCCCTGCATCTCCAAGGACATGCTCGCCGCCCTGCAAGACAACGGCGACGTCGTGGCTGAAGGGCTGCCCGGGCCGGAGTTCTCCCGGCACATGCTCAACGTCGACCCCCCCGACCACACCCGGCTGCGACGGCTTGTGTCCAGGGCCTTCGTGCCTGGGAGGATCGCCGCGCTCGAGCCGGCCATCCAGGCGATAGCCAGCAACCTTCTCGACGAGCTCGACAGCGCCGGTCCTGGCGCCACCGTCGACCTGGTCGAGGGATATGCCTACCCCCTGCCGTTCGAGGTGATCGGCGAGCTGCTCGGCATCCCGGCAGCCGACCGCCCGCGCCTGCACGCCTGGTTCGGTGTGCTGCTGACCGGGTGGGCTGGTGACCCGCCGCCGGAGGCGGTCGAGGCGTCGGACGGCATCGTGGCCTACCTGCGGGAACTGGTCGACGCCAAGCGCCGGAGCCCAGCCGACGATCTCGTCAGCGTCCTGATCGCCGCCACCGAAGGCGACGCGCTCACCACGCAGGAGCTGCTGTCGAGCCTGTTCCAGCTCGTGGTCGCCGGGCACGACACCACCGCCAGCCTGATCGGCAACGGGGTGGTAGCCCTACTGGATCACCCCGGCCAGCTCCAGGCGCTACTGGCCGATCCCGGACGGCTGCCCGCCGCGATCGACGAGCTCATCCGCTTCACCGCCCCGGTCCCGCACGCCACGTTCCGGGTGACGGCCGAGCCAGTGACCCTCGACGGCGTCCAGATCCCGGCCCACGAGCAGGTGCTGGTCTGCCTGGCGGCGGCCGACCGCGATCCGGGCCGGTTCCCGGCTCCCGACGTGCTCGACATCAGCCGCGCCGATGGGCCGAACCTCGGGTTCGGCCACGGTATCCACTACTGCCTGGGCGCCCCGCTGGCCCGGCTGGAAGCCAAAGTCGCCTTCGAGACCCTGCTCATCCGCTACCCGGACCTGGGCCTCGCGACCGGCCGAGACGCCCTGGCCTGGGCCCGCGGCGACGGCTTGGTCCTGCGCGGCCTCGTCGCACTCCCCGTCGTTCTCGGTCCGGCCTACGGCCGGGATGACCATGTCCGATCCACCCAACCCAAGGAGACACCGATGACCATCACCGACAGCCCGATCGACAACGGCGTGAACGTCCAGGCCCTGCTCGGGGCCCGCGAGGCGCTGTCCGCCGCGCCGGAAGCGGCCCAGTTCACCTGGCGGGCCAGCTGCACCTGGCGCAAGGGCACCCACAGCCACTCAACCGTGACCGGGTTCACCGGGCTGGGCGCCGAGCAGCAGCACCGCAACACGTACGAGTACGACGTCGACCACCCCGAGTGTTTCGCGTCCGAGGACAACGGCGCTACGCCCGTGGAGGTCGTGCTGGTCGGCCTGGCCAGCTGCCTGACCGCCGGCGTGGCCGCCGTCGCCCAATACCGGGACATCCAGCTCCGGTCGGTCACCGCCACTATCGAGGGCCAGATGAACGTCCTGGGCATCCTGGGCGCCGACCCCGACATCCGCCACGGGTTCGAGGCGGTCACCGTCCGGTTCGCCATCGACGCCGACGCCTCCCGCGAGGACCTCCAAGCGCTGATCGCCCAGTCGCAGAAGCGCTCGGCGGTCTTCGACATCGTAACCAACCCGACCAAGGTGCTCGTCGAGCTGGCCTGAGGCCACGCCCCGGACGCCCGCATGATGCAGACCACCGCTGTGGTCGTCGGTGCCGGTCACGCCGGCCTGGCCATGAGCCGTCGCCTCACCGAACGCTCGATCGACCACGTCGTCCTCGAGCGCGGTGAGGTGGCGAACTCGTGGCGGACCCAGCGCTGGCCCACCCTGCGGCTGCTCACCCCGAACTGGCAGACCCGGCTGCCCGGCTACGACTACGCGGGCGACGACCCGGACGGCTATATGCCCGTCACCGATGTCGTCGCCACCATCACCCGCTACGCGGGTCTCGTCGGCGCACCGGTGCGTACTGCCACGACTGTACGCACCGTACGCGCGGCACCGGAGGGCTTCGAGATCCAGGCCAACGGCGATGTCCTGCGCGCCCGCGCGGTGGTGCTGGCCACCGGGGCGTGCAACTTGCCCGCGATCCCGGGTGTCGCCGGCGCCGTCCCGTCGTCCATTACGACGCTCACCCCGCTTACCTACCGCGATCCCGGCCAGCTCCCCGACGGCGGGGTCCTCGTCGTCGGCGCGTCAGCCACCGGCGTCCAGCTCGCCAGCGAGATCCACCGGTCGGGGCGCCCGGTAACCCTGGCCGTCGGCGAACACGTCCGGCTGCCCCGCACCTACCGCGGCCGCGACATCTTCTGGTGGCTCGAGGCCACGGGCCTGCTGGCCGAGCGCTACGACCAGGTCGACGACCTGACCCGGGCCCGCCACCTGCCCTCCCCCCAGCTCACCGGAACCCCGGAAGCCGTCACGACCGACCTCAACACCCTCACGGCGCAAGGAATCCGCATCGTGGGCCGCCTCGGCCGTGTCGTCGACGGCGTGGCCCAGTTCTCCGGGTCCCTCGCCAATACCTGCGCGCTCGCCGACCTGAAGATGAACCGGTTCTTGAACCGGGCCGACGAATGGGCTACAGCGTCGGGCCTCGATGATGACCTCCCGCCACTGCACCG
>JBEKIU010000304.1:0-2801 GCA_050011635.1 Acidimicrobiales bacterium
GATATGGCGTGGAACCGTAGCTTGGATTGTTTCGATATTAGCACTGTTCCGCATGATCTGAAACAGAGTAAATAGTGAAACAACGCACCCGGCAATTGTCTGTAACTGACTACCGAACGGCACGAGTGGGCCCCGAGAAGAAAGCCAACATTTGAGCCAACAAATCGGTCCCAGCCTGTCCCAGATGGTCCCGTCGCGTTTCACGTGCCGGAGGATCCATCACCAATGAGCAGGGATTTTGCGACAGAGTGGAACATGTTGGGATTCGATGGGACGGTCACGGCTCCGCCTACGGATCAGAAGGTTGGGGGTTCGAGTCCCTCCAAGCGCACCTCCAAGCGCACCTCCAAGCGCGCACACACCTCCAAGCGCGCTGAATAGCTGCAGGTCAAGTTGCCGACCTCTTCGGCGTATGGACCATCACAAGCACGAGAGGGCCAGCGCCAAGACCAACACGGACCAGTCCCCGAGTCGAGACCAATAAACCGTCCCTCTCCACACGAGAGCCTTGAGCCACTAGGGACTAACCGGGGGCATTGACGGTGGGGAGGGTCCCCTTCTTCTTCGCCGAATCGTCCCGGGCCCCCAAGGCGGGAAAGTCCTCCCTGGGCGGCCGCCCGAACACCTGTAGGCCCCACACAGCCTGTCCTATGCCTCAGTACCGAGACTCTCCCAAACCCAGGCACGAACGGACCCAACTAGTGCACTCCGTGTTGCAACGTGAGTGGGTGACCGATCACGTCACGTCGGGCCTGGTCCGGGTCACCGTTGTCTTCTTCGTGCCGTGCCAATGGATTTATCGAGAGCCCGGCGCAAGGCGGCCGCCTCTGCGTCAGAGATGGTCTCTGCGAATCGGACGAGTGCGGCATCGAGGTCAGGGGTCTCTTCCAGCGCCTCGTACATGACGACAGCCGTGTGCGTAGCTCCAGTTCCCGTCGCGGCGAACCGGATGGTCCGCCCTTCCAACCTGCGACGGACGAGCCCCTTATGGGTCAGGCGATCGAGGACGGTGGCCACGGTGGTGTAGGCGTAGCCGGAAAGAGCATTGGCCACTTCGCGACCCGTCTGCTCACGACCGGGCTCGTTCCAGAGGACTTCGATCACTCGCCGTTCGAGCTCTCCGAGCTTGGCGACCCCACACTGGCAGTCGGCGCAGGTGCACGATTCGCAGGAACACTTTGGGTTCTCGCAGATCACGGTCGAGCTCACTTACAGGCATCCTTTCAGAGCGGGCGGGCGAATTGTGGTCGGTAGGGACGGCACGGCTGTCGTCTCAGAGCATCAGGACGAGCATGTATCCCATGGTGAAGCACATGGCGATGTGACAAGCCATCTCTAGTCGTGGGGCGAGCCATGGCCGTTCACTGAGGGCTCGCGTCTCGACAGTAAAGCGGTTACCTGTTCCGGTGCCGATGCGGTCCTGACCGGCCGCACTGAGAGCCAATTGGTGGGGAGAGAACTCGGTGATGGCGTCGAGCTGCGAGATGGCCGATGCGAAGAGGACAGCGATGATGAGGAGCGTCAGCCCGGGATCTCCGATTCCGACGGGTGGCCCGGACATCGACATACCGCTTGACGACAATGCCGTGATCGGCGAACCGAGCCAATACATGTAGAGCATGGCGCAGGCCATGACCACGTGGATCAAGTAGTGCGACAAGTGGTGCACATTGTCGTCTTCGGTTTCCGCCAGGCCGTGTTGGCGGACGAAGCGGATACCGAGGGCGAGGAAATACACAGAAATGATCCCGAAGATGACCTCCCAGAAACCGTCGGGGAGCTCGTTCCAGCGGGGGACGAGCTGTCCGATCATCGCCACCCCCATCAAGACATGGGAGACATTGACAGCCACGTGGTTACGTCGACCCCACCGCCCGGCGACGACCAACCGGCCGACGCAGTACACCGAGACGGTCACCATGAGGACGGCCAAGCCGTAGGCCAGCCAGGTGGGATGGGGCATGATCAGGCTGCGCCGATAGGGACGGAAATGGCCGTCGCCTTAGTCGCGACCACTGAGTCGGTCGTCAGCGGCCAATGTCGCGGCCAGTAGGCCAGGGCGAGAAGGATCAGAAGGGGACCCGAGTTGGGATCCGTGGCGCTGCCGGGGAAGAGCAGACCGAAATTCTGTCCCACGACCCAGATAACGGCCCCAGTCATAACGGCCAAAACGATGGCGGAGCGGGGCAAAGGATCGGGCAGGAACACGCCGAGGGCGACCCCGAGGCAGATGACGGCGACCACGATGGCGACGGATAGTCCGTGATTGGAGACAAACGTTGCGGCGTGACGGTCGATGGTCGCCAGCCAATCCGGTTCACCCGCCACGTTGCCGTCGATTAGGGCGTGGACGCCTTGGGGCGAGCGACCCGAGCCGATGAGTGAGAGGTAGGCCAGACCGATCCATACGATTGCCCAAACCGCCTTGGCCGCCCTGATGCCGGTGCCCCGGGCCGCCGCAAACGGTGGGGCGTCGCCGGCTCTCTCTGCCGGCCAGAGCACGATGGCCAGCAGCGCATAAAACAGCACAGCCCCTGGTCCCCCGGCGATCGGAGTGCCGTTACCTTGGAGTACACCGCCCAGGCCTTCGCCGAACCACCAGACGCCCAGGGACCAGGCAATCGAAGCGGCCAGGGCCGGTTTGAGAGACGGCCGCCAGGCAATGCCAAACCCCAGGAAGATCTGGATGAAAGCAAAGGCCGTGTTGGTGGCCACGCTGTGGTGGTCGACGATGGATGCGTTCCAGGTGATGGAGCGGGCCACGAAGCCAGGGTTGCCGGAGGCCATCCCGCCCAGCATCC
>JBEKIU010000305.1:0-2736 GCA_050011635.1 Acidimicrobiales bacterium
GGAGGGGGCCTTCAATTGCCTGCCTGATCTGATGAATATGGCTCGGGCGGAAGGTGGAGCAGACGGGATCGTCTTCGGACGCGTCGACTTCACGCTGTCGACGGGGCGTGACCGTGATGACATCAATACCGACGCCATCACCGAGTATTGCGTCGAGACCGCCAAGGCGGTGAAGGAGTCCGGGCACGACTACGTCGTGGGTGGAGGTGTGTCCATGGATGCGCTCGACGCGCTCCGTCGGATTCGGGCCATCTACCTTTCGCGCTTCGAGACTCGCAAGGTCATCTTTGATGCGGCGTCGCTCGACGGACCGAATCTCGAAAAGGGGCTGGTCGAGGCGGTCCACTTCGAGCTGCTCTGGTTGCTCAACAAACGGGAGTACTACACCTCGATCGAGCACGAAGACTCCAAGCGCATCGAAATGCTCGAGAAGAGGTGGCACGTCCTCTCTGGCGATGACCATGTGTGAGAGCTCGAGGTAAGGCGTGCGAGTCTCCGATTACATCGCCCAGCTCATCACGGACGACGGGATCGAACACGTCTTCATGGTCACCGGTGGCGGTGCCATGCATCTCAACGACGCGCTGGGACGGGCTCCGGGGCTGACCACCGTCTTCACCCACCATGAGCAGTCGTGCGCGATGGCGGCCGAGAGTTACGCTCGCTTGTCCGGCCGCCCGGCAGTAGTCAATGTGACCAGTGGTCCTGGCGGCATCAATGCTCTCAACGGTGTGTTCGGGGCCTATGTCGACTCGATACCGATGGTGGTGGTCTCCGGACAGGTGAAGAGGGAGACGCTTCTCACCAGCTACCAATTGCCATTACGACAGCTCGGCGACCAAGAGGTCGATATCGTCGCCTTGGCGTCGCCCGTCTGCAAGCTCGCCGTGCAGCTCGACGACCCCGAAGAGACTCGCTTCGTCGTGGAGCGGGCGTTGTGGCTGGCTCGCCGTGGTCGACCGGGTCCGGTGTGGATCGACGTCCCCATCGATGTGCAATCGGCCACCATCGACCCGGCCTCACAGCGTGGTTTTGACCCTTCGGTGGACGGCCCCGCAGCGACCCTGCCCGCCGAGGGAGGTCTTCTCACCGGGGACGCTTTGACCGCGCAATTGCGCGACGTCTTGGAGCGCTTGGCCTCGGCCGAGCGGCCGGTCGTCCTGGCCGGCGCCGGTGTGCGACTTTCGGGTGCTCATGAGGGGTTTCTGCGGGTCATCGACAAGCTGAATGTTCCGGTGGTCACGGGCTGGAACGCCCATGATGTGCTCTGGGATGATCACCCGCTGTACGCAGGCCGCCCAGGCTCGGTGGGGGAACGCGGCGGCAATTTTGCCGTGCAGAATGCTGATTTCTTGCTGGTGGTTGGCAGCCGGCTCAATGTGCGGCAGATCAGCTACAACTGGGCCGCCTTCGCCCGTGCTGCATTCACCGTGATGATCGACGTCGACAGTGCGGAGCTGTCCAAACCGACCCTGTCGATCGATCTCCCGGTTCATGCCGATCTCGCCGAGGCGCTCGAACGACTGGAGCAGCTCGAATACACACCCCAAGCTACTCACCGCGAGTACTTGGCCTGGTGCCGCGAACGACATATTCGCTACCCGGTGGTGCTCGCCGAGTATTGGAAGACCGATGAACCGATCAACCCCTACTGCTTCGTCCAGACCCTCTTCGAAGAGCTGGATGAGGGCGATGTCGTTGTCTGCGCGGATGGCACGGCCTGTGTGGTGACCTTTCAGGCCGCCCACCTCAAACCCGGCCAACGAATGTTCACCAATTCGGGATGCGCATCGATGGGCTACGACCTTCCGGCTGCAATCGGGGCTCAGTATGCCGCCGGTAACCGGCGAGTCATCTGCCTGGCCGGTGATGGCAGCATCATGTTGAACTTGCAGGAGCTCCAAACGATCGCAGGGAACCGACTGCCGATAAAGGTGATCGTGCTGAACAACGACGGGTACAGCTCCATCCGCCAGACCCAGCAGAACTACTTTCCCGACAATGTCGTTGGCTGTGGCCCCGAGTCGGGGCTGACGTTCCCCGATTTCGGAACGTTGGGAACCGCATTCGGCTTCGAGGTACGCCGCTGTGCCAATCTCAACGAGCTGGCCGACAGCATCCGTGAGACTCTTGATAGCGAGGGTCCACAGCTTCTGGAGGTCATGTTGGATCCCGAGCAACCCTTCGCCCCAAAGCTCGCTTCGCGGCAGCTCGAGGACGGTCGTATGGTGTCGTCACCTCTCGAGGATCTCGCTCCCTTCCTGTCTCGCGAGGAGCTGGCGGAGAACATGTTGATTCCATTGCTGGACGAGTGACGACGGCTGTTTCTCTGGCGGCACATCACGTGAACACGATCAGCGCACCCGGATCAGAGCGGTCGTACAGCACCTGGTGCCGCACGTGAGCCTGTTGTCCCTGTCCCCTACCATCGGGCAACGACTCGTCGAATCAGAGCTCGACGTGGTGGTGACCGGTGGTGGCGGTTGGCTGGGCCGGGCCACGATCGAGATGCTGGAGTCGACCCTCGGTTCGGACACGGCAACACGGGTTCATGTGTTCGCTTCCTCTCGCCGGTCGATGAGGCTCCGTTCCGGTACCGAGCTGGAGGTGCTCCCCTTGAGAGAGCTCCCCCGATTGAACATAGGCCCCCACCTGTTGGCCCACTTCGCCTTCGCCACCAGGGAGCAGGTCTCCAGGCTGGGTAACGCCCAGTACATCGCTCGGAACGAGGAGATC
>JBEKIU010000306.1:0-2707 GCA_050011635.1 Acidimicrobiales bacterium
GACGACCGACGGGATGCCCGGGGGCCGGTCCCAGTACTCGAGAGGCCACCGCCGGGCCAGGGCCACCACGACCAACCGGGGATCGGCGTTGAGCGGGTGGGGGTGGCCGACGGCCAGGAGCAATGGGACGTCGAACACGCTGTCCGTGTAGACGTGCGACGCACCGAGGTCGACGCCGTTGTCCGCCGCCCACCTGGTCACCGCGGCCCGCTTGCCCATGCCCCAGACGAACCCGCCGTCCAGCCTGCCGGTGTAGCGCCCGTCACGTTGAGCGTACCGGGTGGCGATGACGGCATCGAACCCGAGGGCATCGGCCAGGGGGGAGACCAGGTCGACGGGCGAGGTGGTGGCCAGCACCAGCCGGCTGCCCTGGCTGCGGTGGGCGGCCAGCGCCTCGAGGGCCCACGGCTGGACGAGGTCCACCAGCGTCTCGACGGAGCGCTTCCCCGCCCGACGGGTGGCCTCCGCGGGGCGGTTGCGCATGGCCGCGGCCGCGGCCCGGGCCAGGCCGATGAAGGGGACCGACTCGCCGAACCGGTTGTAGAACCCGTACATGAGGCCGTCCCCGGGGAGGTGACGCCCCGGAGGGAGCACACCTTCGGCTTCCATGGCCTGGTGGAAGACGGGCCCACTGGCGGAGCGGATCAGCGTGCGGTCCAGATCCACGAAGACGGCACCGGCGGCAGGCATGCCCTCACGCTACCGCCGGCAGGAGGAGTCCGGGCAACTGCCCGTCGGTCCACACGAAACGCCCCCTAGACGCGGCAAAGGGGCCGCCAGGGGGGAGGCGGTCCCTTTGCACTGACTCAACAAGGATAGGAGGGGGATTCCTTACATCCTGTGGTCTGAAGACATCGTATACAAACGCGAGCAATCAGTCAAGCAGCTAATGTTGATAACTGCTATCATTCGAAGCGATGGAATTGCGGCACCTCCAGGCACTGACCGCGGTCAGCGACCACGGCACCTTCTCGGCGGCGGCCGAACATCTGAACACCGTCCAGTCGAATATCTCCGCCCACGTGGCCCGCCTCGAACGCGAGCTCGGCGCTCCCCTCTTCGACCGCGCCGACGGCCGGCTCACCGAGGAAGGCACGGTGGTGGTCGCCCGGGCCCGACGGATCCTGTCCGAGCTCGATGCCCTCATCTCCGACGTGGCCGCCTGCAAGGACGAGGTGGCCGGCACGGTGCGGGTCGGAATGATCGGCACAACGGCACGATGGCTGGTTCCCCGGCTCATGGACATGGCCAGCAGACGCCACCCCAACCTCCGGCTGGTCGTCGTCGAGGGCAACACCACCGGGCTCGAGCCCCAGCTGGCCAGCGGCCAGCTGGATCTGGCCATCCTGCACCTGCCGGTCTCGGGCCGGGACCTGGTGGCCCGGCTCCTGTTCGAAGAGGACCTCATGCTGGTGGTGCCCCAGGGCCATGCCATGGTCGACCCGGGCCGCCCGCTCGGGCTCGAGGACCTGGCCGACATGCAGCTCATCCTGCCGCTTCCGGGGACGGCATTCCGCGACGAGCTCGACGCGGTCACCAGACCCCTCGGCATCACCCTCCTCCCTGCGGCGGAGATCGACGGACTCCGGCTCATCGCCTCGCTCGCCTTCGAGGGATACGGTCCTGCCATCCTCCCCGCCACCGCCATTCCCTCGGTCCTGCGCGACCAGTTCCACCCGGTCCCGATCGAGGGCCTCCCCCGGCGCCGGGTGGGGCTGGCCCAGCGAAGCAGGGGCCTGCCCTCGGCGCCCACCCGTGCCTTCAGCGAGCTCTTGAACGCGGTGGTCGCCGTGCCCGACGGCAGGCCCGACGGCGTCCACGTGGCCGGCTGAGTCCAGGTCGACGGCTGCGTCATGGTCGACGGCTGCGTCATGGTCGACGGCTGCGTCATGGTCGACGGCTGCCTCATGGTCGACGGCTGCGTCATGGTCGACGGCTGCGTCATGGTCAACGGCTGCGTCGTGGTCAACGGCTGCGTCGTGGTCGACGACTGCGTCATCGAGGCCGGCTGCGTCATCGAGGCCGGCTGAGGATCGAGCCGGCCTGGGCGTCAGAACCCGGGAACCCGCGGCTCGCGCCACATACGCCAGATGGTCGGGACGCCCACCTCGGGGTGGAGCTCCTCGACCACCTCGAAACCGAAGCGCGCGTAGAAGGGCACGTTGCGGTCCTTGGACGACTCGAGGTAGGCGGGACGGCCGGACTCGTCGATGCGGTCGAGCATGGAGAGGAGGAGGGCCGATCCCACGCCGTGCCCCTGGCGGGGCGGCTCCACCCCGAGCGTGGCCAGGTACCAGTGGGGCTCCTTGGGTCGGAGACCGTCGACTTCGAACAACAGCCCGAGGGCCCGGTGGATGCGTGAGCTGACCAGGAAGGGTGCGGCCGGGAGGAGTTGGAGCAGCTCCTTGAGCCCGTTGCGGGCCACGTCGGGAGGGCCCCAGAGGGCGGCACCGTCGCCGTCCCCGGTGGTGTACACGTGCCCGTTGGGAAGGTACTCGTGGCGGAGCTGGGACGTGAAGAAGGCATGGAGGCCGCGCTGCCTGCGACGGTCGCCGGCGAACATGAAATTGGCCACCGGGTCGTCGGCGAAGGCGCGTACCAGCATCGACGCCAGGGACGGGATGTCGGCGGCCAGGGCACCGCGGACAGCAGGGCGGCCGGGTTCAGGTTGCACCCGGCGATGGTATCCCCCTCCTCCTTCGGTTCA
>JBEKIU010000307.1:0-2673 GCA_050011635.1 Acidimicrobiales bacterium
GAACGCATCGTGCGGGACGACCAGGGCCCGACCGGACCGGACGACCCGTGCCGTGAGGTAGGCGCGTTGGCCGGTCAGCAGCCCCAACTCGCCGATGAACTGCCCATCGGTGTAGGTGACGATGACATCGCGGGCGTCGTCATCGGTGGTGATCTCGATCTCCCCGCTGAGGACCACGAACCAGTCCCACACCGCGTCGCCGGCCCTGAAGAGCACCTCCCCGGAGGAAACCTCGCGTTCCTCCCCGAACCCGGCCAACTGGTCGAGGACGTCTTGGTCGAGGACGGGAAACCGGACGTTGTCGGGATCGGCTTCGATCATGGGCTGCCGCCCCCGTGGCTCTTCGACGGTCACGGCCTCATCTTCTCAGATCGGGAGCGGCGAAGGAACCGGCCCGAGGGCCGTCGGGCCGGTGGTCTCGCCGCACCGCCGGAGGCCCCCCTCCGGGCCGAACCGAGCCGGGTTCCCCTTGGTAGGGTGCGACCATGGCGTCCGGGTGGACAGCGCTTTCCTACCGGGAGTGGCAGGAGACCTGTGACACGCTGCACGCCCATACCCAGGTGCTCGGCAAACTGGCCGCCGCGCTGGCGCCGCCCGAGCCCGAGCTCCAGCACGCCGCCCTCCGCCTCACCGCCAGAGGCTGGGAGACGGCTCCGCTCCCCGCGCCCGACGCCTCGGGGGCCCTGGTCGTGGCGCTCGATCTCCGCCGGCACGAGGCGGTCGTCGAACACAACGACGGGCGCACCGAGCACGTGGCCCTGACTCCCGACCGTTCGGTCGGCGAGGTCACCCGCGGCGTGATGGACGCGGTGCGCTCCCTGGGCGGCCCGGTCGAGATCGACCCCACCCCGCAGGAGGTGGAGTGGAGCGTGCCCTTGGACGAGGACGAGGAGCATGCCCGGTACGATCCGGACCAGGTCACCACCTACTTCGATGCGGCCACCCGTGCCGCGCTCGTGCTGGCCGCATTTCGGGCTCCGTACCGCGGGCGCTCGACGCCGGTCAATGCATGGTGGGGGTCGTTCGACCTGGCCACGAACCTCTTCTCCGGCCAGCCCGCCGACCCGCCGTCGGAGGACTTCATCATGCGCAACGCCATGGACGCCCAGGAGGTCGCCATCGGGTGGTGGCCTGGTGACGGTCGGTACGGCCGGGCCGCCTTCTACGCCTACGCCCACCCGGCACCGGAGGGGTTTGCCACAGGAGTCCTGTCCCCCGCCTCGGCGCGCTGGGACGCAACGCTGGGGGAGTTCATCCTGGACTGGGACGACGTCTGCTCCAGCCCGGACCCACACGCCGTTGCGCTCGAGTTCGCCCGGTCCGCGTTCCGTCACGCGTGCCTCATCTGCGCCTGGGACCCAGGTCTCGCCGCCAGCGCCGAAGGAGTGCCGCCGCCGATGGCCTGACCACCGGCGACGTACGCCTCGGGAGTACGAGGTCAGGCCCGGTGACCCCGCTCTTCGGGTCCGGGGTGGCGTCGCCAGAGCTGGAACCGGATGTTCGGCGTGCCGACGACCGGCGGGGACGGATCGTCGCTGACCAGCCGGAAGGCCGACTCGAACGGCGGGAAGAACTTGGTGCAGCCGAAGTCCCCCTCGACCCGGGTCAGTGAGAGCTCCTGCACGGTCGGGAGCGTGCGCGCGTAGACGGTGGCGCCACCGATGACCCAGAGCTCGGCATCGACGTGTTCGGCGAGGAACGAGTCCAGGTCGGCGACGGGCACGAATCCGTGGCGAAGCGTCGAGCCCGGCCTCGCGGCCACGAAGTTGGTGGAGCCGGGTAGCGGCCGCTCGAACTCCGCATACGTCGCGTACCCCATCAGTACATCGGACGATGCCACGGTGAACCGGAAGTGCTCGACGTCTGCGGGCACCTTCCACGGGATCCCGTCGTCGGTGGCCAGCCCCAACCGGTCGTCGACGGCCCCGATGGCACGGATCATGCTGTCACTCTAGAAATGACGACGGTGGGCGGTGCAGCAACTCCTCCGGCCCCGGAGACGACGGCTCCGGGAATCCCTGGCCGTCCCCCACCGTGCCGTCGACGTCTCTGCTCGGGCCGAACCCGTGGACACCAGTGCCTCGTTCCTGGCGGCCGCGGAACACCCGTCCGTGCCTCGGCGGGAGCTGAGCTCGGTGAGTGCGAGCAGCAGGCGCGCCTGGGTCAGGGCCAGGACCGTTCCTATGCCGGTGCCGTCCCGCTGGTACCGGTCGTGTTGGAACTGCGCCTCTTCCCGCCATTCCTCGATTCGTTCAGGTGTCAGGTACGCCATCGCAGACCTCCGTGCGCGTCTCCAGCGGCCAGTTGTCGAAGCCGGTGCAAGTCGATGCGATCCATCACTTCGGACCCTAGGCCATGGTGCGGTGGCCAACCTGGGACCAACCGTAGGTCCACCTGCGAATTCCACCCGTCCTCAACCGAGGCGGATCCCGGCAAGTTGGGTACCCTGCGCCACCAGGCGCCCGGTGCGATCCCAGACCGAGCAGACTTCGTCGACCCGCTGGCCGTCGATGAGCTGGGCACGCTGCAGGACACGCACCGGACCGGCTGCGGGCAGGGCACGGACGTAGACGGTGAGTTCCAGGGTGGGGACCCATCCCGAGAACTCGATCTCGAAGGTCGCCGGCGGGTAGGCATCGACCGCGAACAGGAGGGAGATCGGGTCGAACGCCT
>JBEKIU010000308.1:0-2672 GCA_050011635.1 Acidimicrobiales bacterium
CGTGGGCGACGACAAGGAGGCAGTGGCCGCGGCGCTGCGAGACGGCGCGGCTCGGTGCGACGCGGTGGTCACCAGCGGCGGGGTCAGCGTCGGCGATCTCGACGTGGTCAAGCTCGTTCTCGACGACCTCAGCGACGGCTCCATGCGATGGATGCAGGTGGCGATCAAGCCCGCCAAGCCGCTGGCGTTCGGACACCTGGCCGCCACCGGCACCCCCGTATTCGGGCTCCCTGGAAACCCGGTGTCGGCCATGGTCAGCTTCGAGCTCTTCGCCCGTCCGGCGCTGCGCCGGATGGCCGGCCATGGCCAGCTCGAACGACCCCGGCTGTGGGCCCGCGCCACCGCCGATCTCCCCCGCAGACGCGACGGAAAAGTCCACTTCGTACTGGTCCTGGTGGCCCGGGGCGGCGACGGCGGGCTCGAGGTCGGCGGCATCGCAGGCCGAGAGTCCCAGCTCCGGGCGATGGCTGGTGCCAACGCCCTGGCGGTCCTTCCCGATGGCGAGGGCGTCGAGGCCGGGGGGCCCGTCGAGATCATGCTTTTGGACACCGAGCCGCCCGGACCGGCAGGAGGCGACAGGTCCACGGACGAGTAGGCCGGACGAGATTGGCCGGAGATCGTAGGATGCCGGGCGAGGACCTGGGGAGGGAACATGGGCGAGCGAGTGACCAAGCTCCACACGTGCACGCTGTGCGAAGCCATGTGCGGGCTCGAGATCCACGTGGAGGACGACCGGGTGGCGCTCATACGGCCCGACCGTGAAGACGTCTGGAGCCACGGCTATATCTGCCCCAAAGGCACCACGCTGGGCCGGCTCCACGACGATCCGGACCGCCTGCGCTTCCCGGTGGTCCGCGACGGAACGAGCTGGCGCGAGGTCTCCTGGCCGGAGGCCTTCGCGACGTGCGAGCGACTGCTGCAACCGGTCATTGCGGAGTACGGCATCGGTGCGGTGACCGCCTATGTGGGCAACCCGACCGCCCACAACTTCTCGCTCAGCCGCTACGTCGGTGTCCTCATCGCCATGTCGGGAATACCGATGATCTACTCGTCGGGCACGGTGGACCAATGGCCCAAGAACCTTTCGAGTCTCCTGATGTACGGGAACATGTGGTCCTTCCCCGTCCCCGACGTGCCCCGCACCGACCTGTGGGTGATTATGGGCGCGAACCCCGAGGCGTCCAAGGGATCGCTGTTGGCCTGCCCGGACCTTTTGGGCCAGATCGACCGCATCCGCGACGCCGGTGGCCGCACCATTGTGGTCGACCCCCGCCGCACCGGCACCGCCGACCGAGCCGACGAGTGGATCCCCATTGTGCCGGGCACCGACGCCGCGTTGTTGATGGCGGTGGTGCACGTTCTGTTCGCCGAGGACCTGGTCGACCTGGGCGGTCTCGGCGATGTGGTCAACGGCGTGTCCGAGCTGGCCGAGCACTGCCGGACATTCACGCCGGAGGCCGTGCAGGACACGTGTGGGGTGCCGGCCGAGCGCATCCGCCGCCTGGCGCACGAGCTGGCCGACACCGAGCGGGCCGCGCTCTACGGCCGCATCGGGCTGTGCAACCAGGAGTTCGGCACCGTGGCGTCCTGGCTCGTCGACGTGGTCAACATCCTCACCCGCCACTTCGACGTGCCGGGTGGGCTCATGTTCCCCAACCCGGTGGCGTGGAGCATGTCGAGCCTGCCGCGGACCGACTGGGCCGGCGGCTTCGAGGCCGGCCGGTGGCACAGCCGGGTACGCGGGGCGCCCGAGGTCATGGGCCAAGTGCCCGTCTCCTGCCTGGCCGAGGAGATCGACACCCCTGGCGAGGGACAGCTCAAGGGCTTGATCACCGTGGCGGGGAACCCGGTGATCAGCGCGCCCGAGGCCGCCCGCCTCGACGCTGCCCTGCCGATGCTCGAGTGCATGATCAGCGTGGACAACTGGATCAACGAGACCACACGTCACGCCGACGTCATCCTCCCCGGCCTCTCCCCCCTGGAGCAGCCGCACTACGACGACCTGCTGTGGTCCCTGGCCGTGCGGAGTGCGGCAAAGTGGAACGACGCCGTCTTCCCGCCGGAGCCCGGACGCCCCGCCGAGTGGGAGATCCTGATCCGTCTCGCCGCCATCTGCGGCGGGACCAAGGCGGACGAGGTGGACGTGGCGGCCATCGACGACGGCTTCTTCTCGGCCATCGTCGCCACGACGGGCCTCGACCCGGCCACCGTCCTGTCCCACTACGACGAGGGTGGCCCCGAGCGCATGACGGACTTCATGGTCCGCACCGGGCCCTGGGGCGACCGGTTCGGGGAGAACCCCGAGGGGCTCACCCTCGAGCGGATCAAGGAGCACACCCACGGGCTCGACCTCGGCCCGATGGTGCCCCGTTTGCACGAGGTCCTGCAGACCCCTTCGGGTCGCCTCGAGCTGGCGCCGGCGTACATCACGGCCGACCTGGCGCGACTCCGGACGCGGCTCGGCCGGCCCCGTGAGCCCCCCGTGCGGGTGAGCCGGCGCCACGCCCGGTCCAAGAATTCCTGGATGCACAACGTGAGCGTGCTCGTGAAAGGAAAGGACCGCTGCACGTTGCTCATCCATCCCGACGATGCTTCTGCCTACGGGGTGGCCGATGGCCTCCCCGCCCGCGTGACGTCCGAGTCGGGCACGATAGAGGTTCCGGTCGAGGTGA
>JBEKIU010000309.1:0-2639 GCA_050011635.1 Acidimicrobiales bacterium
CCCACTCTACGGACCACGTCTGAATCAGCCTTATGACATTCGCCCGGAATGGTATTGATCGCCGAGCGGACAACACCACCAGCGGTTGGCCGCCGGGGCGCCACGAAACTGCACGGACGTGAGTGCGCCGATAGTGGACTCGCCATGCCCCGCTTGGCGCAGGTGAAGTCTTCGAGAAGGACTGAGGAGGGCTGGGAAAATCCGCATCCATTGCCCCTCGGATCTGACCCCCGACCAATCTCGCAGTACCCTGTCATGCGTGCCCGGGCCCTGCGCCCGGTCGGTCGGGAACGTGTCTGCGGATACAGTATGCGGATGTCCCAACGGGAAGTTGCCGCGACTTCGAAGACCCAATCCCGTGGCGGTGCCACCGGCAAGAGCGACCAGGGACGGACGCGGGCTGACCTCCAGCGCGAGCGCCTGCTGCGCACCGCCGCCGAGATCTTCAGCCGGCGCGGCTACCGGGGTACCTCAATGATCGACATCGCGACTCTGATGGGCCTGAGCAAGCCGACGCTCTATCACTACTACCGGAGCAAGGAAGAACTCCTGGTCCAGTTGTACGAGAATGTCCTCGACGAAAGCCTGTCGAGCGCGAGGGAGATCGTCTCCGATGCATCGACACCGCGAGAGGCGCTGCACGCCTTAATTGCCAGTCGGGTCGCCTATACCTGCGAACATCGGGAACTACTTACCGTCTTCTTCGAAGAGGAAGCCGAACTGCCTCCGGAGCTGGCCGAGTCGGTCCTACGCCGTCGGCGTGAGTTCGAAGACATCGTCACGCGCGTGGTGGTCCAGGTTCTGAAGGAGTCGGAGGGCGACCTCGAGACGCCAGTGCGCGTCTACGTGAACACCTGTCTCGGCGCCGCCAATTGGGTCTACAAGTGGTACAACCCGAAAGGCCCGCTCTCACCTCAGGAACTCGGCCGGGACATCGCCACGCTGATGATTCGGAGCCTGCCTCCGGTCGACGACCGCCGCGATGGCACTCGCCGTCGCCGAACCTCGGCGTCGGAGAAGTCAACACCCCAACCTTGACGTCGAGGCCGCCTCGATGTAGCTTTTTTAAACTCGACCGTCTGGTCGGTCGGGAAAAGCGGGGTGCGCATTGCGGGCAGTAGTTCTACGAGAAGGGAGGCTCGTGCTCGACGAGCTTCCGGAACCGGAAGCCGGTCCAGGGGAGATCCTGGTGGAGACGGTTGCCAATGGCATATGTGGTTCCGACCTCCATCTGCTTCGTGACCCTGAGGGGTTCTTGGAAGCGGCCCGCGGTGGCGGGTTCGACATGCTCGTCTTCGATCCCCACCGGGACCTCGTGATGGGTCATGAGTTCTCCGGGCGCGTCATCGAGGTCGGCGCAGGGGTCTCACAATTCGCTCCGGGTGACATCGTGACCACGGGCCAGGTCTTTCGCGACGGCCGCCTATCGTCGCCCGGATACTCGAGCGACTTCCCGGGCGGACTGGGCGAGCGCATGGTACTCACGGCGATGACTACCATCAAGGTTCCCGAGGGTGTCGACCCGAGGCTTGCCGCGCTCACCGAGCCGCTTGGCGTCGGGCTCGGGGCGGTTCGTAGGTCAGGCATTACGCCGTCGCGTTCGGCGATCGTTTACGGCTGCGGACCCGTCGGACTCGCCACGATCATCGCATTGGTGGCGGAAGGGATCGCACCGATCGTGGCCGTAGACCTCTCGTCCGCGCGTCGGCAACTTGCGAAGAGCGTCGGTGCCGACTGTGTGGTCGACCCCAAGGAGGAGGACACCGTATCGGTGTGGAAGGAACTGGGAGGTACCGAGACACCTGTCGTCTTCAACACTGTTGGATCACCAGGGTTCCTGCACGAGCTCATGCTCGCCATTCCGTCCGGCACTCACGTTGTCCAGACTGGACTTCATATGGGCCCGGAACCAATCCGACTACTTTTGGCCATTTTCAAGAACCTGAACTTGCAATTCGTCCTGGGATACACGCCAGAAGAGCTACTTGTGTCGTTGATGCGAATCGCCGACGGCACGACACCGGCCGCGAAGTTGGTGACGGCTGAAGTCGGTTTCGATGAGGTCGACTGGGCCTTCGCTGCGCTCGAGCAACCTGACCATCACGCCAAGATCCTCATCGAACCGACACTCTCGGTCAGCCCGTCCGGCCTCTAACTGACGCAGGAGCAAATCACATGACCACATGCATCGACCAGGAAGTCGTGATTCGTCAGCTCACTGAGAAGATCGAGCGGACCGCAAGCGCACGGCAGCGAACCATGCTCGAACGTGTCCGTGAACACGCCAATGCCGAGGCCGCGGGGAGTCTCCAAGGGCTAATGAACACCTTGAGCTCCAATCCCGCGTATCACTTCTGGGACATGCAGGCCGGTGACATTGGGCCCAACGGCCGTGATGGCGTTTCCGCGTACTACTCACACTTCGTCAAAACGAGACAACATTTCCTCGAGTACAACTGCGACCGGATCATCGTCGATGACGAGCACGTCGTGATGGAAGCCGTGCTGAAGCTTGTGGTCCCTGGCGACGTACTTGCCGCAAATCCAATGCTCACAGCAATGGATATCAACGAGGGCGACCACTATCTGATGACCTTGCGCAATCTCGTCATCTGGCCCTTTGACGACAAACTCATGAT
>JBEKIU010000310.1:0-2638 GCA_050011635.1 Acidimicrobiales bacterium
ACCCAGCGCGGCATCGGCCAGGGTATGTCCATCCTGATCTTCGCCAATGTGGTGGCGGGTATCCCGTCCGGGTTGAACACGGTGCTGCAGGAGGGTGGTCGGGTCAAGTTCACCACCATCCTGATCGTCTCCCTGGCCCTGCTGGTGCTGATCGTCTTCGTCGATCAGGGCCAGCGGCGGATTCCGGTCACGTTCGCCAAACGGGTGGTCGGGCGCAAGATGTACGGCGGCTCGAGCACCTACATCCCGCTGAAGGTCAACCAGGCCGGGGTGATCCCGATCATCTTCGCCAGCTCGGTGCTGTACATCCCTGTCCTCTTGTCCAACATCATCCCGTCTGCGGCCTTCCGCACCTGGGTGAACGCCAACGTGACGCCGACCAGCCTGTTCTACATCCTCACCTACTTCATATTCATCCTGCTCTTCACCTTCTTCTACGTCTACGTGGCCTTCGACCCCCACCAGCAGGCCGACATCATCCGAAAACAGGGTGGGTACATTCCCGGCATCCGGCCGGGGCAGCCGACCGAGCGGTACCTGGCCCATATCCTCAATCGGATCACCTGGCCGGGCGCCTTGTTCCTCGGCGGGGTGGCCATCACGCCGTCCCTGTTGATGGCGGCGTGGAACATCACCAGCTATCCCTTCTACGGAACCACTCTTCTGATCGCTACGGGGGTGGCACTCGAGACGATGAAGCAGATCGACAGCCAGCTCATGATGCGAAACTACGAGGGCTTCCTCAAGTAAGTGGTACCCGGAGCCAGGCTCGTTGTCCTCGGCAAACAGGGGGCAGGCAAGGGGACACAATGCGTGCGCCTCTCCCACCACTATGTGGTGCCCCATGTCTCGACCGGGGACATGCTGCGCGCCGCGGTCAAGCAGGAGACGGCCATCGGACAGAAGGCCAAGGACCTGATGGACCGGGGTGAGCTCCTGGGTGACGACCTGATCATGGACATGGTGGCCGAGCGCCTCGGGGAAAGTGATGTCCGGGCCCGCGGCTTCGTGCTGGACGGCTGCCCGCGCACGGTCGCCCAGGCTGAGCGGCTGGCGGATATCCTCGCCCCCTTCGACCTCGACCTGGCCGTCGACATCGAGATCCACACCACCCAGGTCCTCCGCCGGTTGGCCGCCCGCCGGGTCTGTGTCGACTGCGGCGCCAACTACTCCCTCTCGTCCCCGCCCCTCATCAACTGGACCTGTGACGTCTGCGGCGGCGAGGTGGTCCAGCGCGAGGACGACACCGAAGAGGCGATCTCCCGCCGCCTGGAGCTCTACGAGAACCAGACCGCCCCGCTGATCGAGTGGTACCGGTCCCGCAACCAGCTGGAGTCCGTGCCCGGTACCGGATCACCCGATGCGGTGACCCGCCGGATGGTCAAGGTGATCGAGATCCGGCGCCAGAAGGGGAGCGGGTTCGGATGAGGCGAAATGCCGACGAGCTGGACAAGATGCGCAGGGCGGGCCGGGTGGTGGCGGAGATCCACCAGGCCACCAAGGCGATCATCCGTCCGGGGGTGTCGACCGCGGACCTCGACCGGGTGGCCCGCGACGTGCTCGAGAAGCGGGGGGCCGGGTCGAACTTCCTCAACTACCACGGGTTCCCCGCCGTCGTGTGCACGTCGCCCAACTCGATGATCGTCCACGGGATCCCCGACCCCTCGGTCATCCTCGAGGAGGGGGACATCATCTCGGTGGACTGTGGGGCGATCATCGAGGGCTACCACGGGGACGCGGCCTACACGGTGGGGGTGGGCGAGGTCTCGGAAGAGGCGGCCCGGCTGATGGAGGTCACCGAGCGGAGCCTGTACGCCGGCATCGAGCAGCTCCGCCCGGGGAACCGCCTCCACGAGGTGGGCCGGGCGGTCCAGGAGGTGGCCGAGGCGGCGGGATTCTCGGTGGTCAGGGAGTACGTGGGCCACGCCATCGGAACGGCCATGCACGAGGAGCCCCAGGTGCCCAACTACTGGCCCGGCTCGCCCGGCCCCACCCTCAAGACGGGGATGGTGTTCGCCGTCGAGCCGATGGTGAACGCAGGGGGCCCGGGGACGGTCCAGCTGGATGACGGCTGGAGCGTGGTCACAGCCGACGGCCGCCTCTCGGCCCACTTCGAGCACACCATCGCCGTGACCGAGGAGGGCCCGGAGGTGTTCACCGTCCTGTGAACCGGCCCCCGGACCTGGCCCTGCCAGCCGATTTGCGGGTCGAACTGGCAATTTGCCGCTGACGGGCTAAACTATTCCTTCGGCTGGCCGCAGGTGTGCTGTGGCGTGCCGATCCCGCTTCCTGGTGGTGCTCCTGAGGTGTGCCCCCGAATGTGGTGCGGACGAACGACGAAAGCGTGGTTCGTGATGCACGTCGGCCTTCGGGCCGAGCGGACAAGAACGACAGAGTATCGAGGAGATTCACCTGCCCAAGCCCAAAGAAGATGCCATCGTGCTGGAAGGCACGGTCGTGGAGCCACTACCCAATGCCATGTTCCGGGTGGAGCTCGAGAACGGCCACAAGGTGCTGGCGCACAGCTCGGGGAAGATGCGGATGCACCGCATCCGAATTCTGCCTGGGGACAAGGTGCAGGTCGAGATCACTCCGTACGACCTCAACCGGGGTCGGATCACCTATCGGTACAAGTAAG
>JBEKIU010000311.1:0-2602 GCA_050011635.1 Acidimicrobiales bacterium
GCACTTCGTGCGGGCAGACGTCACCGAGGAGGACCAGGTGGCGGCAGCAGTGGATGCAGCTGCTGGCGGAGGGCGCCTGGACATCGCCCTCGCCAACGCCGGCACCGGTTTTCCGGGGTCGCTCCTCCACCTTTCAAAGGAACACTGGATGGTGCCGCTGGGTGTCAACCTGCTGGGCACCGCGTTCACCATCAAGCACGCCGCCAAGAAGATGCTGTCCAGCGGGGGGTCGATCATCACGGTGTCCTCGGGCGCGAGTTCCCGGTTGACGAAGTTCATGATGAGCTACTCGGTGACCAAGGCGGCGGTCGATGAGCTCACCCGGGCCGCGGCCCAGGAACTGGGGCCTTTCGGTATCCGAGTGAACTCCATTCGCCCGGGGTGGATCGAGACCGAGGCTCTGGCCTCGGCGGCAACCGGTTCCAACAGGACCGATGCGCTGGCCCAGACGCCGCTCGGCCGACTCGGTGAGGTGCAGGACGTCGCCCGCGCCGTCATCTATCTGGCGTCGGACCAGTCGGAATGGGTCACCGGCCAGCTGCTCAACGTCTGCGGTGGGTTCAATCTGATCCCTCCCAGCATGGATCTGGAAAGCTCGGCCCGGGCGCTGTTCTCCGACGAGATGGCGCGGGATTTTGGCAACCCCCTGGGTCGAGAAGCGTGAGCCTCCCAATCGACCGTACCGTGCTCCCCCTCGCCGGAATCCGGGTCCTTGACCAGACCGATGAGTGGGGCGAGCTTTGCTCCCGCCTCCTGGGGGACCTCGGAGCCGACGTCATACGAGTGGAGACGGTCGGTGGGTCCCGTTCCCGGCACGCCGCACCCGTCCGGAAGGGGCTCTCCTTCGGGTGGGTGTTCCGCAATGGAGGCAAGCGGGTCCTGGAGCTGGACGCGACCCCAGAGGGCCGGTCGCAGCGTGACCGGATCCTCACCGACACCGATGTCCTGGTCAGCTCGGGACCGGTCGACGACGACATCCTTGATCGATTCCCCAACCTCGTCGTTCTTGTCATCACCCCCTACGGCCTGACCGGTCCCTATGCCAGCTGGCAGGCCACGGACGCCGTCATCGCCGCCACCGCCGCCCAGGCGTTCAAGGCCGGCGCGTCGGACCGTGAGCCGCTGCCACCGCCGGGCAGGTTCTGCGACCATGTTGCCTCCCCCACCGCAGCGTTTGCGGCGCTCTGTGCGCTTCGTCATCGCAACCTGCACGGGGTCCGCAGCGTGCTGGACTTCTCGGTGAACGAAGCCGTGGCGCAGATGTCGGACTGGTCGCTTCCCAACGGAATCGCACGACAGCAGGCCGGACTCCCGACGGAGGCCCGGCACGGGTCCGGACCCGTGTATCCGGTATTCCGCTGCCGCGACGGCCATGTCCGCCTGGTCATCCTCTCGCCGCGCCAGTGGCACGCCATGCGCGCCTGGCTGGGCGAGCCCGACTACCTGCAAGATCCCGAGATGGACGGATTCGTCGTACGGCTCCAGCTCGCCGACGCAGTGCTCAACCCGCTCTACCGGACGTTCTTCGCCGATCGTGACATGGATGCAGTCTGTGTCGAGGCGCAGCGGCGGGGAATCGTCTGCACCCCGGTCTACTCGGCGGCCGAGACGCTGGCCTGTGCGCATCTCCGGGCGAGGGATACCTTCGAAGCGGCTGAGGTCGCTCCCGGAGTCGTGCCTGCGCTCCACGCCGGGTTCTTCGAAATCCAGGGGACCCGGGCGGGGCCCGCCTGGACCGCTCCGTTGAACCGACCTGGCTCAACCGGACCGGCAGCCGTCGCTCGCCCGGCGAACACCGGATCGAAGGACCATGTCGCCCCCGATCCCATGCCGGCCGCACTGGCGGGACTACGAGTGCTCGACTTCGGCCACGGCGCGGTCGGGGTGGAGATAGGCCGGATGTTCGCCGAACTGGGAGCCGACGTGATCAAGGTCGAGTCGCGGGCGTATCCCGATTTCATCAGGCTGCAAACCGGTCGGGAGAACACGCCCTCCTTCACGTCGTCCAATCGCTCCAAACGCAGCTTCGGTGTGAACGCCAAGACCGGGCCCGGCCTCGATCTTCTCCTGCGGCTCGTCGCACAGTCCGATCTGGTCATTGAGAACAACGCCGTGGGAGTCATGGATTCGCTCGGTCTTGGATTCGAGCGCCTCCGTGACTTCAACCAGGACATCGTGATGGTCTCGAGTCAACTCATGGGCTCGACCGGTCCGTGGGCACCGTGGCGGGGCTATGGGCCGAGCACCCTCGGACCCTCCGGAGTCCTGTCACTTTGGGACTACGCAGATACCGCCGACCCGACCGGAGGGGGCACCATATTCCCGGACCAATTCGTCGGCCGCCTGGGGGCGGTGGCCTCCCTCGCAGCAATTATCGGCCGAGAGGGTGGCACCACCCCCGGGGTCCACATTGAGGTGGCGCAGATTGAGTGCGCAGTCGGGGTGATAGGAGACCTCCTGGCTGCCGAATCCGTCGACCCGGGCTCCGTGCGTCCCGCCGGGAGCAACCACGAGTCACTCTCCCCCTGGGGTACCTACCCCGCCGCGGGTGACGACCAGTGGGTGGCGATCAACTGCAGAGACGAGCGCGACTGGTCCGGTC
>JBEKIU010000312.1:0-2590 GCA_050011635.1 Acidimicrobiales bacterium
AAGCAACCGATCGTTGAACGGGCTTCGGGGCTCGTCATCGGCTATACGGGTGCCGATTACTTCACCTTCGAAGGACAGGCACGTCTGGAGTGGGGGTACCGGCTGGTGCCGGAGTCACGTGGGATGGGGTACGCAACGGAGGCGAGCCACGCGCTGTTGGGTCGGGCACGCGAGACGTTTTCGGGTGAACTTCTTGCCATCATCGACCCAGCCAACCATGCCTCCCAAAACGTCTGTCGGAAACTCGGGTTCGCCTTCCTCAAGCAGGCGTCGGTGGATGGAGACCTTCGGAACTTCTACACGCTTGTGATCGACGGCGCGGTTCGATAGGAACAGCGTTGCCGGCCGTTGCTGGTTGGAGGTCGACTCACGACGGTCTTCAGAGCCTCCGGACGCGAAGAACGCCGGTCAGCACCACGCCTCACCCATCACCGCCGATATCTGGACGCTCTGCCGCAGCATTCCCCTATAGCCTTGGTGGATCGCTTACGCCAACAGGCTCGGGGGAATCATGGCTGAAGAGGGCTGGTACTCAGATCCATATCGGCTGCACGAACACCGTTGGTTCTCGGACGGGACTCCGACAGCGTTGGTCTCTGACGGAAGAACCACTTCGCAGGACCCCCCTCCGGCTACGCCCTACCTTGAAGAGCCAACATTGATTGAGCCATCTCCATCGATTGGCGCAGACGATCTGCGGCGAGGTGGAGAGGCGGAGAATGGCCCAGTCGACCCTGTCGACGCCATTTGGTCCTACGTCGCGTCGAGACCGACGGGGTTCTGAGCACGGGTCGGCGCCGGCTTCACGGCCGAGGCTCCGGTGCGACATCAGGTGTGGAGGTGCATGCGTGAACGGCCATGTTGCGGGCCCTGCAGACACGTTGGGAATCACGAACACACTGGTGGAGGCGTTCTTCATGGACCCGGTCTGGGGCTGGGCCTTTTCTGATCCGATGCAGCGCAAGACCCAGCACGGGGCGTGGTTCCAGCTTCTGATCGGTAGCGCGGTCAAGCATGAGTGGGTGTGGACGACACCGGCCTACGAGGCCGTGTCAGTGTGGCTGCCTCCCGGATGCCCCGAGCTGAGCCAAGCTGACGAAGAGCATCTCGGAGGAATGCTGGAGGAGATGATGGGCAAGCGGGCCCAGCTTGTCCAGGAGGTGTTCGGCTGCTTCGAAGCTGCCCATCCCCACGATCGGGATCATTACTATCTCAGCTTGCTCGGCACCCACACAGACCATCGCGGTTCAGGGATCGGGATGGAACTGCTCGCCGCCAATCTCGCTGCCATTGATGCCACCCGAATGCCTGCCTATTTGGAATCCACGAACCCTGGGAACCTTCGACGGTACGAATCGGTGGGCTTCGAGGTGTACGGGACCTTCGACCTTCCCGACGACGGACCCACGGTCACGACCATGTGGCGTGAACCGTCCGATCGGTGACCCTGGGGGGTTCAACGTGAAGCGTCGACCAGGGGCCAGGCCATGCGTTGCCGACCTGGCTGTGAACGTGCTGGCGCCACGCAGCGAACACCACCCATCTCTCTCCGCGTTCGAGGCTGTGCCTGACGGGTTTTTGGCCGGTGACAGACGGGTCTGCTTCGAGTAAAAAGGCTCAGACAGGGAGCACTACCTCACCGATCTAGCAGGGAGATCACCATGTTCCGCCAGAGCCCGCCGAACGCGATGGCGTCGGCTGCCACTGACCTATCAGCGCGTGGCACGACGTCACCGAGCTTCATCGCCCGCCGAGGTCGGCGGATGGCGAGGCTCACCCTCTCGTTGTCACTCGTCCTCTCCGCCGTGGTGATCGCCGGGCTGGGCGGCACCGCCGGTGCCGCCGCCGGTCCCAAGGCGGTCGTCACCCTCTTGCCCGCCACCGTGGCCGTGGGACAGAACGCCACCGTCGCCGTCAGCAAGAGCGTCTTGCCGAAGGGCGATTCCGCAAAGAAGCTGGTCTTGACTTGGGGTGACGGCTCGAAGGCAGTCACCCTCGCCAGCCTCGGGGCGAGGGCCGCGCACCACTACGTCGCTCCGGGCCACTACACGGTGACGGTGAAGCTCACCGATGCCCACGGGCAGACGGTGAGTGGATCGGCGATCGAGGTGGTGCAAGCCCGCTCGGGCAGCTATTCCGGGAGCTATTCGGGAAGCGGCTACGGGATCACGCTCTATGTTTCGGGAAGCCAGACCCAGGTCCAGGACATCTCCATCCCGGTGGTCACCCTCGATTGCACGGGTACGACGTTCACCCCGAGCGCCCCGATCGTGCTCGACGCGGTGGCCCTGGCGGCCAACGGGGCGATGTCCTCAACCCAGACCCAGACCGGGGTCGTCGGGTCTGACAGTTACCCGACGACGTTCACCATCACCTTCACCGGTCGGTTCCAGGGGCTCAGTCCCAGCGGAGCCCCCCTCGCGGCCGGCTCGGTCCTCGAGACGGCGAGGTACACCGACGGGACCACCTACAGCTGCACCTCGAACAAGCAGTCGTGGTCGGTCTCCCGGGATGCCCAACCGACCCAGTCCACCGCCCTCCCACCGGCAGGCAGCTATTCGGGGAACTACTCGGGCAGCGGTTACGGGAT
>JBEKIU010000313.1:0-2588 GCA_050011635.1 Acidimicrobiales bacterium
GGTCAGATCGGGCACGGCCAGCTTGCGGGCCGTGCCGTTCTGCATCCCCATGGCCAGACCCATCAGCCCGATCAGGACGTAGCGCGACGCGCCGGTACCGAGGTCGGTCACGCTCAAGCCGACCACCAGGGCCACCGCCACCAGACTGGCCTGGAAGGTCGTGGACACCGCCAGCATCCGGCCCCGCCGGGGTCCGACGCGCGCAACCAGCCGCCCGCTGCACAGGGCGCCGACGAAGAACGCAACCAGCGCGGCAAGCGAGGCGGCGATCGAGAACCCCTTGGCACCGGTGAGGGCGAAGGCCAGGAACACCACGTTCCCGGTCATGTTGGCCACGAAGACATGGCCGAGGACCAGATAGCTGAATGCATCCACCAGTCCGGTGACCACCGTGAGGGCCACCAGGAGCGGGGCCAGGGGTCCGTGCCTGTCGCCGTGGGGCGGTACCAGGGTCCGCCAGAGGTCGGTCAGTGCGGTCATCATCGGTGTACCTCCGGCTCGTCAGGTCTTCACGTACCGTACGTGAGCTCGACCGAGCGTGAGATGTCCACCGATCCGAGCAGTTGACGGTCGTGGGAGACCAGCAACAAGGTGCCCCCGAACGCGGCCAGCGCCGACTCGAGCTGCTCGATGGCCGGCAGGTCGAGATGGTTGGTGGGCTCGTCGAGGACCAGAAAATTGACACCGCGCCCCTGGAACACGGCCAGTTCGGCCCGGGTCCGCTCGCCGGGTGAAAGCGAGCTGCTCGGTCGGGTGACGTGATCGGCGTCCAGCCCGAACTTGGCCAGCAACGACCTCGCTTCGGCGGGGGCGAGATGACACCGCTCCGTGACCGTGCTGATCAGGTCGCGGTCGCCCCCCATGGCCCGGCGGTCCTGGCCCAGCTCCCCGACCACCACGCTCGGTCCCATCCATCGGGCTCCGGCGGCCAACGGCAGGGTGCCCAGCAGCGCCGAGACCAACGTGGATTTTCCCGTCCCGTTGGCCCCGGTCAGCGCCACCCGTTCCCCCCAGTCGATCTCCATGTCGACGGGCCCCATCCGGAACGCGCCCCGCTCGATGACCGCACCGTCCAGGCGGACCACGACGGTGCCGGCCCGTGCCGTCTCTTCGATCGTGAACCGCAGGTCCCACCCGACGAAGGGCTTCTCGACCACGTCGAGGTTGTCCATGGCGCGCTCGGTCTGGCGTGCCTTGGCTGCCAGTTTCTCCGTGCGGTTGATCCGGAAATCGCGTTGCGCCTTGTCGTTGTCGCGCTGGTTCCGGGACTCCCGGCGGACACCGCTGGTGGCCCACTGGCGCTGGCGCTCGGCCCGGCTCTCCAGCTGACGTCGCTGGCGGTCGTAGCGCTCGTAGGCCTCGGAGGCGTGGCGGCCGGCGTGTTCGCGTTCCGCCTGATAGCCGCTCCACCCACCCCCGTACTGGCGAGCGGACCGACTGTGGGGATCGAGCTCGAGCACCGTCGTCACCGTCCGTTCGAGGAATTCACGATCGTGGGAGACGATGACCGTCCCACCGCGGCGCGATCGCACCCAGGCCTCGAGTCGTCCCAGCCCCTCGAAGTCCAGATCGTTGGTGGGTTCGTCGAGCAGGGTGATGTCGAAGAGCGAGAGCTCGATGGCGGCCAACGCCACCTTGGCCTCCTGGCCGCCCGACAACGAGGACACCTCGGCCTCGGCCAGATCGGCGCCGACGCCGAGCCCACCGAGAACGTCGTCGATCCGTGCGTCCAGATCGGCGGCTCCCAGTGAATTGAACCGGTCCAGCGCGACCTCGTAGCGGTGCTCGGCGGCACCGGTTCCCTCGGCCAGGCCGGCGGCCGCCTCGGCCAGCTCCGATTCGGCGGCCCGGGCACCGGTCCGAAGGGTCAGCGCCCGCCTGACCGTCTCGCCCCTGACGACCTCGTGCTCCTGGGACAGATAGCCACGTGTCGCCCTGGGCGGGTCCAGGACGATCTGACCCTCGTCGGGTGCGATGATGCCGGCCAACAGCTGCAGGAGGGTCGACTTGCCGACACCATTCGGGCCGACCACCCCGATCCGGCTCTCGGGTCCGACCGTCAGGGAGACCTGATCGAGGACGGTTCGCCCACCGCGGTCGTGGCTCAGACCGCGCGCCACCAGCGTGGCCGACGACGAGCGGACGGTTGATCGAGAGGGTGGAATGCGGGGCGCGGGCAACGGGGACCTCCGGGACCATGATGACGAGGGTCGGACGCGGGGCAACCTGTTCTCAGCGCACGGGTCAAGCGTAGCGCCACCTGTGCGGGACGGGAGGATGGAACGACAGCGGGAGGATGGGAACGACAGCGGCAGCGGCACCTGCGGTACCGGTCTGTCCGGGTCAGGGCTTGTCGCTCCCGACCACCCACATGGAGAAGAATTGCGAACCTCCGCCATAGGCCTGGCCGAGGGCCAGCCTCGCCCCGTCGATCTGGTGCTCGCCGGCCTGGCCCCTCACCTGCATGGCCACCTCGAGGAACCGGAGCATCCCCGACGCACCGATCGGGTTGGATGACAGCACGCCGCCCGAGGTGTTCCACGGGATGTCCCCGTCGAAGGCGGTGGCACCCGACTCGGTCAGCTTCC
>JBEKIU010000314.1:0-2567 GCA_050011635.1 Acidimicrobiales bacterium
TGCGGGTCATTAGGGTCTGGGGTGTGTCGGTGGTCATCGCTACTCCGGTCGGAGGACGGTTTTGCCGTCGAAGCCGTCTCCACCCGCGTTCAGCAGGTCTGGGACGTCCTCGAAGCGGACGGTGCGGATAGGCGGCGGAACGAGCTGGCCGGATGTGGCCAGGGCGGCGACGGATTGCAGATCGGCGGTGGTCACTTGGACGACGAAGTTGACGCCCTGGACGTCCTTCTTGGCGAGGGATTCGATGTCACCTGCGTATCGGGTCGAAATTGCGGTGCCGCCGGGACGGACGATGTCGGCGAGAGCCGCGAATTGCTCGGGATCACTAACAAGGTCGACTAGAACGTCGACGCCATTCGGGGCCGCACGACGGATGTGATCGGTTGGCGTCGCAGTCGAATCCATGACCTCTGCTCCGTAACTACGCACACGGTCGGCCTGCAGCGGCAGGACGACCGCAAGGACTCGCGCGCCAGAGGCAACCAGCAGTTGGGAGAACATTCCGCCGACCGCTCCACCGGCTCCTATCAGAGCGATCGTCTTCGCTGCCGACGGTTCGAGCGAACGGGCCAGTTGCAGAGCGGTAACTCCCGGCGTGGGCAATGTGGCGGCGACCTCGCTGGATACGGCGTCCGGCACGATCGCGAGATTTGCATCCATTGCGACTGTTGCATACTCGGCGTAGGCGCCGCTCAACCCAATCGGTGGCTTGAGTAGTTGACCGAAAACCCGATCACCGATCGAGTACGGGCCAGGTCCATCCCCGACGACTTCGACTACACCGGCGACGTCCACGCCCAGGATCAGCGGGAAGGTAGCCGGATAGACTTCGCTGAACGCGCCGCTTGCAATCGCCCGGTCAATCGGGTTCATGCCGGCCGCTTGGACTTTGATCAGAATCTCTCCTGGTCCAGCCGTGGGCTTGTCGTGCTCGCCGAGTCGAGCGTCTCCTTGATACTCACTGACTGATATTGCACGCATAACTTTCTCCTTAGTTTTGGGATGGGCGAATCTCGTTAGGTGGCCTTCAGTCACCCGGGTCTTCGATCAATTGAGAGCTTTGATTTCCCGGCGATTACGCGGATTCCATGTCACCGAACGCCGATTGGGGATCTGTCTCACTCCGCTGCGTTCGTGCAGTGGCCGGGCGGTTTGGGTCACCCTCATGTTCCGGACGCATGGAGTAGGTGACCGATGGCGAATCCGAGCGCTGCCGCGCCGAGGCCGATGACGACCATGCGGGCGCCTTGCTTCCACCAAGAGCCAACCCTGGTCAGCGCCTGGTATGTGCCGACTCCGAAAAGGACGACAGCGCTGAGAATGAGTGCCAGAATCAGCGCTGGCCCGCGAGAGATCCAGACGAACGGCAGAAGCGGGATGAGATGTCCGATAAGTGTGGCAAGGGTTATGACGACAGAACTCCGCATCACGTCTTTGTTGCCCACCGGCTGAAGGTGTCGCTCCTCCTCGAGGATCGTCCCCACCCATCTGTCCCGGTTGGCCGTGATGGTGGCGACCACCTGGTTGAGCAGTTGGCCCGAGAAACCTTTGTCGCGATAGAGATCGGTGATTTCTCGGTATTCGAGGTCGGGGTCGTCCCGGACTTCAGCCTCCTCCACGGCGAGCTGAGAGACGAAGTAGTCGCGATCGGCGACCGTGGACGTGTAGCCCACGGCGCCCATCGATATCGACTCGGTGATGGCAGCAGCGAAACCGGCCGCCAGAAGGATCGTGCGGGAACCACCGCCAGCGATCACTCCCAGACTGATCCCGAGGATATTGACCAGTCCGTCCTGGCCGCCCAAGATCACGTCCCGCAACCAGTCGGTACCTCCGGCGTGGCTGTGCGGACGTTGGGTGTGGAGCATGACGTTTCCGCCAGGATCACCGTTGGGCTCGCGGCCTCCGCTGCAGGCTCGGCCGAGGGGGGTGACACATTGACCGAGCATCGAGGGCTCTGAGTTCGTGGTGTTTCTGTTCATTTGATCCCCTGATATCAGCGCAGTGCAGCGGATGCGCCGGTTCTCTCGTAGTGGCCGAGTTCTAGGTGCACAATGCCGATGAGTCGCGTCATGTCCTCGTTCAAGATGGCGCACGCGGTTTACTTCAGTTCACCGCCTCTAGTTGCCCCTCCTTGCACTGTCGGCGTTGCTTGATGGTGACTCATCGCTTGGCCCGGCACGGCCCAGTGGGAGTGTGGATCCGAGGAGGGAAACGACCCGGCTTCCTGCTCGTCCATATAGTCATGCGCCGGGGATTCGTTCTCCGGTCGGTCGGTGGGCGTGGCTTCATCTGTTCTCATGCGGGACTCGTTGTTCGGTCAAGTCGATGCTGATCATCTTTTTCCCATTTCATCCTTGCGGGTGCTCACCAGACCCTCATTCCCCCGTCGACCAGAAGATCGGTGCCCGTCACGTACGAGCTCTCGTCGGACGCCAGGTACAACGCTGCGTTCGCGATGTCCTCTGCTTGACCGAACCTCCCGAGGAGCGTTCGGTCGCGAATCTGACGCCTGGACTCGTCGTCCAATTGTTCTCGGGTCGAGTTGGTCTCGATGAAGCCCGGTG
>JBEKIU010000315.1:0-2544 GCA_050011635.1 Acidimicrobiales bacterium
TGGCCGGTTCCATCCAGTTCCCCATCCCGACCGAGATCTTCGACGATCTGGACTTCGCATCGTGCCCCATCTACGAGCCCGAGGTGCAGTCGGCCAGTATCGGCCCGACCGGTGGACCTCCTGTCCTCCTCTACAGCGATCCCACCCGGCTGCTGGACCATCTCAGCGACGCGCTGGGCCTCGAGGCCGTGCTGGGCATGGCCGAGGTGGCGGCCTGGGCCGAAGCTCCGGCCCGTGCCATCGGGAGGTTGGACGTGCGCAAGCCACCGAAGTCCCTCGATGAGATGTGGGCGTCTGCATCGAACGAGAAGGAGCGCCAGGCCATCCGCACGGCGATGTTCGGCAGCGTGATGGATGTCGTCGACAGCTTCCTTCCCGACCGCGACAAGCATGCCCAGGTCCGCAGCATGTTGGCCTTCCTGGCCGTCAACTCCACGTACCGGGGCCCGTATTCGCCGGGGAGCGCGCTCTGCCTCGCCTTCGCACTGGCCTCACCGGGCGACGCCACGATGTCCAAGGTCCGGGGTGGCATCGGGACCATGTCGGACCATCTGCTGAGCTTGTTCGAGCAGAACGGTGGCGAGCTCCGTCGCCATGTCAAGGTGTCCCGGATCAACACGTCCGGGCCGCGGGTGGACGGGGTGACGCTGTCCGACGGCGAGGTGGTGACCGCGCCGGTGGTGGTGTCGAATCTCGACCCCACGGCCACGTTCTCCCAGTTGCTGGACCGCGATGCGCTGCCGACCGAGTTCGCCCAGCGCATCGAGGCCATCGACCATCGGGCGGCCTACTTCCAGATCCATTTCGCCCTCGACGGGCTGCCCGAGTACGCGAGTCCCTACGACGTCCTCAACGAGGGCGATCTCCGGCACAATGTCACCTTCTTCGGGACCACCGAGCAGATGCAACGGGACTTCGAGGGGTGCGTTCGGGGCATCGTCCCCGACTCGCCGTCCTTCAACCTCTCGATCCCGACGATGCGCGACCCCGACCTGGCCCCGCCCGGAAAGCACGTGGCCAGCAGCTTCGCCTTCTACGCCCCCATCGGCAGCACCCATGCTGAGCAGGCGCGATTCCGCGACGAGATGGCGGCCCGCATCGTGGGCAAGATCACCTCATTGGCGCCCAACTTCCCCGATCTGATCAAACGCCAGTTCAACTACCCGGCCCATACCTACGAGCTGATGTTCGGGTGCACCGGCGGGGACTTCACCCACGGGCTGCTCCAGCCGGAGTTCATGGGGCCATTCCGGCCGGGACCGCGGGGATGGCCCGATGCTCCGATCCCCATCGAGGGGCTCTACCTCTGTGGCGCGGGATGCCACGGCGGACCCGGGGTCACCTTCATCCCCGGCTACAACTGCGGCTATGACGTGCTCGACTCGGCGGGCGCCCGAGCGTAACGGATCTGTCGCTCCACGAAGGCGAGGTACAGGGCCACCGAGAAGGCGAGGCTGGTGAAGAGGCTGACCACGAAGAAGATCCATGGCATCCGAAGCCCGCGCCTCCGTCCGTCGGTGATCGTCCACAGTGGGAGGAGCACGAGGTTGACCATGATGTAGTCCTGGGCCGCCGAGTCCGCGGCCCAGTTCGAGAAGAGCGCCTTGGTGAAGCCGACGTATGTCGCCGTGTGACCGAACTGGTGGACGTAACGGATGTTGAAGTACCAGCCCAGGCAGAGCGACACGACGCCCAGGAAGTAGTACAGACCCTCGAGCGCCGACGTCCTGCCCGCCGCGCCGCCGACGAAGAGGCGCCGGTTGCCGAAGAAGGCGATGGCCGTGCTGGCGATGCCGAGGATCCCGTAGAAGACGAGTGAATAGGTCATGTCGGCGCTCCGATCTCGCCGTCGCTGAGAAGACAGGACGACGCTCCACCGCCACTCCCCCTGGAGCCCGGCAGCCAGAGGAAATGTACATGTTCGGGCCGGACGTCCAGGCTCCCTCCTATGATGCAGCCGACCACCACGACGACCATGGAGGCGAGATGGCAGAGCCGACACGGCCCCTGCGGATAGCCCCGGTCCCGCCGGCCGAACGCACCGGTCAGATCCGTGAATTGCTCGACCGAGCCCTCGTCGGTACCGGTCCGGACGCCAACATCTTCGCCACGCTGGTCAGGGCACCGGGTCTCTACCGGCGGTGGCTCCCGTTCGGCGGCAAGCTGCTGGCCGGAAAATTGCCGGCCCGGGACCGGGAGCTGCTGATCCTGCGGACCGGCTGGAACTGCCGGGCCGAGTACGAGTGGGCCCAGCACGCGCGGATCGCCCTCGACTGTGGGCTCACCAGCGACGAGATCGGGCGGGTGGTCCTCGATCCCGCCACCGCGGGGTGGGCCCCGTTCGATGCGACGCTCCTGCGAGCAGCTGACGAGCTGCACGTGAGCTCGACCCTCACCGACCACACCTGGTCGGAGCTGGCCGGGCGGTACGACACCGAGCAGCTCATCGAGCTGCCCATGCTGGTCGGCCACTATCACCTGGTGGCCATGGCCCTCAACACGTTCGGTGTCGAGCTCGACGATGGGCTCACCGGCTTTCCGCAA
>JBEKIU010000316.1:0-2542 GCA_050011635.1 Acidimicrobiales bacterium
TACGGCATCGCGGGCGGCGGCGATCGCCTCGGTTTCGTTGGCGAACTCTCTACCTGAGAAGTAGGCGATCGGGGTCCAGCTACCCATGTCTTCCGGGTCGCGTCGGAACTCCTCGAATCCGAACGTTCCGTCAGGCCGCCTGAAGATGTCGACGCAACGATCCACAGCGGGGGTCGAAGGGCTCGCCACCACCGACCAAGTTGGGTCCAATCGCGCTGACATGGCTCGATGATATAAGACCGAGGAGAGCCCACTGTTCCGGCGAAGAGAGGCCGGGTTCCGGCGATGCGAAACTCATCCGTCGGGAGGCAAGCCCATCCGTTTCCGGGTACTTACTCATGGGATGGCAGCTGATTGTGTTCAGTGAGTTCGATGACGTTTCCGTCGAAATCCTCATAACGTGCGCTCCGACCCCAAGGTTCGCTTCGAGGCTCGTGGAGAACCCGGGCATTAGCTTGCACTGCCGCTGCGTGTGCATCTTCAAGATCGTCGACGGACAGGCTCATTTGAGCGCCTGTCGTGGGGCGTCCTTTGGCTGCATAGAGGGCAAAATGAAGATAGGCGCCTCGTGTCCAGGAGATTTCTGCGTGGACACCTCCGATCCAGCGATCATCGACAGCGTTGTCGCCCGGATGGAGATCGAGTCCGAATCCATCTCGATACAGCGCCACGGACCTCTCCAAGTCGGAAACCTCCAAGATGACCGCCACCAACCGCGTTTCTCCAGTCATCCTCACCTCGCTTCTCGAAGACCGGCGCAACTCTAGTGCCGCGTCAGGCAACGTTTGCGCGCTTTACCAGCTCACGCAGTGTTTTGTCGTGAGCGTTGCGGTTGCGCCAGATGATGTAGCGGCGGATCATCGAGTTCTGCTCTTCGTGCGAGCGGTGGTCGGTGCCATCGAGGGTGAAGTAGCGCAAGGCCTGGAACTGCGCTTCGATCCGATTCAGCCAGCTGGCATTGGTCGGGACGTAGGCCAACTCCACGTTGTTGGCTTGGGCCCAGTCACCCACCCGGGAATCGACCTTGGTCGAAAGGTGCGGGCTGAAGTTGTCCATCACAATGGCGATGCGGACGTTGGGTGGGTAAAGGGTGCGCAGGTAGCGGCAGAACTCCAAGAACCGGGTGCGGTCCTTGGTGACTTTGATGTGGCCATACATCTTGTCCGTGTTCAAATCGTAGGCCGCCAGGAGGTGCCGGACGCCGTTTTTTCGGGTGTAGGTGGCTCGACGTCGTCGACGCCTGGGCTCTTGGGCTGGTTCTTGTCCTTTGACGATCCTCGGGGCCCACTGCTTACCCGGCCGGGGCAACAGGTTCAACGGCCCGAATTCGTCCATGCAGATGACGACGGTGGGGTCGTTCTTCTTCGGTTTTCTTTTGCCATCGGCGATCTCGTAGAGCTCGAGCACCCGATTCTTCTTGGCCTCGAAGTCGGGGTCCTTGGACTGCTTATAGGTCTTGATCACTTGAAAGGAGACACCCTCCTCGCGGAGGAGCACGCGCAGACCCTCGTGACTGATGTCGTCGACCACCCCCTCGGCGACGAGGAACTCGGCCAGCTTGGACAGGCTCCAGGTGGAAAAGGGCAGGTTGTGATCGACCGGACGACTCAGGGCCACCTTTTTGATCTCCCGGCGCTCGGGCAGGGTGAATTTCGGTGGCCGGCCCCCCGAGTACTTGGCGGCCAGCGAATCGAACCCATCGGCGTTGAAGTTGTGGATGACCTCTCTCACCCGGTCCTCGGAGGTGAAGGCGATCCTGGCGATGGCCGGGACGTCCATCCTCTGGGCCGACCACAGCACGATCTGGGCTCTTCGCCATCGCACCACCGATCCCGACCCACGGCGCACGATCGAGAGGAGCTTTCGCCCCTCCTCATTGGTGATGTCCCTGACTGCCACACGTTCTGCCATGGCACTACTTTGCGCGATCAGCCCGTCAAAGTGGTGGACGCGCCCCACCAACGTTGCCGGTTACGGCACTAGCGATGTAGGCCACCGCCACGCCGCAAAATGCGCCGAGCATGCCCAAGGCTCCAGCAGTAGCGGCCGTGATGCTCCGGCGAGTGCTGCTGGGAGCTCCTGTTGCAGTGAGGGTCCGTAAGTCGCGTACCGCCTCGCTGCGGATCAAACCAACAGTGGTGGCCGGCACACCGAGCGCGAGTAGGAATCCGGCAGCGGTCGCCCACTCGCGGAGTTCAGTAAGCGACGGGTCATCATTCTTGGTCTCGACCGTCATCCCGACGGCACTCGCCATCTGCCGGGCGGTATTGATCTGGGCCGCAGTGAGCGGACCACGGGTCGCGATGAGCCAGCCCGCCGGCCTCGCTTTCAGATCGAACCGCTTCAGTGCATTGGGCGTGATTAAGAGGTTGGGATCTGAAGTGTCCCTCGGGAGGGCAGTCAACGTCTCGATCTTTGGATCTGGCACGCAAGTACCTTCACGGCAAGGAGGAGGGAGAGAGTTTCCGAGAGGGAGGGCGAGTGCGGGTGAACCGGCCAGTCCGACACGAGACGTGACGAGGAGCGCGGTCGAACTAATTCG
>JBEKIU010000317.1:0-2531 GCA_050011635.1 Acidimicrobiales bacterium
GCCACCGTATCGAGACGGACGTGAGAAGCGCGGTCCCGGATTTACCTTCCACCCAAGACATCTCTCGGCTGGCCCGCTCGCCCACTGCCCTTCTGAACCACCTCTCCACCATGGCTCCCGAGAGCGGGGACACGACAACAACGACCCACACCGACGACGGGGCGACTTCCGATAGCGGGGGCGGTCAAGGTGTTACTGGACAAGGCCCATCGGATGCATCCGGAACAGAGCCGTCGGACATCGAGACTCCCCCGGCCCCGACCCCGGTGCCCGCTGCTGTGCCAGAGGCCCCATGGCCGGTGGAGGTCCTCGTCAGCGATCCACACCTGAACTGACTAATCGACCACGCTCGCCTCGTCCATGCGAGGCCCCACTCCTCCTTTCCGCCACCGTCTTGCTCTCCGTCGGGCTCATTCCGGCACCACTACAGCCGTTTGCGTACGAGCGGCATCTATAGCCTCCACCCCGCCGACGGTCCGCCGCTCTGCCCGTCGCTCCGGCTTGCATCAAAGAGCGCCTATCGGCTGGTGGCCTCCGTCCGAGGCTCTAAGCGAGGGACGGACCAAGCGAGGGACGGACCAAGCGATCGCCGCCGGAATACCGTAAAGTCAGCGCGCACACATCCCGAAAGAGAGGAAGGGCGACAATGCTGGGTGTCACGTGGGGTACCGGACAGGTCTTGCTCGAGGTGCTGTGGTTCTTCCTCTTCGTCGTGGAGATCTGGCTGGTTTTCACCATATTCGTCGACATCTTCCGCCGACATGACATGAAGGGTTGGCTGAAAGCATTCTGGGTCGTGCTGGTGATCCTCTTTCCACTGGTCGGTATCGTGCTGTACCTGATCATCTACGGCAACGAGATGAAGGTGCACGCACAGCAGGCGGCCAACCAACAGGATCAAGCATTTCGGGCGTACGGGCGGGATGCGGCCGGTCCCAACCCAGTGGACGATCTGTCCCGCCTTTCGGACTTCAGGGACAGGGGGGTCATCACGGACGAAGAGTTCCAGCGCATGAAGGACAAGGTCATGAGTCAGTAACTGGCGCGGGCGGACGGGAGCCGACGACTGCGTTCGGGGCCACCTTTCGTTTGCACCCTCAGCCCGAGTGCGGGTGCAGCATCTCGATGCGGCGTGCCAGGTTGACGGCATGGTCTCCGAGTCGCTCGTAGAACCGGGCCAACAAAGTGACCTGGGCTCCAATCGCGGTCGGCATGGTCTCGCCTGCAATTTCCCCGATTAACCGATCGTGAAGAATATCAATCTCCTCGTCGTCTTCATGCAGGGACACCGACTGGGCCGAGCGATCCGCATAGGCGTCGGCGGCATCGCGCCACATTTCCAGGGCGACTTCGGCCATGCGCTGCACGATGCCTCGGCTGAGTGGACTCATTTCGGTGCCGAGATTGGTAACCGCTCGCTGGGCAATGTGCTCGGCAAGGTCTCCGCTGCGCTCTAACTCGGGAAGAATGAGGAGGATTCCCACCAGGTGCCGGAGCGACGTGCTCGGAGTGTCCTCGTCCTCGATCTGCCGCCAGACCATAAGCTCCACTTCTGCCGTCAGGTCATCGACCACCTGGTCGCCCTCGACTACGGCCGCTCCCACCGAGGCGTCGTTGCCTAATAACGCCGCGGTGGCTCCAGCCAAGGCTTCAGATACCAGGGCAAACAACTGCCTCATGCGGGCTTCAATGGGGTCGGGCTGTGACGGTGTCGGGTTCATCGCCACCGCAGGCTAGCTGGCCAGGTAACCAAGAATTCGCGTTGTGTTCGCGTAACGTTCATCTTCAGGTGTTCTTGGGGTTACCCGAGGCGGCGAGAGTGAGGTGTGCTCAGGACGCGAGGGGAAAAGATCGCCTTTCGGGAGGCGCAACCGGGCCTGAGTGAGGTCAGCCACCCCGGTCGGGACTCCCAAACGGTCACGGATCTTCTGAATGAAGCTCCGACGAGCAAGTTTCACCGCCGTACCGTGATCATCTCGGGTGTCGGGTTCTTCACAGATGCCTACGACCTCTTCGTCATCGGCACTGCGGCAGCCCTAGTCGCATTGGAGTGGCACCTCAGTACGCTCCAGACCAGTTGGGTCACCGGGGCGGCCATTTTGGGAGCCTTCGTCGGCGCCTTCACTTTTGGGCGTATCGCCGACGTGATCGGCCGCAAGAAGGTCTATGTCACCGTCGCGATAATCATGATTTTCGGAGCGACGGCCTCGGCCTTTGCACCCGATTTCATCTTTCTGGTCATAGCTCGACTGGTGCTCGGCTTAGGTATTGGCGGCGACTATCCGGTATCCGCCGTCTTCATGAGCGAATATTCCAACCGCCAGGACAGGGGCCGCCTGGTGGGTCTGGTCTTTTCCATGCAGGCGCTAGGCCTAATTGTTGGACCCCTGATCGCCCTCTTGCTGCTGTCTTCGGGAATCGGCGACGGGTTGAGCTGGCGCATCCTGCTTGGCCTCGGGGCGGTCCCGGCCGCCGCTGTCGTCTACCTGCGTTCCAAAATGCCCGAATCACCTCGCTTCCTGGCGCAAGTT
>JBEKIU010000318.1:0-2525 GCA_050011635.1 Acidimicrobiales bacterium
TTCCTGGGTGACATTGGCGACCGTGCCGTCGCTGTAGCCACTGTCCTGGGCGTCGAGCTTGATCATCCGCCCGTTTACCCCGCCGCTGTTGTTGACGTAGTCGAAGTAGGCCTGTGTACCGTCCTCCGCTCCCTTAAAGAGGCCAGGCAGTGGCGCCGTGAGGTCGTCGACCTGACCGACTGTGACGCTCGTGGGAGTTACCCCAGGGGAGTGGATCGATGCGGGTGGAGTGGCCGTGGCGGGAACAGCGGTCGTGCTCGAAGATGAACTGGGTGGGGATGAGTTCGCAGCCGAGCAGGCTGTCAAGAATAAGGCAACGATTGAGAACCCGATCCAAGTCGCTCGGCGCCGAATGACCCTTCGTCTCATCGTGGTCGCCCTTCTGCCTTCCCTCCGGCTTGACCCCACATCCTCCTTCTCTTTTCGGGCGCTCACCTTGGATTCCGAAGTGCCCCATCGACGAGCCCGTGGAACTGCTCATGGGTGAGGCCAACAACGTTGGTCTCACTTTCGCTACCAAGAAGAACGTGCTCGTTGACGAGCACCGAATAAAGGTGGGCTAAAGCGACGGTGCTGCCGGTGCGTATCTCCCCGATTTCCTGCCCGGCGCCGACAATGCCGGCGAGGAGCATCATCGACTTCCGGAAATAGCCATCCACGTCGCTGGCGTACTCGGCCAGCGACGGGCCGACGATGGACGCGCCGCCAGTGATGTGGCGAACCAGCCCTCGGAAATCGGGGTGAGCTTCAAAGAATGCCGACGTGACGTCAATGATGCGGTGGAGGGTGTCGAGAGGAGAGAGATCACCCTCAGCCGTCATCTGTAGCGCGCCCACCAACTCGGCACCTCGTCGCGTCAGCGTCACAGCCAGCAGATGCTGCTTGTTCTCGAAGAACAGATAGATCCCCGCCGGGGAGAATCCGGAGAGGACGGCGATCTGGCGCAGCGATCCGTCGCGTATCCCGTGCTCTCCGAATACCCGCTCAGCGGCGTCCAGGATCGCTGTCCTGTTCTCGGATCGTCGAGCGGCACGTCGCCGGGCCCGGGGATCCGGCTCTGCCCCCGAAGCGCTCTCGATATTGATCGCTGAACGCACGTCCACTAATATAAACCAGCGGTTATGGAAAGGGAAATACCTGCCATGGAGGACGGAAATGCGGTCGACGCCGTCCGCGCCGCGGTGGCGGCCTTGAACGATGGGGACATCGAGGGATACCTGGGATCATTCGATCCCTCATGCCTGCGGTGGGTCGCCGGGCTCGACCAACCGCTCTCCCTGGCCGACGTCAGTAACGGCTTGAAGCAGCTCGTCACCGCCTTCGAGAATCTGTATCTGCACGAGGATCTACTTTTTGGCGACCAGCGATTTGCTTGTGCCCGGTGGCGGATGGGCGGCAGGCACGTGAAGGAGTATCTGGGCGTCGCAGCACGGGGGAAGTCCATCGACGTCGAGACCTGCGAGGTCTACGAGACCCGTGGCCAACGGTTGGTGACTACCTGGACCTACGGGGACCTCGGCCAGCTCTTTCGACAAATCGCTGACGGGAAGGCAGAGGCGACGTGACGCTTGAGATCCCCGCCACCCTCCTGTTGGATCCGGAGGTGATGGACGACCCCTATCCCTTCTACCGCCAACTCCATGCTGAAGCACCGGTCTGGCAGATTGCTGATACCGGGTTGTTCGCCGTCAGCACCTTCGAGCTCTTGGCCGAGGCAACGAGTCGGATCGATGATTTTTCGTCGAACATCAGCTGTCTGCTCTATCGCGACGACACCGGCGTTCCCTGCCGTTTTTCTTACGGTGACGCTGGCGTTCAGGCACTAGCCACCGCCGATCCGCCCATGCACGCATTGCACCGGAGCACCGTATTCCCTGAGCTGGTAGCCAAGCGCATGGCCGAACTCGAACCTGACATCATCGATGCTGCCGACCGGTGCGTGACGCAGGCACTGGACGTCGGCGCCGTCGACTTCATGGCCGAAATCGGCAATGTGGTACCGATTGCGATGATCAGCCGTCTTATCGGTTTTCACGACGCCGACGACGACCAACTCCTGAAGGCGGCATTTGACTCGACAGCCATGTTGGGGTCGAGTCTCTCCTTCGAAGCGTTGACGGAGCTCATCGCCCATACCGGCGAAGTCCAAGCCTGGATCGGTGATCAACTTGCGAACGCGAAGACGGCTCCAGGAGACGATCTTCTTGGTGCAGTCGCCCGCGGGGTTGATGGCGGAGTGTTCAGCGACTTCGAGGCCAACATCATTCTCCACACCCTCCTCAGTGCCGGCGGTGAATCGACGACAAGTCTGATCGGGAACGCCGCTCGGCTCCTGGCCGAGGATGCTGAACTTCAGGAACACCTCCGTCGGAACCAAGAACACCGTTCGCTGTTCGTGGAAGAGGTGCTGCGCTTGGAGTCGCCGTTCCGCTACCTCATGCGTTCCGTGCCCCGGGATACGGCTCTCGGCTCCGTACACATTCCGGCCGGGGCCACGACCCTGCTGCTCTGGGGAGCCGCCAACC
>JBEKIU010000319.1:0-2512 GCA_050011635.1 Acidimicrobiales bacterium
AGAGCCGGCGGGTGCCGAAGTGGTACGCCAGGGCGCCGAAGGCCTCGGGCCGGAGGGAGACCTGGGGATGGAGGGTCCATGGACGCGACGGGTCGAACCGGGTGGTCACGGCACCGGGCGGCGTCGGTGGCATCGGCTGGGCGGCTGGGCGGCTGGGCGGCTGGGCGGCTGGTCCGGGAGCGGACTAGTAGACGCCGCACATGCCGTCGATGGACACGTCCTCGACCAGCAGGTCCTCTTCGACCAGGTCCTCGGCCACCGCCTCGACCGCCCTCTCACCGGCCGGCGTGGGAGTGCCGGACGCCCTGTCGACGCCGCCTGGTGCCGGGGTCGCTCCGGCGCTCGGGTTCGGGTTGTCCTCGGTGGTGACGGTCATGGAACCTCCGGTGATCGGCCGGCCGAAACCGGGCTGGCGGGCGGTGGTTCCAATTTATAGCACTCGATGCCAAAATGGAAGTCTGATGACGACATCGGCGACGGGAGAGACCGGCGGCCCGCCGGAGGTGGCCCGGGGCCGGCGCCCGAGCACTTCGCGCCGGGACGTGGCCCGGGCCGCGCTCGAACTCTTCGCCCGCCAGGGGTACGAGGAGACCAGCGTCGATCAGATCGCCGCCGCGGTGGGGGTCAGCCGGCGCACCTTCTTCCGCTACTACGACTCGAAGCGCGAGGTGGTGTGGGGCGAGTTCGATGCCGAGCTCATCCGGTTGCGGACCCGGCTGGAGGAGGCGTCCCGGAGCGAGCCGATGATGGACGTGCTGCGGCGGGCGGTCATGGACACCAACCGCTTCGGCGCCTCGGAGCTCGACGAGCTCCGCATCCGGATCGGCCTCACCAGTTCGGTCCCGACCCTCATCGCCCACTCGGCCGTTCGCTATGCGGAGTGGTGTGACGTCGTGGCCGGCTTCGTGACCGCACGGATCGGGGGCTCCCCCGAGGACCTGGCCCCCCAGACCGTGGCCCGGGCCGCGCTCGGCGCGGCCACCGCCGCCTTCACCTACTGGGCCCGGCACGAGGGCGACGATCTCGTCGGCGAGGTGGACCGGGCCTTCCGACTGCTGGCCACCGGGTTCGAGGAGGGGCGTCTGCCCGGTTGAGAGGACCGGGTGCTCGGTTGAACGACAGGGCCACCCGCTCGACGCACGTCGGCGGGCGGCGCGATGCTGGGCGCAGAGCTCGGCATGCGTGGTGTCGTAGCCAGGGAGGGCCGTCCACATGAAGATCCGAGCCGCTGTCTGTTCCGGACTCCACGAGCCGTGGAAGATCGAGGAGGTCGACGTCGATCCTCCCGGTCCGCACGAGGTGGTGGTGCAGATGGCCTATGCCGGCATGTGCCACTCCGACGAGCACCTCCGCACCGGTGACATGAGTGCTCCGCCCGAGGTCCTCGGGATCTTCGGGGTCGACTCGATGTTCCCGATGATCGGAGGGCACGAGGGGGCAGGGGTGGTGACCGAGGTCGGGCCCGCGGTCGAGTCCCTGGCCGAGGGCGATCACGTGGCCGCCTCGTTCATACCGGCCTGCGGCAAGTGCTTCTGGTGCGCGTCCGGCCGGCAGTACCTGTGCGACATGGGCATGGCCATCCTCGCCGGCCCGATGATGAGCGACGGGCAGTGGCGCTACCACCTGGACGGTCAGAAGGTGAACCGGATGACCCAGCTCGGAACTTTCTCCGAGTCGGTCCTGGCCCACGAGGCATCGCTGGTCAAGATCGACCCCGACGTGTCCCTGCGGGCCGCCGCCCTCATCAGCTGCGGCATCTCCACCGGCTTCGGCTCCGCTGTGGACCGGGCCAAGGTGAAGCCGGGCGAGACGGTGGTGGTAGTGGGTTGTGGCGGCGTCGGATCGGGAGCGATCCAGGGGGCTCGGCTCGCCGGGGCCAGGCAGATCGTCGCCGTCGATCCGCTGCCCTTCAAGGTGGACAAGGCCGCCCAGATCGGGGCCACCCACGGGGCCGCCTCCATGCTCGAGGCCAATCTGATGCTGCCCGAGCTGACCGAGGGCCGCATGGCCGATGTGGTGATCCTCACCCCCGGGGTCCTGACCGGCGACCTGCTGGGCCCGGCGATGGCGCTCGGGTCGAAGGACGCCCGGGTGGTGGCCACCGCCATCTCCCCGTTCAACCAGAACGAGGTCACCCTCAACCTCTTCAACACGGCCATGTTCAACATGTCCCTGCTGGGAACGGTGTTCGGGTCGTGCAGCCCCCGGGTCCAGATCCCGAACCTCCTCCGTCTCTATCAGGCCGGCCTGCTCGAAGTGGACGGCCTGGTCACCCAGGAGTACACGCTCGACCAGGTCCAGAACGGGTACGACGATCTGGCCGCAGGCATCAACATCCGCGGCGTGGTCAACTTCGACAGCTGAATCTGGTCGGCTGTCCCCTCCGGGGCCGCTCGGTCGCGCTCGTCCTGCGCATGACCCGTGCTCGACCCGCGGCTCACTCCCGGCGGTCGAGGAGGGGTGGGTCGAGCGGGGGCTGGTCGAACAGCGGTGGGCCGGTGCCCTGTGGTGG
>JBEKIU010000320.1:0-3630 GCA_050011635.1 Acidimicrobiales bacterium
GATCGGTAAAGCTGGACCAGCTCTTGCATGCCCGAGGGAGCCCAGTCGGAAAGGTAGGGCCGAAACTCCACCTTGGCACCATCTGAGTTCAGGAGGGTCCACACCGTGAAGTCTCGCTCGATGTGAAGGATGGTTTCTTCGCCGTCGCCAAAGGTGAGTACGACAAGCCCGTTTAGTTTGATCTCAGTGAGAGCGAGTCCCTGAAGCTCTTCGAGGTGGTAGCCACCATCCGGGCGCTTCTGACTCATCTCACAAGTATGACGACAACTGGGCCAGCAGCTCAGTGATCTCCGATAAGCGCCCCGCTCCCGGCGATAGGGGCTACTGCGTAAGCAGGGAGCCCAAACAGTGCATAGCGGGTGAACCCTCGGCACTCAGAGTGATCGACGAATAATACTAGATGAATTAGTATCTTAGCGTGGCGGCTATTCCCCAGGCCAAGACAGAGTCCGATCTTATGGACAGCCCCGCGACAGGCACCCGCGAGGAGTTGGTCATCAAGGAGGCTCGTAGGCGTCATCGCCGCCGACTCTTTGCGATCGCGGTAGTCGTAATCGTTGCCATCCCCGTTGGACTGGCCGGAATCATCACCCAGCAGCGCGCAGGGCGCGGATCGACACCACCTTTGACCTCGTCATCACCGCCCCATCCTGTGTCCTTGCCCTCCGCAACTCCTGCGGACCTGGGCTTCGGATGCGCCGGAGCTGATGACCAACAGGCGGCATATCTGGCGTGGCACCCAGCGGGTACCGGTCTGTCGGTATCGGTGGCCAGAATGGTGGGTTCTCCACTCCTCGTTTCGGGAACCCGCTCGGGGAGCACGATCAGGTTCCCTTTCGGGGACTACTCGTTCCTCGCGACCGTCGAAGGCAACCGGCTGCTCCTTACAGGGCCTCCATACGTAATCGACACGGCTGCGACAACCGCAATGACTTGCGTGCTCGAATCATTCGCATCGTGGCACCTAGGAGTGCCAATCGCCTTTGCCGACAAAGTCGGGAGAGCCGCTCGCGGATATCAGACCTGCAAACAACTGGGCATCGGTCCCTACCCCGATGAAGCGTCGCCGGGCGTTCCCCCAGCAGCCACGGCCATCGCCCACGGAGCACTCACCGCAGTGGCCAATCGGCCCTTGCCCTTCCCTGCGGTTGATCTCGTCGAGAGTGACGGACCCGCAGCCTGCGCATCAGGTCAGTTTTCCAATGCCAACGGGTCCAACCTTTACGTGATCATGTCCCCATCATTGACACCGATTCAGGCGCACGACGTGGAGAGCGAGGAGGCGGACTATCTTCGCAACACCAGGCTATTTGACACCGTCAGCGTCTATCCGCCTAGCGCCGATTAGGTGGGTGATAATCGCCGCTGACCCGGTGCTCTGAGCCAGGCGGTTTCCAGTTGATTACCGTTGACGAGTGGGCATCAGGCGATGGATGAGGCCTAAGTGGTGGACAGCGGGTCTCATGGCCCTAATGGCAACCGCAGCGTGCGGTACGTCACAGGGGGTCACTCTTCCCCCGTTGTCCGGGCTCATGACCGAGGTCGTTCTCCCACCTGGAGCCAGCCAGTTAGCGACGGGCGATGGCTCAGTCCTCGTCCAAGCACCGACTGACCCCTGTCGGCCCTCTACGACTGAGACTCGCTACTGGTCTTTGCCCGGAACTCCCAGCCTCCTCACCAAGTACCTCGTATCCCATCCGATCCATGGCTTGGTGGTAGGTCCGCATCACAGATTTTTGGCCCACGGCAAATCACCGACTTGGTATCTCGACGAGGACATAGACGAGCACTCCGGCCCCTCGAAGGACTCCTTCATCTATTGGTACATGCCTACTAAGCACGGGACCGTCGAGGTGAGCATCCCCCGGTTTGACGGACACCTGCACTGAGGTGGTAGCACCTCGGGAAGGAGTCCTTGATGCCACGACCTCATCCGCCGGAGTTCCGCGCTCGAGCCATCGAACTGGCCAGAGAAGGAGCAAAGCCGATGGCCGCCCTCGCCCACGACCTCGGCATCTCCGAAAGCTGCCTTCGCAACTGGGTGGCCAAGGCCGACATCGACGAGGGCCGCAAGGACGGAGTGACCTCGTCAGAGCGGGCCGAACTGGTTGAACTGCGCCGCAAGCTCCGGGTTTCGGAGATGGAGAATGAGATCCTCCGGCGAGCGGCAGCGTATTTCGCCAGGGAGAACATCCTCCCAGAACAGGTCTCGGCGGTCTCGGCTCGAGCCTCCGGCATGACTTGCTTCTCCTGTCGACCATGATGAATTTTGTGATGTCACCGGAGAGTTCGGGTGGTGGGTGACCGCTGATAGGGGCAGGACCGTCTCGTTTCAGGCCGCCGTAACGTGGATGCTGGGACTTGCCACCGTGTCGGGCCGGGTGAACCGCAAAGGAGGATTGTGGAAGAGACGGATGGTGCGCCGATTGATGTATTCGTCGGAGTGGATGTTGGAAAGGCCGAGCACCATGCGGTGGCGCTGGCCGGAGATGGCTCAGTCTTGCTCGACCGATCGCTGCCTCAGGGCGAGGCTCAGCTCGTCGGCCTGATTCAGGAGCTGAAGGTTCACGGGACGGTGCTGTTCGTCGTGGATCAACCTGCCACGATCGGCGCCCTCCCGCTGGCGGTCGCAAAGGCTCAAGGGGTCGAGGTCGGCTACCTTCCCGGCCTGGCGATGCGCAGGATTGCGGATCTTCACGCCGGCGAAGCCAAGACAGACGCCCGCGACGCGGCGATCATCGCTCAGGCCGCTAGGACGATGCCCCATGCGCTGCGAGCGCTCCGGCGGGATGACGAGGTCACATCCGAACTGGCAACGCTGTCCGGATTTGACGAGGACCTCGCGGGACAGCTCAACCAGGTCAGCAACCGGATCAGGGGGCTGCTCACCCAGATCCACCCAGCAATGGAGCGGGTGCTGGGCCCGCGACTCGGCCTGGTGTCAGTGCTGGATCTGATCGAACGCTATCCCTCGCCCCAGCTCATGCAGACTGCCGGGCGAGGACGGCTGGCGGCTCGACTGCGCCGCCTCTCCCCACGAATCGGTGACCGGATCGCCGACGAGCTCTGGGCCGCGCTCAGCGAGCAGACCGTCGTCGTACCCGGGACCGATGCCGTTGCCCAAGTCCTTCCCAAACTCGCCGAGCAGCTGATCCTGCTCAGGCGGCAGCGGGACGAGATCGCCGAGCAGGTTGAACGGGTGGTCGAGTCCCACCCTCTTTCCAGGGTCCTGATGTCGATGCCGGGGATCGGCATCAGGACAGCAGCAAGGGTGTTGGTCGAGGTTTCGGGTCGCGAGTTTCCATCGGCGGGCCACCTGGCCGCCTATGCCGGTCTTGCCCCGGTCACTCGGCGATCGGGTTCATCGATCCGAGGTGAACGCCAGGCCCAACGGGGGAACCGCAGGCTCAAGCGGGCACTGTTCCTTTCGGCATTCTCGTCGCTCAAGGACCCGACATCCCGGGTCTACTACGATCGCAAACGGGCGGAGGGCAAGAGTCATCAGCAGGCGCTGATGGCCCTGGCGCGACGGCGCTGCGATGTCCTCTTTGCCATGCTGCGCGACGGAACGCTCTACGGCCCTGTGCCATCCGTCGCTGCTTGACAGCGACATAGGGGCACAAAATGACC
>JBEKIU010000321.1:0-2864 GCA_050011635.1 Acidimicrobiales bacterium
CGAACCATTGCCTCATTCTGCGATGCCATACGTCGTTCACACCGCCAAGGCGTACTTCAACGTCGACGGTGAAAGTCCCCCTCTCTCGCCCAGAAATTGGGGCCCACCTGCTCGCGCAGCCTTACATCGATCGCAACTTGAGATAGCGGTCTAAGTCAGGCAACGCGCCTTGCACCAGGCTTCCGACGCCCATCTGACCCAGGTAACGGCGAACGATGGGGTTGGAAAGAATCAGCCCGGCGCCAAACACAATGCAGGCCACGCCGCCGAGCATGTACAGAGTGTCCTTGTCAGTTGCGGAATCGGAGTGGTTGTTATTCTCTGCCACGATGTTCTCCTTTCGAAATGACCTCTCTGGTGTCCTGCGGTTGCTGTTGCAGAATCTTCTCGACCACGGATGCAATCATCTTTACCGCTTCGTCCACCGCCGCCGCGACGGTTTCGCTCAATCCCATATGTCCCTCTTCGCCTCCGAAAGTCGCGGGCTCACAACCAACCAACAGGACTTTCTTCAGGCCGCCGTTCATGGTCGACGCCATCCGCAGCACGTTCAGTGGGTTCATCCCATGGGTTTCCACCACGCTTCGCTGCGGCTGGTCTTCCGGTGGCTCGTCCAGTTTGCTTAAGTCAGGCTCGACGAGTGAAACCGTGCCCGGCGTCTGCCCATGCGGATACGCATCCACAAGGATATGCCAAAGTCGATGACCCGTACACCGGCAGGCAACTCCTGAGCCGCTAAACTCTTTGCCACTTCAACCCCAAATCCGTCATCGCCCAGGAAAATATTTCCGATCCCCGCCACTAGGATACGTGATGGTTCCAACCCTGCTTTCGGCCGGGCCACTTCGGCCTGCAAAGGCTCGACTTCCCCCGCATCAAAGAAAAATCGATGTCCCGGCTGCCGAAGCATTCCCAAATCCCTCCCCGGGTCATCCTCCAGCACCACGCAAACATGACTCTTGCCTTCATAGTCCTGCTCAATGCTCTCGATGACTGCAATCTGTCCCGCCAGCGCGATATCGAGCACGTCGCCGCCCTTACGCGGGCGCAACCGCACGCGATCTCCCACGCGCACTTCCACGCCGTCGATGGTCAACCGGTCCACAGTCGTCTTGTCTTCCAGCAACTGCCACTCCCACTCGTTCATAAAGCGTCCTCCTTGAGTGGGCGCAGGCCGCGCATGGCGCCGTGCAGTTTCATGAACTGCTCCACCGGCATCGCATCAGTCCGCTCCAGAATCTGGCGCGCCCGGTCATCGGATTGGCGAATCTCGCGCTTCTCCTCGTCGGTCAGCGTCATGATCCGCAATGACAGAATCTCGTCAATCTCCGTCCCATCGAACAGGTCACCCACGCTTTCGGGAGCGATTTGCGGATAGTCGTAAAGAATTATGGGCGAGGCCAGCAGCGTATCCCGTTGCCCTTGTTCTCCCACCAGAACCGGCCACTCACCTACGTTTTGGCAGCGTGCGACCAGTTCCCGCAATTCTGTCGGAGGCTCAAGCAGCGAAATGAATTCCCCACCTTTCACGCCCAGAATCGTATGCGTGGAAACTAAAGACTGCATGAGCACAGCATCGCGGTTCGCCGCGGGAGTTTCCATCGGCGTCAAATTCTGCACATGAACGCTTAACCGGAACAAATCTTGGCCAACGCTTTCCGCGGAAACATCGATCGTGCCCCCGACCGCGTCCTGCCGGTGCTCGATCATGCCATCGTGTTCAGATTCCACGCGCACCTGCGACGGAAACGCAAACGCCGACGTCGTCCCGTCAAGAAGGGCCGCTATCGTGAATTCAGTTACGTTGACTTCCCGCTCGACGGCTTCCTGCCAGCCATCCGGCAGCGAGCCGGTTCGAACTTCCGACGATGGTTGCACCGAACGCGTCTGCAAATGCAGAAACCGCAATTTCACTTCGATGCTCGTATCCGCGTTGCCTGAGACCAGACATTCGGTCCGCATGCTGCAAACTTCTTCACCGCCTTCGGCCTCGCTGTAAGCCCCCGGATACACCACTCCAAAATTCCAGCGCTGCCGGTTCTTCACCGACGACGGCCGGTAGGGATACAATAAATACCCTTCATAAAGCACGGCCTTGGCGATCTGATCCGCTCGCGCGAGATTCATGAGCGCACCGCTTCTTCAGCCTGCAGCATGCTTTCTAGCGCCTGTTCCCACGTCGGAATCCCATGCCGCACCTTGTAGTCGTACACGCGCTCGAAAATATCGCGCCGCAGGCACAGCCACGCAGTGTTGGGATAATACGAATCCATCATGTCGCGCCACACCTTCACCGGCATGCTGAAGCGTGTTTCCTTCTCCCAGGAAATCGGCGACACCTGCATATGTTCTCCCGCAGCCGAATAAAAAACCGTTCCGCTAAACATCACGCACAGGGGCACATCGCCATCCCCCAACCCATGGAAATATTTGGTCGCGCCCACGTTGAAATCGAACGTGCACGGCACCGGGAGATCGACCACCGTGGAACCCTGAAACGGAGGCACATTCACGTTGACGTGAGTCCACAGAAGGTTGCGCAGCGTCTGGCTCCAGCGGTCGACGTCGCCAAACAGATCGCGCAGCTTCTCCTGGTCCCCAGCCGTGTAGCGCCGGCGCGCGACTTCGATTTGAATCTGGCTGCGCAGCGCGACCGAGTGTATGGTCTCCACCGGATCGGCATTGCTCACGCGCAATTTGAACGCAATCAGCGGAGTTGCCGAAAACTTGATCACCTCCGCACCCTCGATCTTGAAACTCAGATCAGGCATGCGTCTCCTCGGCCACAACTCGTGCCCTTGCTCGGAGGTCCGAAAAAAAGTCGCCGATCTCCCGCCACACTTCCGTCCCTCCCGACAGGCCGC
>JBEKIU010000322.1:0-2656 GCA_050011635.1 Acidimicrobiales bacterium
ACGCGGGCTTTGCATATCGAGCATGTGTTCGCGGCGATCGGCGCGCTCTCGCAGCCTGCTTTCCGTGTTGCGGCCCATGGCGCCGTCGATGCCGACCCAGTAGGATCACGCGAAAGACGTTGGACCCGAGGCCTCCGCTGACGCCACGGTCGAGAAGACGGGTGCGCCGGCGACGGGGGACTAGTCGTCGGCTGACGCCCCAAGGGGCGGGGGTCTCAAGGGCCTCCGCCCCGACCCCGTCGCCGGGCGCGCCTTTAACCCTCCGGCCCGGCGTCATTGCCCAATGAGGCAATACGCCGCGCGCCTCGTGGGGGCTTCCGATTCTGCTGCTCGTCTGTCTCGGTCTCGATTCTGACGAGAAGGCCGCTCCAGAACGCGTGAAGCTTTCGTGAGCGGGCGCGCCTGGCGCGTCGCAATTCGGTTTCCACGCGCTTGATCGCGTTCTTCGCCCCGAGCTGCGCGACGAGCGCCTCGACGCCGCATCCGAGGGCGCGCATGAGGATGCGGTCTTCCTTCGGCAAGGGCGAGCGCGTGAGGTCGCTGTGGCGATCGATCTCGGACATCCGGCGGTGAGTGCGTTTGGAGGGGCTGAAGTGATAAGCCCTGCGGCGGAAAAGTCGACGCTGGGATGGCTACGGGCGCCGAGCAACCGATCACGAATGCGTGCCTCGTCGCCGTTGGCGAGATGCTGGGCGACGAAATTCGCTCATTGGCCATGCGCGGCCTTGGCAACTCGCCCATTAGGCTTGGCGCCGGTCCTTGCTCGCCTCTTCGATCGCAGCCAATATTGACTGCGGCGGCTCGCCCTCAATGACTCTAGCGATGCTGAAAACCACGTCGCCGACGTGCTCGCGTTGGCGCTTGAACCTGTCGGCCGCGCGCGTCGTGGGGACAATCTTCTCCCACGCTGGCATTGTTTCACCGTAGACAACTCGATAGGGCATTGTCTTATCTCCGTTCTGGTGGTGATGGACCTGGAGGGTTGGTTAGGCCGCTGGCGCGCCGCCTATCTTAAAATAGGCGCGCCAGTCTCGACGCGATCGGGCGTCATTCTACGGAGCGCGTCCCGAACGAGTTGGACTGCCCAGGCGGGTGGGCGGACATGGGAAAGATGGAAGGCGCGGAAAGGCGCGGGGCGAAAAGAGCCGTGAAGAGGTCAGGCTGCGGGGGGCGTCTGGTCGTTATCGTTGTCTTCGACCGGATGGTCCTCGAACGTCAGGCCTTCGTAAAGTTCCGCGAGCGGGAGGGTGACTCCGATCTCCGGCATCGAGAGGACGTCGTCTTGCTTCAGGACGAGCACGCTCCATCCGTCCTGGGAGCGGACATGGACCGTTGCGTCGATGCTGTCCTGTTCGAGCATGACGTAGCGCTGAACAGACGGGGTGGCCTGATATTCGCGCGCCTTGACGATGCGATCGTTGCGCGTTGTGCTGGGACTCAGCACCTCGAAGATGACCACCGGGTCGCCTACGACCTTGGCGTTCCGCGCGACAGGGGAACAGACGACCATGCCGTCAGGATAACGGATGTGATCGCCCGCGACCTGAATCTTGAGATCGCTACCGTAGAATTTGCAGGGTTTGCCACGCAATCGGCCAACGAGCGCGACGGCGAGATTGGCTTGAAGGGTCGCGTGACCGGCTGTGCCGCCGGTCATGGCGACGGGGCCAGTCCCGTCGAATTCGTAGCGTTGCTCCTGCCGTTCCTCCCAAGCGAGGAATTCGGCGAGCGTCATCGGCTTCCGCACGGCGAGGTTCATGGGTGACAGAGTAGCACGGTTGCGCATGGGGGTCTTCCTTGGCTTTGGCTGACGGTGTCTCACGCCCTCAGAATGGGCAGTCGTCGAAATCGAGGACGTGCGGATGGGCCGCCCACCAGGCGCTGAGCGACGGGCGGCGCTCATCGAACGGACTCTCGCCGACCGCAACGACCTGAAAGGCTCCGTCGCCGCCGTTCTCGTAGTCGTGGTCGGCGAGGCGAGCGGCCTTCTTTTGAGCAAAGGCTTGGGTTTCGTAGAGACCCGGCTCAAGGTATGCGCGGATGGTGGAATAGCCGTCGACGCCGCCGACCCGTTCCCATTCTCCGATGCGGTAAATTTGGTAGGCCATGGATTGCCGTCGCCTCCGATAGGACGATGAGAAAGGCGGGGAGGCCGAGGCCTCCCCGGTTCGCGGTCGAAACACTCAAAAAGGGATGTCGTCATCGTTGCCGTGCGGCGTCCGCCTCTCTTGTGGCTCGTCCGGGCTGTTCTCGCGATGGTTCGGGCCCTTGGACAGACGCTCGATGCGTTCGCCGGCGAGCGTGACGCCGTAGAAGGTTTCTCCGTCCTTCTCCCACTTCGTTTGGCCCATCGAGCCCGAGGTGAAGACGAGATCGCCCTTGACGAGGTTGCGCTTGACGTAGCCGCGGGTGGACTCGCCGAAGACGGTGACTTCGTTCCAACGGGTGCGCTCGACCCATTCGCCGCGATTGTCCTTGCGACTGTAGCTCGACGCGATGCTGACGCGCACCGTCGCGCCGACCTGCTTGATCTCGCCGACCCGGCCGATGATCGTGAATTCCACAATCGTGTTCATGGCTTCATTCCTCTTTCCATCTCCTCGGGCCTTCGGCTCATGCCGTCGGTCCCTCGGGTGCGGCTCAAAGGAAGTCGGGC
>JBEKIU010000323.1:0-3110 GCA_050011635.1 Acidimicrobiales bacterium
AGGGCCAGAGCGAGCAGAATTGCAGTGGCAGCGGAATGAAGGGGCCGGAACATGCGCCAAATACTAGCACGCGTCTGCCCGCCTCAGCCTCGAGCAGATTTTTCAGCGCTCGAGCAAAGCTTCCGCCGGCAGTCCTCGAATCGAAGCGTCTACCACTTCGACCATGTGCACCACCGGTACCTGGTTCCCGGCGAGCCGCAAGCCGCTTCGCAACTGGATCAGGCAGCCGGGATTTCCCGAGGCAACAATATCCGGTGCAGTGGCCAGAACATGGCGCACCTTGCGCTCACCGAGCTCCTGGGCCGGACCCGGCCGCACGAGGTTGTAGATTCCGGCCGACCCGCAGCACAGGGCGGCTTCGGCGGTTTCAAGAATCTGCAGTTCTGGAATTTGTCCGAGCACAGTGCGCGGCTGCGCCCTCAGGCCCTGCGCATGTTGCAAGTGGCACGCGTCATGGTATGCAACCTTCAGCGGAAGCGGGTGGCGCGGAGCGCGCGGCGTCAGCCCGGCGAGCACTTCGGAAATGTCGCGGCATTTGGCGGAGAACGCCCGGGCCCGCTCGCCATACTTAGCATCGTCGCGCAGCAGATAGCCATAGTCTTTCATGTTCGATCCGCACCCCGCTGCGTTGATCACGATGGTGTCCACTTGCGCGCGTTCGAATACATCGATGGTGCGCCGCGCGTACTCGAGCGACGCTTTCTCTTCTCCGGCGTGAATCATGAGCGCGCCGCAGCAGCCCTGTTCACGGGGAATGATTACCTCACAACCCTCCGCGGCCAAAACGCGGGCGGTCGCGGCGTTCACTTCGGGAAAGAAAACGCTCTGCACGCATCCGAGCAACAGTCCCACACGAAGGCGTGGTTCGCCTTGCGCGTCCACGCGCTCAGCAAGCGCTGCACCTTTGGTTTGTCCCTTCGGCGGAGCTGCCGGCGTGAGGTTCTCCATTGCCCGCAAGCTGGCCGGAAGCAGTTTGAAGAGGCCGCTGCGCCGCATCAGCGACTGCAATCCCGAGCGCTGATACAAGCGCAGCGGGCCGAGCAGCAGCCGCATCCGGTCGGGCCTAGGAAAAATGTCGAAGATCATTCTCCGCAGAATTCCGTCGGGCGCCGGCCGGGGAAAATTACGTTCGATCTGGGCGCGCGTTGCTTCAATCAGCTTGTCGTACTTCACCCCCGAAGGGCACGCTGTCATGCACGCCATGCAGCCCAGGCAGTTGTCCATGTGATTTACAAACGTCGCATCGAGCCGAACCTGCCCCTCCAAGCCGAGCTTCATTAAGTAGATTCGCCCGCGAGGCGAATCCATCTCTTCGCCCCAAAGCGCGTAGGTGGGACAATTAGAAAGGCAAAAACCGCAATGCACGCACTCGTTCACCAAATCGTTCGCGGGCGGGTGGTGCGCATCGAAGGCGCCAAACACCAGGGCGGGAGACGGCTTGTCCGGCTCCTCCCCTACCGGCTTCCCCATTAAAGGTTCGGCCATTAGATTCGCCCACTCATCAGATTCCCCCAATAAAGCGGCCCGGATTCAGTACACCCGCGGGATCGAATTGTGCTTTGATGCTTCTCATCAGCGGCAGCGCATCGCCAGCGCTTCCCCAGACATCCATCTGCGATTTGATTTCCAAAGGACAGCGCAGGATGCTGAATGAACCGCCACGGCCTTCCAGATTCTTGCGTAATTGTTTGGTGGCATCGAGAAGCGATGCGCTATCGGGCCCCTCAAGGCGAAGCTGTCCGGCTCCGACAGCCTGAGCCACGAACCGCCAGTGCAAGTGCAGCCGCTCCGATGCTTTCCAGATCAAATCTACGAAGCTTCCCAGATCCGCGGGCAACAGGCTGAACTTGCACACGACAGAAGGCTCAGCCCCGCTCCACAGCGTTGAGCGCGCATTCCAGGCATCTGCCGGTGATTCGACGCAGCGTGCTCCGGAGGCCAGGCGCAGCGTCTGCTCCATCTGCGCTTCACAGCCTGTGGCCGTACCTTCGAAGCGGATATCGAGTTCGGGCGTCAGCGAATTCCCGGCGCGCACTTGCACGCCGGTCGGAACCATATTGCAGTCTTGAATGGCGAGTACCAAAGCATTCATGCTTGCCGCGCTGGAAGGTTCGCTCTCGGGAAGACAGAAGCTCAAAGTGCGCGTTTCGCGCGGGACGGGATGAAGCCGGAAAATTGCCTGCGTGATGATTCCGAGGGTGCCCAACGATCCCGTGGCGAGCTTTGGCAGGTCATATCCAGCGACATTCTTTACAACTTTGCCGCCGCTCTTGGCCAAGGTGCCGTCGGGCAAAGCCAGCGTGATGCCAATGATCAGATCGCGCAAGCTTCCAAAGCGGACGCGCAGAGGCCCGCTGTCGTTCGTCGCGAGAATTCCGCCGATCGTCGCCTGGTCCGGCCACAACGGGTCGAGCGCCAGTCGCTGGCCATGCTCGGCCAGAGTTTGCTGGAACTGCTGGAACGTGCATCCGGCTTCGACCGTCGCCGTCATGTCACCCCAGGCGTGTTCCACGATGCGGTTCAGGCGGCGCGTCGAGAGAATCAGACCGCCACCGTCGGGAGGTTTGCCCCAGGCCATCTTGGTCGCGCCGCCGCGCGGGATCATCGCCAAACTCGCGGCCGTCGCGATCTTCAATACGCTCGCGACTTCTTCAGCATTACCGGGCTCAACGACCATCTCAGGAAGGATGCCATCGACTGCGTCCTCCATGGTGGCAGCGCGCAAGCGCTCCGGGCCGACGAGCGCTCGCAGATCGCTCCATGCCGCGTCCACTCCAACTCCCGATGATGAATGCGTTTCCATACTCCTTAGAAAAACTGCGCCACTCCCGCCACTTCCAGAGGATGCGGTTGGTATGGCCCTGTTCTCTCCGCGCACAGCCGGGTGCGGGGAAACACCTTGCCCGGATTCGAAAGCCGTTCGGGATCGAAAGCGCAGCGCACCAGTTGCATCGTTTCCAGGTCGGGCTCCGCGAACATTTCCCCCATCATCATCTTTTTCTCTTCGCCTACACCATGCTCGCCGGTGATCGACCCGCCGCACTTCACGCATAGCCGCAGAATATTGATGGAAAGCTCCATGGCGCGCTCTTCCTGCCCCGCAATGCGCC
>JBEKIU010000324.1:0-4105 GCA_050011635.1 Acidimicrobiales bacterium
TTCGGTTCTGGTTGCGCCTGTGCTTGCAGGCATATTTTTTCGCAATGGGGTCCATGAACGGCGCAACCGGGTGATGGATTATCTGACGGAGCGTTACCGCGAGCGCCTGCGCTGGGCGGTTCAGCATCGCTGGGTAATAGCCGGAGTTGGCATCGCCGCTCTGGCCGGAACGCTCTACCTGGGGTTTGGTGGCGTCATTGGCGCGGAGTTCTTGCCGCACCTCGACGAGGGCGCTATTTGGGCCCGCGGCACTCTGGCCAACAGCACAAGTCTCTCGGAAGGCGAGAAATTCACCACCAACGCCCGCTATGTTTTCGCCTCGTTCCCGGAGGTGAAAACAGTCGTGTCGCAAACCGGCCGTCCCGACGATGGAACCGACACGGGTGGATTCGGCAACACCGAATATTTTGTCGATCTAAAACCGCACGACCAATGGCGCCCGGTGTTTCACAAGAGCAAAGAAGAACTGATTGCCGCCATGAACCGTGCGCTGGAGAAATATCCCGGCGCGATCTGGAACTTCTCCCAGCCTATCGAAGACAACGTCGGAGAAACCATGACGGGCACCAAAGGTTCGTTGGCGCTCAAGATTTTTGGCGACGACCTGAAGACTCTCGAACACAAGGGCGAGGAAGTCACCGCAGTCATGTCTGATATCGCGGGCATGCATGACGTCAAGCTATTACGAGATTTCGGGCAGCCGAATCTCGACTTGACGATCGACCGCCGCCAGGCCGCTCGTTTCGGAATCAACGTCGCCGACATTCAAGACGCCGTTCAGACCGCCGTGGGCGGGAACGCGGTGAGTCAGGTGCTGATCGGCGAGCAGCGCTATGACGTCGTGGTTCGATACGAGGCTCCCTACCGGAACACACAACAGGCTATCGAGAGAGTCCGCCTGCTTTCCCCCACGGGCGAACGCGTCTCACTCGCACAATTAACCAGCGTGGAAGTCAAAGACGGCGCTTATGACATTTTCCGCGAGGGCAACACGCGGTACGTGGCCGTCACTTTCAACGTGAGAGGCCGCGATCTGGGAACCACGGTCGAGGACGCAATCAAACAGATCGGCCAAAAAGTGAAACTGCCGCCGGGCTACAGCCTGGGATGGTCGGGAGAATACGAGAGCGAAAAACGCGCGGAAGCGCGGCTGGCCCTGATCGTCCCGCTGACGATCCTCGTCATCTTCATCATTCTCTACACCATGTTTCGCTCCTACAAATGGGCCTTGCTCATTCTGTTGAACGTGGGCCTGGCTCGCGTCGGCGGCTTTCTGGCGTTGCTGCTTACCGGGACGTACCTGAGCGTATCCTCGGGCGTCGGCATGCTCGCGCTCTTCGGAGTTTCTGTGCAAACCGGTGTCATCATGCTGGAATACATCAATCAGCTTCGCGCCCGTGGTTACTCGATCCCCGATGCCGCAGTGGAGGGGGCGGTCTTAAGGCTCCGTCCCATCATGATGACAATGCTGGTGGCAACTCTGGGGCTGCTGCCCGCGGCGCTGTCGCACGACATCGGATCGGATTCCCAGAGGCCCTTCGCAATCGTGATCGTGGGAGGATTGATTTCCGATCTGCTGCTGAGCATCGTCCTGCTCCCCACGTTTTATGTCTGGATCGCAAGAGATGGCGATCAACTTCCGGAACCGGAGGCCGCCCTTGAATAGTCCTGCATCGCTCCGGAATACTGGCTTTTATGCGGTCGCATCGGTAGCGCTGGCGTTCGCGCTGGCCACTCCAGCGTTCGGCCAAAGTTCTGGGCCAACCAGTATCACGCTCGACGAAGCTATCCAAATGGCGCTCCAGCACAACCACAACATGCTCGCAGCGCGGACTACGATTCAGCAGAGCCAAGCCGAAGAGATCACGCAAAACTTGCGCCCCAATCCCACGCTCTTCGCGGACTGGGAATATTTGCCTCTGGGCTCGCCCGCCAAGCAAAATCCTGGCAGCTACAGCGGACAGTCAACCAACGATTATCTCAACAACAGCACCGAAGGCGACATCGGCCTCAGCTACCTGATTGAACGCGGCGGGAAGCGGCATGACCGCCTGCAGGCGCAAAGAGATATCACCGCTCAGACGCGTTCGCTGGTGGAGGATAACGGGCGCGGTCTTACGTTTCAGGTGGCCACGCTGTTTTACAACGTGCAGCTCGCGGAATCGACGCTCGAGCTGGCCCAGAAAGACGTAAAGAGCTTTCAGGAGACCGTCGATATCAGCGAGCACCAATACAAGGCAGGCGGCATCAGCGAAAACGACTACCTGATGATCAAGCTGCAGCTGTTGCAATTCGAAAGCGACGTCGAACAGGCGCAGTTGGCCAGGGTGCAATCGCTGTCGGACCTACGGCAGCTATTGGGATACGAATCCGTGGCTCAGGATTACGATGTCGCTGGTCCTTTCGAATATCAACCAGTGAAGGGCAATCTGGAGGACTTGCAGCTGAAGGCCTTGCAAAATCGCCCGGACCTGCGTGCCGCGCAACAAGGCGTAACCGCTGCCAACAGCCAGTTGACGTTGCAAAAGGCTATTGGGAAACAAGATGTGACCGTTCAAGGCAATTATTCTCACGTCAATGGACTCAACGCCGCAACGATCTATGGGAGCATTCCGCTGCCGATCTTTAATCGCAACCAGGGCGAAATCGCTAAGGCCCGCTTCGCGATTACCCAGGCGCAGGAACTGGAAAAGGCAACAAACGGTCAGGCCCTCACCGATGTCTACGATGCCTATCAGGGTCTGCGAACAAATGACAAAGTAGTGCTTCTGTACATTTCGAAGTACCTGGATGCGGCCACGCGGTCGCGCGACATTAGCGAATACGCTTACCGGCACGGAGGGATCAGCCTGCTCAATTTTCTGGATGTTGAGCGCAGCTACCGGGCTACGCAACTTGCCTACCGCCAAGCCCTGGCTTCATACTTGCTCGCTTTGGAGCAGTTGCGCCAGGCAGTGGGTACGAGGGCGCTGCAATGATTTCCACACGGAGACTTGCGCCGCGTTGACGTAAGAGCTTTGACGTAACAGTTCGCACGGCGGACGTTGCACCGGTCGCCCAAGGAGCCACATCGTTGAACAAGCAAGACGTACGGAGCCGGATCGAAGAACTCGGGATCATTCCCTCCATTCGTGTGTCGACGACGGAGGATGCTCTGTTCGCTGCCGAGGCGATCGCTCGCGGCGGGATTCCCATTCTCGAAGTCACATTGACCGTTCCCGGAGCGATCAAAGTTATTGCGCAAGTTGTACAGCACACGCCCGAAGTGATTGTCGGCGCCGGAAGCGTCCACGATGTCGAAACCGCGCGCCGCTGCCTGGATGCAGGAGCCAAGTTCCTTTCCAGCGACGGCCTTGATCCCGAGACTGTTACGTTCGCTGTGCAGCAGGATGTCGTCGTGATTCCCGGAACGCTCACGCCGACCGGCGTTATCAGCGCGTGGAAGCTGGGTCCGGATTTCGTCAAGGTTGTGCCCTGCGGGCACATCGGGGGATACAGTTACATCCAGGATCTCAAAGCGATGTTTCCCAAAGTCCCCATGATCGCCGCGGGAGGCGTGAATCAAAGAACCGCATTCAGCTTCATTGCCGCGGGCGCGGTTGCATTGGGCGTTGGCGGAGAGTTGATCCCGAGAGAAGCCATCCGGCGGCGACAGCCAGACCGAATCGCCGAACTCGCACGCAGGTTCCTGGAGGCGGTAAGCAACGCTCGTGACCGTTGAGCACGCGACTGAAACGATTCGGTGGAGAGCAGCTTTTGAAGAACTTACTTTTTTCCCCCGGTTCACGGAAAGGCAGAGTCCTTTGTGAATCAACATCTAGCGGTGCTGTCTGCGAGCATCACCACTTTTGCCGTCACGAATATTGATGATGCGTTTCTCCTGACTTTCTTCTTCGCCCGTGGAATTCCAATGCGGCGCATCGTGGCAGGTCAGTACGTTGGTTTTGCGGCCATCGTTGGCGTCAGTCTGATCGTCGTCTGGGGCGCGCTGGCAGTGCCGCATCGGTGGATTCGTTTACTCGGAGTGCTGCCACTCGCCATAGGCATCAAGCGCCTGTTGCAGGCGCGCCGAACCGCTGCGGACCGGTCGCTCGCCAGTACGGAG
>JBEKIU010000325.1:0-4007 GCA_050011635.1 Acidimicrobiales bacterium
CATGATCAGGAAACCACTGTTGTCTGGATCATCGCCGTACCATGTTTGCGGACTGACGTTGGTAGCTGACAACCCGTTGGGGAGTTTGACTGAGTTATCGGGAAGGCTCGGCAGCGCATTGGTGGGCATAGTCAGGCCCCCGGCGTAACCGGCATTCATGTTCCCGTTAACGTTGGGCTGAAGCACGGCGCCGCTCTGGTAGGTGGTGTACCCGGAGAACTGCCAGCCGTTCACCGCTCCCCCGAGAATCGGATTGCCGTGAACAAACTTCGGCATGTTCCATACATACGAGAAGTTCAGGATGTGAGTATGGTCATACGCCAAAGGACCATAGTTGTCAGGGATGTTGAGCGGATCAGTGACGGTCCCGTTACCCGACCCGTTGTCGGTTTGTCCATCACGGATTCCCAGGGTCTTACCGAACGTATAGTTTGTAAGGAACGTGATGGGACCCGATTGTTTCTGCCAGGTCACCTGCAGCGAATTGTAGTTCGCGTAGCTCCCGTGATAGAGCAAGTAAACGTCCTGGTAGACGTTCAGCGGGCGCCAATCGTTCGCGTTGAACGTTAACCCGTAGTTCGAGGCGTAGGGGCCGGAGCATGCCAGAGGCAGATTCGCGGTGGCAACCGTGCAATTCGGAGGGTTCGGGGATAAGAGCTTCCCGTAGTTCTTCCCGCCGCTGTTCGCACCGGTCGGATCAGGCAAGAACAAACCGCCGGGGTATATGTTGTTCTGATCCCCGACCTTGCCATTTCCTCCGTCGATCCATTCATTCTGGCTCTTATTCGCCACATACGACACTTCCAGGACCGAACGCCACGGCAAAGCCTCGGAGATGGTGACGTTCCAGTTCATGGTGAGAGGCGTCTTGTTGTCACCAGGAAGCAGCCCGTAAACCGTAGCACCATTCTGAGCCACGCCTGACGGGGGAACAAAGCCTGCAGCTCCCGAGTCGATCTGAGAGTATCCCGAAGTAGTGCCTGAAGTCGTGTAGGTGAACGATCCCTCAGGACCGGTCGCCGCATCTGCTACCTGGGTTGAGACCTGGTAATGGAACACGGCGAAGCCCGTGCGCAGGACCGTTTTGCCGGTTCCGAAGACGTCATACGCCAGGCCGACACGTGGCTCATAATAGAACAGCGGAGAGACCATGCCAGACAGCGGTACGCCGGGAACGTTCTGGTGCCACTGCAAGCCAGTGTTGTTCGGAGCAGCGGTTATCAGTCCCGTGGCCCCGTAGGTATTTTGCTGGTAAACCCCTGGATTCCAAACCTGGAATCCTTCCGGGGTGCCATACCACTGGCCGACGTGATCGAACCGCAATCCGTAATTCAGCGTGAGTTGCCGGTTCGCCTTGAAAGAATCCTGGGCGTAGAGCGACCACTGGTGGAACTTGAGATCGTTGGTGGGGAACGAACTCACCTGCTGGTAGCTGCCGGAACGACCCAGAAGGAAATCAGCCACAGTGTTTCCCGAACTGTTCGGACCCCACCCACCCACGTTGTAGGTGCCATTGTCGCCCGGCGAAAGGCCGCCGCTCGACTGGATATTCTCGCTGGTGTCCCAGTAGAAACCGGCCTTCAGAGTGTGGGCCCCGACCACTTTCGTGAAGTTGTCGTAAATCGCCGGATCCCTCTTGATAGCGCCGAAAGCGTTACCTTCGAATCCTCCATCAAAGGAGAACTCTTCGATGTTTGGGAAGGCTCCGCCCCAAGGACCTTCAAAGTTCGGAATCTGGGACGTGGTATGACCGAACAAGCCCGTCACGTTGAAACCCAGGGCCGTACGATCAACCGCCTTAGCATTAGAGAGCGTGCTGGGGTTGATATAACGCGCCAAGGTGAACACAAATTCGTTGGTCGTCGTGGGATCGAAGACGTGGGTCAGGTTCGCCATGATCTCTTGCGAAGTAGTAGCCGCAACCACGTTCGATGGATAGGGCAGAGTCCACGGTGGAGTCCACCAGACCCCGATGGGATGCTGATCGTTTTCGATCTGCCGGGTGTAGGAGCCAGTCAACTTGGTATTGTCGCTGATGGCGTAATCCACCTTGCCGGTGGCTTCCCAGCGGTTTTGCGGAACGGTGCTGATGTACTGATAGTTGTTCCAGCCGTTGGCCGCCGAAGGGGAAATGTTCGATTTCGGTAACAACGCGGCGATGCCCGGTACGTTCGGGTCATAGTTGGCCGAAGTCATTTTGTCGGTGCCGGTCGGGAGATTGTAAACACCCGCGTAAGCGGTCGCCCAAACGCTTCCCAGACAAGCGCCGAGCGTCGCATTGCCGCCGCAATTAGAAACGGGAGTGGTTGCCGCTACACCATTGAAACTGGTTTCGCTGAAATCACCGCTCAGCTGTTCCGAGGTCGGCACGTTGTAGTTGACCGGACTCGCTGCCGGGTGCTGGTCCATATACTCAAAGCCAGCCCAGAAGAAGAGTTTCTTGCGGTTCTTGTTGAAGTCAAGCCCCGGAATGATGATGGGGCCCCCGATGTTGCCACCCTCGTAGTAGTAGTGCTCGGCAGAATTGGGGATGCCCTGACTATGGGCGTAAGCGTCGTCCGAGTTCAAAGCGCTGTTGCGGGCGTACAGATAACCTTCGCCGTGGAACTGGTTGCCGCCGCTCTTGCTGAACGCCTGGAAGATCACCGGTCCTTTAGCGTATTCAGCGCTGTAGGACGACATCAGAACCTTAACTTCGGACACCATGTCCTGGTTGATGTTGGCGATCTGGGTGCCGGCGTTGCCGGGGTCGACCAGGTTGGCGCCGTCCAGCATGTACGCCATAGCGCCGTAGGGCTGCGTGCCATTCGAAGAATAGTTGCCCACCGGGCCGTTGTTGGTGCCGACCACTTTGTCGTTAAACCCGGACCCTTGAGTCAAACCGTTGGTCAGGGCCATTCCGGGCATGACCTTCAGCAGTTCGCCCGCGTCGCGGCCGACGATCGGAATATCCTCAATCAACTCGGTGTTGAGGGTCGCGCTGACTTCGGAGTTATCGGGGATGACAACGTCGGCGCCCGCCTTAATTTCGACGGTTTCGGTCACCTTGCCGACTTCGAGCTTGATGTTAGGGAGTGTCTTGCTATCACCTTGGGAGAAGACGATGCCGGCCTGATCCCACGTCTTGAACCCCGGAGCCTCGATGGTCACGGAGTAGGTTCCAGGCTGGACGGCCGTAATGGAGAAGTAGCCCGATCCGTTTGAGACGGTGGTGCGCACGTCGCCGGATGCATCATTCTTCATCGTTACTTTTGCATTCGGCACAACCGCGCCCGCGGAATCCGCGACGGTGGCGCTCAACGTGCCCGTCAACTGCTGCGCGAAGCAGTTAGACGCCAGCAGGATGACAACCAGCAGCAACGCTGCCGCACTCGTGATCTTCATCTTATCTTTTGACGTCTCGATCGCAAGAGTCGAATTCATACGCCTCCCCAAATTTGCTTGAAACTTCGCCTCAAAACCCCAGTGCCCCAACTTATCCCCGGAAACCGCTCGGCAACGGCTGGAACCGTAAGCGGTTACGTAGTGGTTTCATACTAGCCCACAGTCGACGCAACTTAACGCCGATTGACCGGCACTGTCAAGAGAAAAAACGATATTTCAGAGAAAGCGTGCATCTTTTGACAATTGAGGGTAAACTGTCGCTCTGGATCGGGCCAGAATCGTGGGAAGCCCGCTGACTGGGGATAGCCGGCGGGATTCGTAAGGTGGGGTGTATGCCTGCACGTACTCTTCTTGTAGTTGCCTTGAGCGTCCTGGTTGGTCTCCCTTCGTTATTTTGTCAAACCAGTTCTCCTCCTGCGGTTGAACCCAACCAAGCTGTGATTCATAGCACTACGCGGGAAGTGCTTCTCGATCTAGTGGTCCGCGACAAGCACCATCATCCGGTCACGGACCTGCGGCCCGAGGAAGTGGAAGTATACGAGGATGGAGTCCGCCAGAACCTGCGAGTGTTTCGCAGCGTTCAGGGCAGCGAACAACTGGCAACCGAGCGCAGCGCAGCGGGA
>JBEKIU010000326.1:0-5489 GCA_050011635.1 Acidimicrobiales bacterium
CCGCGCGGCCTGCCTCAATCGCAAAAAAGATCCAGCATCCGAGCGTGACAGCGATCGGCCCGTAGATCAGAGAAAAAATGACGGAGTCGATCATGCCAGCCTCCATTGCTTCTTGCGCACGCGCGGAATCACATTGCCTGTCCAAGCTTTCCGGTTTCACCGCGGCCGACCTGATCGACGACACGCTCAATCCAGTCGGTCGCCTGGAAGACGGCGCAGACCTGGCCACCGTCGTCAAAAAGGCCGAGAACAGCAACGCCGTTTGAGTCCTTCGCTAGGAACGCTTTGTCGCCGGGCGGTAGCTCGTGGGTCGCCGGAGGAATTGCCATCCAGAACGCGCGCACGAACTGAAACTGCTCGGGTGTGAGTTGAGTTGTCATCCCGACAGTGCGCACAGCATCGATCGTGATGCACGCGCCTTGGGAAAGCGGTTCAAACAATTCCTTCAGCGTTTTCGGCGTGCCTGCAGCTGATGCGGACGTGCAAAGGGAGGCCGCGGCCAGCGCGGCGAGTATGAAGCGTCGCATCTTGAACAGCTCCTTTGCTATGGAGGGCTTCCGGCCACCCTGTCGCCAAACGCGATTCGAGTCATTCGGCCGGTCTGGTTGGCTCAAACAGGAACCAGGTGCGCCGCTCGGCCTCGTCGATCCAAACTTCCAGTAAGCTCGCTGTGGCCACGTCGTTGTGTTCACCACACAGCGCGTGCGTCACCCGCATTTTGGCCACCAACTCTTTGTTGTCGTCGCGCAGCTCTGCGAGCATATCCAGAGGCGTCACGAAATCCGCGTCGTTGTCTTGGATGCGCCGAAGGCGGCTGATCTCGCCGATCGAGCGTACGGTCATGCCTCCGATCTTGCGCACGCGCTCGGCGATCACGTCCGTGATGGCGAAAATCTGATCCCCCAGCTCATCCAGCAACAAATGATAGTCGCGGAAGTGCGGACCTGAAACATGCCAATGAAAATTTTTCGTTTTCAGATAGAGGGCGAACACATCAGCAAGCAGAATATTTAGCGCACCGGATATTTCTCTGACACCCTCCGCTTTCAGATCCGTGGGAGTTTGTAGGGACGCTGTCCGCAACGCCATTGCCCTTTGAACGTTCATCACACTTGCCTTCATGGGTTGTGAGACGGAGTTGGGTCCAATCCCCCACAATTGTCACTGAACCCAAGACTTATATTGATGATTTGCGCACCCCCAATCCATTGCACGCGCGTATGCAGAGTAGGCTTTGGGTATTAGAAAAGATAAACCTTGGTTTCGAGGCCACCACGGCAAGTGTCTTGCGCCCTTGCGGAAGTCTGATTTGAATGGCCGAAGAACGGGTTTTGACGGCAACACCGGAGCGCGACGAAGCGCCAATATTGCGCACGCAGACGTGTGCTCGAACGCTCTTCGGCTCAGCGGCTCCGATCACGATGGAATGTTTGCTTCGCAAGGAAGCGTAAATTGAAAGGTGGCGCCGCGCTGCTGGTTCGTACTCGCCCAGAGGCGCCCGCCATGCGCCTCGATGATCGAACGGCAGATTGAGAGACCCAGTCCTAAACCGGTCGGCTTCGTCGTGTAGAAGGACTCGAACACCTGCTCGAGCATCACTGCCTCAAGCCCCGGACCCGTATCGCGCACCGCAACCAGCGCGCCGCTGGGTTCGACCTTTCCTGTGCTGACCAGCAATTCTTTCGACCCCTCGTTGTCGGCGCCCATTGCTTCGACAGCATTGATGATCAAGTTGAGCAACACTTGTTGCAATTGGACACGGTCCGCTTCCACCAACGGGGAGGGGTCCGCCAGTTCCGTTAAGATCGAAACGCCATGTTTTACCGCTTCGCCGCGAGCGAGCTCAATGATTTCGAGGATCACTTCATTGACTTCCAAACGATCCTTTCGGGGCGGCGCCTTCTTCATTAGCGCACGGATTCCCTTGATCACCTCGGCTGCGCGGATCCCATCCTCGACGATGCTGGTCAGTGCTTGCTCCACCTCCTCCAGATGCGATGATCCAAGACGAAGCCAGCTCAGAGCAGTCTCGGCATTGGTGACCGTCGCCGCGATTGGCTGAATCACTTCATGGGCTATCGAGGCCGTGAGGTGTCCGACGGTCACGACGCGGTTCGCATGCGCCAGTTCCATCTGCATTTCATGGTAGCGCCGGTCGTTTGCGCGCGCTTCAGCTTCCCCCCGCTTGCGTTCGGTGATATCGCGACAAACGTTACCGACGTTTACAGGCCGCCCTGTTTTCGGATCGTCGATGCGGAAGCACGAATAGAGGATCGGGATCGGATCACCGGTCTTGAAGTGACGGAAACGCATCTCTCCCGACCAGGAACCCTTCTCCAGCACCGTCGGCCACAGGACCTCATTCACAAATTGCCGGTCCTCGGGGAACACGTAGTGAATTCCGCGCCTCTCCCTAGCTTCCTCCCAGCTGTCGAATCCGACCATTTTCAGCCCGGCCTTGTTGAGGTAGATCGGTGTGCCTCCGTCGAGGTCGGCAATCGCCATAAGGTCACCGGCCTGCTCCACCAACGACGCCAGACGTCGACGCTCGAGCTCAGCCATTTTGCGTTCTGTGACATCTACAGCAGTAGCTATGAACTCGACGAGTTCACCGTCTTCGTCGAGAATCGGATGGATTGAGGATTTGATGTGCTTGACCGTTTCATCGGGCAAGAGAACCCTATACTCTCCGAAACTATCCACTCTTTCGCGCAGCGACCTCTCAAATCTCTTGTCGACCCAATCGCGATCCTCGGGGTGGACACGCTGCCGAAAATTTTTGCGAGTCGGAAAGCCTTCCAGTGGATCCAATCCGAAAATTCGGAACATTTCGTCGGAGCAGTGGAGCACCTTTTGGTTGCGGACGTCCCAAGCCCAACTGCCCGTCTGCGTCAGCTTCTCCGCTTCGGCGAAATACGCCTCACTTCGCTGTAGCTTCTCCTGAGCCAGTTTGTGTTGGATCGCGACGCCGGCGAGGTTTGTAATCTGGTCAACGAACGCCTGATCGAACTCGGTCGGCCGGCGCGGGTTGCAATAGTACATAGCGAACGTCGCGATCACTTTGCCCTGCGACGAGACCGGCGTGGACCAACAGGCGCGCAGAGAATGGGACAAAGCCAAGTTGCAATACGCCGACCACAGTGGGTCACTCGCGATGTCCTCGACAATGACCGGTTCACCGCGGGAGGCGGCTGTCCCGCAGGAGCCGGCCGATGGTCCAATCGCCATGCCGTTGATCGCATCGGTATAGGCCTTTGGAAGGCTAGGCGCGGCGCCACGCCACAGGCGATCGCCGTCCAACAGCGAGATGGACGCGAGGACGCCACTGGCTTGCTCCTCCACGAATCGGCATAGGCTATCAAGGATTTCGGCGAGCGAATCCCCCCGGGCCACCATCTCGAGGATCCGTCTCTCCACGACGAGGATGGCTTCAGCGCTTGCGCTTTTCGAGTTCAACACCCGTTCCGCACCACTTCGCGATGTTTCCGTTTCAGCCTGCGGCTCCGCGTCGCGGGAGGACTCCCGCTAAATTCCCATCCGTGCGACTCGCGAATGCGACCCAACCTTATCGACGCAATCGAGCACGAAATTAGCGAGCCCGGCTGGTGGCGTGCCCAATCCAATAGCGGAAACCTTGTCGGCGCGCTTGCGCTTGGTGATGTTGTTTCCAATCGCGTGGATCAGATAAGGCGTGTCGGCTTGTCGATCATCGTGAGCTCCTTCAAGTCGGTAAGCTACGCGCCTTGACCGCGCAGGTTTTTCGAGGAGCGACGGCGTCAGCCGGGCCAGCGTGATTTGCGAATTACGCTGCAGAAATTCCCGCGGTGGAAATGCGGGTCTTTGTCCGCCAGGACGTCGGCCTTGACGTTGCCAAAGGTCGTTTCGGGCTTGTGCTTGATGCCGTCATAGAAGGCCTGGATAATGTCCTCCTTGAAATGCGCCGTACGGGGGAACGCCTTCACCACCGCCTTGCGCTCGGACTCGGAATATTCGTCGTAGGCGAGGCCAAGGACGTCCATCTCGACGCCCGCCGTCAGCAGCGCGACGACCGGATGCATATGGTTCGGAATGCCCGGTGTCGTGTGCAACGCGATCGCCGTCCATACCGTGTCAATATCTGTCTGCGCGATTCCGTGCCGCTTCAGGAAATCCCGCGCCGCATTCGCGCCGTCCACCTCGAAGCGCTCGTCGTCGCTGCTATGCGCCTTGGTCAGACCCATGTCGTGGAACATGGCCCCCGCATAGAGTAATTCCGGATCGAATTTGAGGGAGTGATGCTCGCCGGCTAGCGCGGCGAAAAGGTAAACTCGACTCGAATGATTGAAGAGCAACTCGGACTCGGTGTCGCGGACAATCTCCGTCACCTCGCGCGCGAGCTTGCTATCGGGGATTCTCAAGGGGTGGGTCGCAATGTTCACGCGCGCATCCTTTCATGGGTCCCGGAGACCTGGATCAGCCCATACCTTACGCCGTGAACGGATGGCCGCCACGAACCCCTTGTCGCAATCTTGCCCGCTCGCCGCGGAACGCCCCGGACCGTCAGCAGGCGTGCCGCAATTGTCGGTCGCTCTGAACGAACCGGAAGCGCAACCGCATCGGCCATCGTCTTTGCTTCGCGAAACGATTTAGCGCCCGGCGCCGGCTCGAGCTATTGCCCTTAGGTTGCTTCGCGCAAGCACCTTAGTCTGTTGTAGTCAGCCTTGTGTTTGGACTTACCAGACCAAGGTTTAGGATAGGTCGGACAGCAGGACGAGCTGCCTATCAGGAATGGATCCCTGGCCTTGAAAACGGCTTCGCCGGCGTCGTGGCAGCCGAATCGAACTCGGTTAGTCGTCAACGACCAGTTGCACTCGAAGTGCCTGCTCGACGCGAGGAGATCTGCTAGACGATCCGGGAGATATGTCTTGAACTCCGGGCCATTGTTAGCTCGTTAACTGCGGCCAACAACGAAGCCGAGATCCTTGAACTGCGCGCAACGATCAGCCGACAAGATATAGTGACGAATCTGACGCCAAAGGTGTCGGCATCTCTCACTCTGCGCCATTTCTCGCTTCGCAACGCGAAGACGCTGACCTTGACTATGTCGCCGAAGGCGAGTGTTGAAACGCTCTATCTTGAGGTATGGACCGGCCGAAATACATTCGGTCCCAAACCGCGTGGCCATCGAATCGTTCAACACTGGCGTCCCCCGCAAGCCTCTGGATCGTCACGTTGCTCGCGAAGCGATGGTGGGCACCGTCAAAGCCGATCAGCCGAGCGATGGTCCGCGTCAGGAATGGCGCCCGGTCGGTAGGAATGGCCTGCAGGATGGTTTTCTAGCGCTTGAACGACACGAGATAGCGCGTACCCCCGTCACCGTAGGTTAGCGCTTCAGGTCGGCTACCGGCTTGCCGGTCTTGCCGTCGATCGCGACGCGATCCGTTTCAAAGCCAACCCTTGCGTCGTCGTCAGCGATGACCGTGCCATCTCTGGCGAGCACGTAGACGATT
>JBEKIU010000327.1:0-7042 GCA_050011635.1 Acidimicrobiales bacterium
GCACCGAGGCCAGCGTGAGCAAGATGACGCGCGACGACCTGGCGAAGTTCCACGACGCCTGGTTCAAGCCCGACAACGCCACGCTGCTGGTGGTTGGGGACACGACGCTGGCAGAAATTAAACCCAAGCTGGAGAGTTTGCTGGCTTCATGGAAATCAGGCGATGTGCCGCAGAGAACCGTGCCACAAGTGGCGGAGCCCGAGAAGGACGTGGTTTATCTGATCGACCGGCCGGGATCGGGACAGAGCGTAATTTTTGGCGCGCAACTGGCGCCTCCGCAGAATGATCCGGATGCGATCTTCCTGCAGCTCGTGAATAACATCTTCGGCGGAAAATTCAGCTCGCGCATCAATATGAACCTGCGCGAGGACAAACACTGGTCTTACGGCGTGCGCTCGGTGTTGCCCTCGGCCCGGGGGCAGCGCCCTTATATAAGCATCTCGGCGGTGCAGACCGACAAGACCAAAGAGTCAATGGTGGAGCTGGTCAAGGAATACAACGCGATCGTCGGAGGAAAACCCATCACTGCGGAAGAACTCAAGGACGAGCAAACCAATTCCACGCTCGGACTGCCCGGTAACTTTGAAACAGTGCAGCAACTCGGCGGCGCCTATGGCACTATCCTGCAGTATGGTTTGCCCGAGGATTACTACAACACCTTTACGCAGAAAGCGCTGGCCCTTACGCCCGACGGCGCCAACGAGATCGCGAAGAAATACATTTTGCCGGAACATTTAGTGTGGGTAGTGGTAGGAGACATGAGCAAGGTCGAAGCGGGCATCCGCGAGCTGAACCTGGGCGAGGTCCACAAGATAGACGCGGACGGCAACCCGGTGCAGTGAAGCGGGTGACGCGGAGATCGGTTGCGAACAGAGCCGCGACCAGCGCGCGGCCCCCCGCCGCGGTTCCCTCATTGCGCAGAAAGAGATCCTGCCAGATTCGAATCATTGAATTCGAATCATTAGAGTTCGAATCATTAAAGTTCGGCTCATTGAAACCGGATCATTGAATTGAGCTGGCTGCGTTCGAAAATACGTTGTTCGCGTTGCTCCCGATCAGGCGGATGGTACCAACCACCAAGACCAGGATAACGGCGAGCATCACCGCATACTCGGCGATATCTTGGCCCTGTTCCTGCCGCCAAAGTTCTTTAAGAAGACATTTCATCCCGCACCTCCATCTGAGCCCGGATTGTACTTGAACTGGACAGCACATACGAAGCGAGAAATATTTCAATTCGTGACCTTTGTACTCCTAACTTCTCTTTGAGGCAAATGCATCCTGGCCATTGGATGACTCCCCTGTTCGAATGGGTATATACTTCGTTGCCACAAAGATGGCGGTTCCAGGGTTAGTCGGAACTGCGAATTTATACCGGCCCTCCCTCGTATTCAGATTTTTCTTGCTCAACTTTTTCTCGCTTTGAGCTCGCAGTATTGCGGCTGCGGTGTCCATTCTTTTCCCGGTGGTTCCGGTCATCGCGTATAGGTCCTTATGGATGCGCCACCAGATGTAGCCACCCTGCTGGGTGATCTCGGCGTCAACAACGACAAGGCAGCGGCCGAGCTGGTCGTGCTGCTCTACTCGGAACTGCGGCGTCTGGCGTCTCGCTACTTGCGGCGGGAACGCAGCGATCACACTCTGCAGACTACTGCCCTGGTGCATGAGGCCTATCTTCGCCTGTCGGATCAGAGAGAAGTCCGTTGGAAAAATCGCGAGCAGTTCCTGGGCGTCGCTGCACAACTGATGCGGCGTATTCTGGTCGACTACAGCCGCGGCCATGACGCGCAAAAGCGCGGCCACGGCTTTGAGAAGGTCTTTCTGGAAGAAGCGGACGGCGTTTCAAAGGGGAAAGCCGCAGACGTGGTTGCATTGGATGAAGCTCTTACCCGCCTGGCTGAATTCGATCCGCAGCAGGCGCAGCTTGTGGAGATACGCTTTTTCGGCGGCCTGAGCATTGACGAAGCTGCCGCAGTGCTGGGAGTTTCCCGCACGACGGTGAAGCGCAACTGGAACCTCGCCAAGGCGTGGCTTGCGCGCGAGCTACGCAAAGGCGAGCCGCAAGATGCCTGAGAAGCAGGACCAAAACCGTACCCGCCGGGACTGCTGCCCCACCACTGATTCCACCAAGGTCGCCAGACTTCCGATGGCCTGAGGGCTAGCGTCATTCGTGGCGCCTTCCATCGATTCAATAAATACCGTTCAGCGATCAGATTTTTCTCCATGATCTTCGGTTCGATCTTCAGGTATAATCCCGGCCACTCGGGACAGTTGCGGTCTTATCAGGGACAGAAAGGTCCTGCCCGGGGACAGAAGGGTCTCATCTGGTTGATTCGGAACCGGTAAAGGGAATCGAAAAAGCGAAAGCGGACGCGGGGAGAAGAACACACGTGTGACTTCTTCTCACGTGTTTTCGCCCCGGCGTTGGCTTCTACCTCGGAGGCAATGTCGATGACGCGAATTCAGCAGCGAGCGAGCAGCAGTCAGCGCAACGGATGGTACCAGAATGGCATTCGATGCGTGCAGGGGGCAAGGCGCGCGATTTGGGTGGTCGCCGCAGCGGTGTTCCTAGCCGCGTTGGCGACGGCGCAATCTACGAGCGAGCTGAATGGCAGCGTTTCTGACTCGACTGGCGCGAGTGTTCGCGGCGCGAAGATCACCTTGACCGACACCGCAAACGGGTTGCAGCGGACTGCCACGAGCAACGGGTCGGGGCTGTACCAGTTTCTGGATGTGCCTCCGGGCAACTATCAACTGGAGGCATCGGCAAAAGGTTTTGCGTCCTACGAGGCGTCGAACGTCACGCTCGTTGTCAAAACTCCCTCCACGTTAAACATTCAGTTTCGGGTTGCGGGCGTGGCGACTTCGGTAACGGTCGAAGGCCAGGCGCCGCTCATCAATCGCACCGACGCTTCGCTGGGCAACACGGTCCAGGAAGACCAAATCGCGGAATTACCCATTGCCGACCGCAACGTGGCTTATCTTCTGAGCCTGCAGCCTGGAGTTGCGTATTTGGGGGGAGCGGCAGAGACGAATCAAGATACGGATACGCGGAGCGGTGCGGTGAATGGCGTGCGCAGCGACCAATCGAACATCACGCTGGACGGCATAGGGGTCAATGACCAGAATAATGGCTACGCTTTTACCAGTGTCCTGAACACGCCGCCCGACTCGGTGGAAGAATTCCGGGTCACCACCGCCAACTCCAACGCCGATTCCGGCTACTCCAGCGGAGGGCAGGTCTCACTGGTAACCAAGAGCGGCACCAATGCCTTTCACGGCTCGGCCTACGAGTACAACCGCAACACCATTTTTAGCGCTAATGATCCGTTCCTGAAGGAGTCGCAGTTAACCAGCGGCCAATCCAATACGGCGCCGAAACTCCTGCGCAACGTATTCGGCGTCACGGCCGGCGGGCCGATCGTGAAGAACCGTCTCTTCTTCTTCGCCAACTATGAAGGGCGGCGCGACGCCGAGGGCAGCAGCACGCTACGGAACGTGCCCAGTGCAAGTCTGCGTGCCGGCGACTTAGTGTACGAATGCCAAACTCTCGCGGACGGTAGCCTGGACACGAAAACATGTCCCGGCGGCACAGTCAACTTAGTGAGCGGCGTTCAACCCGGCTACTATGCTCTCGGACCGTCTCAAATCAAAGGGATGGATCCGTTGGGTATCGGCGTGAATCAAGCGGTTCTGAGCCTTCTCAATCAGTATCCGGGGGCCAATGATTTCACCGCCGGCGATGGTTCGAATACTTTCGGGTTTCGCTTCTCCCCAAACGTTGACCGCAGCTTTAACACCTACATTACCCGTTTCGATTGGCACATCACGTCGAGTGGCTCGGAAACCTTGTTTGCGCGCGGAGAGCTGCAAAATTTCAAGGAACCGGGAGCGGTACAGTTTCCCGGACAGCCGGCTGTTACGAACTTGCTGGATGACAGCAAGGGAATCACTATTGGACTCACCTCCCTCATCACCCCCAGGCTCATCAATGATTTCCACTGGGGCTTCGTCCGCCAGGGACAGCAATACGGTGGTACGTCTGTGTATCCGGGAGTTTTTATGAATGGAATCGACAGCCTCGTTCCGTTCACTCGCCCTACCACTGCTTTTGTTCCCATCAACCAGTTCAGTGAGAGTTTGAGCTGGACGCGGGGAAACCACACGTTTCAGTTCGGCACCGACTTCTTTCTGATTCGCGACAACCACCTTAGCTACCTGAACTCGTTCTCTGACGTTCAGACCAATGTGGTCTATCTCAACACGGGAGGGATCGCCAACGACAACAGCCCGCTCGATCCCGGCAACAATGGCTATCCGAAGGTAGATAGCAACTTCGGTCCGAACTACGACAACGCGACCGCGATCGTAATGGGTATTTTTGCCGAGGGGGACGGCATTTATAATTACGCGCACAACGGCAGCGCGCTTCCCCAGGGCCAGGCGATCAACCGCCATTACGCCATCAATGACTACGAGTTCTTTGGTCAGGACAGCTGGCGAGTCAACCGCCGCCTGACCGTCTCGTATGGTCTGCGCTGGGTGCTGGAAGCTCCGCCTTACGAAACCAACGGATACCAGGTAGCGCCTTGCATCGAGGCTTATTCCTTCGGGGGCTGCTCGAAGCAGAACGTCGCTGACTGGTTCAACCGCAGTGCCGCATTGGCCACGGCTGGCGAGCCGGCCAACAACGCCGGGGAAATAGGTTTCATCCTGGGTGGGCCCGCCAATCACGGTCCTGGCCTGTGGAACTGGGACCACAAGGATTTTTCGCCGCGGATTGCCGTGGCCTGGGCGCCCGATACTGGCGAGGGATGGGTCTCGAAGATTCTGGGAAAAAAGGACGAGTTCACGGTCCGCGGCGGCTACAGTATTATGTACGACCACTTCGGTGTTCCCATCGTGAACAGCTTTGACCAAAATGGTTCTTTCGGCCTCTCCACGCGACTCGGAAACTCGGCTGGTTCGGTGACGGCTGCCAACGCGCCCCGCTTTACCTGTCTCATTCCGGGGTCTTCCGGCCAGTCCTGCCTGCCTCAACCGTGCGCGAGTTTAAACAATCCGGGGTGTTTGTTCGGCCCCCCGCCAGCGGGCGGTTTCCCTAACGTCCCAAGCAACACCGCCTTCGCCATCAACTGGGGGCTCGACCAGTCGGTGAAGACGCCATATACGCACATGTTCAATTTCTCGCTGGCGCGGCAGATTACCTCCCGCTCCTCGCTGCAGGTTGCCTATGTGGGCAGTGTCGGGCGGCGGTTGCCGATGCAAGTGGATATGGGCATGCCCACGAACTTAAACGATACGGCGAGCAACACCAGATATTTCCAGGCGGCTACAATGCTCTCGAAGCTGGCTGCTGTTCCCAACCCGCAATCGGCAACGGGGGCCGGCACGGACGTGAACAAGGTGGCGCCCATACCGTTTTGGGAGAATCTCTTTCCGGGCTGGGCCGGGACCGCCACGCAGAATGCACTTACGAACGACAGCCAAAATTGCAACACGGCCAATCTCAACGGCGTACTCCCTGCCAATCCAACGGCCACACAGAATATCTATCAGATATGGAATTGCTCGCCGCACAACGAAACCCTGACTTTGAAATTTCTGGATTTGCCAAATATTATAAACAATGCCCCTACTGCGCTTCCGAACAGCAAGTTCGGCCCTTACGCCTTCTACCACGATCAGTTCAGTTCGCTGTACGCGTGGCGCAACATCGGGACTTCCGATTACAACGCGTTGCAGGTGACCTACAACGCCCGCTGGGGAGCCAACCTGCAAGGGCAGTTCAACTACACGTTTTCGAAATCGTTCGACGAAGCCTCGGCCGCGGAACGAGTCGGTCCGTATGAAGGAACCGGCGGAACGGGCAACGACTTGAACGGCGGCGGCATTGTCATCAATTCGTGGGATCCGCTGGCGTTGCGCGGACTCTCCGATTTCAACGCCTATAACCAGATCAACGCCAACCTGGTCTATCGCCTGCCCTTCGGCAAAGGCCAGGCGCTGGCCGGAAACGCTAACCCGATGGTCAACGAATTAATTGGCGGCTGGCACGTCTCCGGCATATTCCGCTGGACCAGTGGCTTCCCCATCACCATTGACAACGGTTTCACATGGGCCACCAACTGGAACATCGAAGGTGATGCCGAGCCGAACGGACCGGCTCCAGTGGCATCCAATCCCAAAAACGTCGTTGTGGACGGTGTGAGCGGCCCCGACATATTCAAAGATCCGGCAGCCGCGCTGGCGGCCTACCGTCCAGAATGGCCGGGCGAATCCGGCGTTCGCAATAGCGTCATCGGCGAGGGCATGTTCAATATCGATACCGGCGTGGCCAAGGAATTCTCGCTGGGTGAGGGGCGGCGTCTGGAGTTCAAATGGGAAGCGTTCAACGCCACCAACTCGGTGCGCTACGACGTGCGCGGCGCGCAACCCTCGCTCTCCTACGGTGCGGCACAGTTCGGCAGATATCTTGGAACGATCACCACGCCTCGCTTTATGCAGTTCGCTTTGCGGCTGGTGTTCTGATGAGTGCCACTCGCTGAACTAGGCTCCAGTGCAGTTGTCGGCAGTTCGATCGCATGGAAGGGAATGAATCCCAGCTGGTGCGCTTCCTGGCGCTGTCAGCCTCGCAACCGCTAGAAGGCGAACTGCTGCCATTGCCCGCTCGCGGCTGCATTTCGCGGAACCCGGGCTCACAGGGCAAACGAAGTCAAATGCGAAGTCAGCGCTCGACTCCGCAGCGAGTCGGATTTCAGAAATAAAACTTCAAAGCAAATTGGATCAATCGGGGATCGTGCGCGGCCTGGGCAAAGCCGAACGCACAATTGGAATTCGGATTGCCGTTCGTGCATCCGGTCTCCGCCGCTGTTTCATCCAGTCCATGCTGCGTAGCAATATTCGAATTAAAGCTACCTGGATTGTCGAACTCCGGATCGTAGTGATTGAAAGCATTGAAGAACTCTGCCCGGAACTCCATGTGCATTTGCTCTCTGATGGGGAAAATCTTAAACAAAGAAATATCCCAGTTCTGGACGCC
>JBEKIU010000328.1:0-2604 GCA_050011635.1 Acidimicrobiales bacterium
AGGATTGGAGAGCAGCGCGAGTGCGGCTGCGCACTGACTGCGAGTTCGATGGTTTAAGCTGGGCGGGCCAGAGTTCGTGGTCATGCCACGTTAGAATGTTTCACGTAACGCGGATTACGCCTCCGGCTAGAAAGTCTCCTGAACGATCTTCGCCACTTTCTTGGAGAAATCGTAAGTGGCACGCAGGTTTTCTCCCAAGAAGCGCACCTTGCCCTTTACCTCACGATCGACAATGGGCTGCCCGGCGTGATCGGTAATGTGAACATTCAGAGTCATTGAGGTTGAGCCAGTAACGGTGGTCACTTCGCGTTTTCGCTGGCTACCCTTGTTGAAGGTCCGCGCGGTAGTGTGCAGCGTGACGAGGTCCGAAGCGCTGGCTGCATTCTTGTCGCCGCTGCGATAAACGTGCTGAAACTTTCCCGTCTTCGTGATCTGAGTAATCAGGTTCTCGTAGATGGCCATGCGGAATTCCGGCGGCATGGGCACGTCGCCCGGATCGGGGGGTTCGATTTGGATGGAAGATGAAGAAAACTTCTGTGCACTCCTGGAATCTCCTGCACCCGTCTGTCCCATGACAGAGCCCATCAGCAGAAGGAGGGTGCAGGCGAGTGCGATGAGAAAAATAACGGTTACGGCCGCTCGAGAGTGAGGTTTCAACGGTTTGTCCTCCTATTTGTTGGTTGCTGCCGGTTCTTCGAGCGGAACGCTCGCTTTTGCGCCCATGGCGACAAGTTGCTTTTTGAACGGAGCGGCCTGGCTTTGAGGAAGCACAAAGACAGCGCCATGATAACCGCCATCGCCGTCCTTGAATTCCACTGTAAGCACATCCACCTGATGGGAAAACAAACTGAGGACTCGTCCGCCCCCGTAGGGGATCGCCATGGTCGCAAGGTGGGCCGCGCCAGTGATATTCTGCCGGCTATCGTCATGGGTGGAGATGTCGAGAATGGATGAGGCTTCCACCTCCACTTTCGCCTTGGCGGTTGCGAACTGCAGCGAGTTGCCCACCACTGAAAGCGTGCCTTGTGAATTGTTCTTGATGGTTTGGCCGCCGATCACGAGTTTGACATTTGTCTGTACCAGGCCCGGAGCAGGCTGCGAAGTGGCTGCTGCCTGACCGCGCGCCGGCATCGCCGTAAAAAACACTGTCGTGAAAAACACTAAGGACAAACTGGAAACCACAAAGGAGAATCTGCCTGTCCGCATGCTCGGCCTGGCTGCCCAGAAGAAATTCACTGCTGCTGGAACCTTGATGGTTGGGTTTTGAATGCTCATTTGTTTTTGTTCCTCGTTTTTGTTCCTCTTTGTTCCTCAGGCGTTGGGCCGGAGCCAAACCGAAACATCCTGCAGTTCAAAAGTTAGTTTCGACGACGGACGGAGTGTAAGCGATCAAAGCGGAGTTTAGCAATCTGCAATTCCAGGAATGGGGCCGTGGAGGACAGGAGCAATAGGGTTGCCGCTGATCCGCGCTAGCATGAGGATCACGATCAAGATAATTCCAAGCATGTTTCAGTCTTTGTGATGAATGTCCGGCCCTCGGGGTGCATCCTTTCGTCAGCACGAGCTTAACGGCAAAACGATCACAATTGATCAGTTATTCGCCTGGCGAAAGTGCAGTATGCAGTTATGCAGGCCAAGATGCAAAAAGCGTTGGCTGTTCGTTGCCCAACTTGCGGTGCCGGACCGCGAGAAAAGTGCGAAATTAACAGCGGGCTTCAACGAACCGATCCGCATCCAGCGCGAAGCTTGGCAGCGGAGAAACGGAAGAAAAGTGTGTAGTTCGGAGCAGAGCTGATCGAATAAACCAGAGCATGCGGTGTAGGACTCAGGCTTTATCCCAATTTTTCAGCCCTGCGAATGCCATCCAGCTTTCGCCGAGGCCGCATCATGGTTGGACAAGCGCGTGGTCGGACGACCGGCGGACGTCGACACTATCCAGATAGCAGCCTTTCTGAACATGACGCGAATGCGCCGAGATGACGGTGCAGGGGAGGCCCAGAAAGCGCTTGGCTACGATTCCAGTAACTTCCAGGCCATTGAAGTGTTGCTGGCTCACTTTGCTTAGAATGCGATTCACCGCGCTCTGCATCTTTTTCGTCCCAAGAGCGCCGAAGCACATCGCCTTTACCTCCGAGGCGATGAAGAAGAAATTCCATCCCGCCAGACGAATTTTGTGGTCAATTGCCGAGGCGTCGAGCGCCTGGACCACGCTCCAATTTCCCGAGTAAGGCTCTCCAGCGAACCCAAAGATCTGTGGCCATTCCGACATCAGAATCGTGCCTACCTGAACTTCTTGCGACATGAAAACACCTCCGATGTCTCATGATTGTCCATTTGCGCTCAAAATACTGTGCAGAATGGCTCAGTCCAATGCCGGAGGAAGCGCAAAGATTCGTGCGGTAAAGGCTGTCAAGGGCTAGAATTGCAGGAGATGGCTGCCCCTTCACGAATAGACAAGAAGAACCGTGAATTCAATCCCGTCACCTTTCTTGCGACTATTGGCGACGGCAGGAGAAACCTGACGTTCGCAAAGAGGCAAAGAATTTTTGCACAGGGAGATGCGGCGGACTCGGTCTTCTATATCCAGAAAGGAAAAGTGAAGCT
>JBEKIU010000329.1:0-3635 GCA_050011635.1 Acidimicrobiales bacterium
GCGTGAAGGCAAAATTCGAGTCGCTCCACATCTCCTCAATTCGACGCAGGACATAGATCGACTCCTTGTCGTCATGGCGAAGGCGTGGAAGGAAGCAAGACATGTCGCCCATTGACGAGCGCCTGAAGTCGCTCAACATTGTTCTACCCGACGTCGTGCCGCCAGTCGTCGACGGATATGTGCCGGCGTTCGCGCCGTTCATTCGTTCAGGTGACCAAATTCATCTCTCCGGCCGCCTGGGCAAGGAGGGCGGTAAGCTCCTCTGCGGGAAGGTGGACGATGAGATTAGCTTGGATCAAGGCAAGCTCGCCGCGCGCCACGTGGCAATTGAATTGTTGGCCGTGCTTAAAGCCGCCATCGGCGATCTTGGCTGCGTTCGAAGAATCGTAAAGCTCTTTGTCATGGTCAACGGTGCACCGCATTTCACGGAGCCTCACCGAATTGCGGATGGGGCGTCTGAGCTCCTTGTCCAAGTATTCGGTGAGCGAGGCATCCATTCGCGCAGCGCCGTCAGTGTGGCACAGGTGCCATTTGGCGCTTGCGTCGAAATTGACATGATCGCCGAGATTGAGGCGACCCAGCTCACCCAAGGTAAATGGTCCAACGCAGCGACAACGATAATTACTCGTGTCGGAGATCTTTCTGGAACCAATGGTGCGCATACGGTTCCTTATTGAAGGGCTGGACCTCGACGAACCCAGCCCTCTCGTAGAGATGCTTTGCTTCAGCGAGCGAGCGGTTAGTCTCCAGTCGCAGGATCACGATTCCCCGTGACGCGGCCTCCGCCGACAATCGTTCCAGCAACCGTCGCCCCAATCCAAGGCCGCGCACGTCAGCAGCCACCCACATCCGCTTTACCTCGGCAATCTGTGTGTCACTGTGAAGCTTGAGCGCCCCGCATCCCACCGCTGCTCCCAGTAAGTTTGCGACCAGTAGCAGCCCATTCGGCAACGTCATCTCCTCATCGCTTGCGGAGATGCTCTGCGCAGGATCGAAACCCGTATCGAACCGGTGGCCAAGCTCCTCGAAGTACGACCGCAGGCAATATCGGGCGTCGATGTCACGCGGGTCGATGATCTCAACCCGCACTTGCGACGCGAGGATGAGCCTTTCAACGTCGGCCATCGCGGTAACCAGACGGTCTCGCTGCGGCTCCGTCAGCGGCGTCAAGATCGATGCCGCGAGTTCATTGGATGAGCTGTCCAATACCGCCCGCTCTGCGAGACCCTTACGGGTCAGTCGCACTTTTCGTACGCGACCATCGTCGCCATCGGGATCGGTGATTACTAGCCTATCTGCCTCCAGCCGGCGCAACTGCCGGCTGAAGTATCCCGAGTCCAGGCCAAGACGGGCGCGCAGCAGCCTTACCTCAGACCCAGCCGGCCCAACTTCCCACAGCAGTCGCGACAACCCCAGCGAGCGTCCACGAGAAAGATAGGCATCGTCCAGCGCGCCGATTCGCTGAGTAACGGCGCGGTTGAAGCGCCGAACCAAATCAATCTGACTTTGCTTCATTCTCTGACTATAGTCAGAGAAGAACATTTTGGAAAGATGCCCCTGCGAAGGGCTATCAGCTGTAAACAACGTCATGGCTCAACAACTAATCATCATGGAACGACCCGCTTCCGATTTGCAGACCGTGGATTACGCTGCGAGTCGGGAAAGACCGTGGGGCAGAGTCATGGCCGGCCGCATGCTGGCCGCGTTTGCGTCGCGTGCGCTCATGCCGCCGGGCTTCATGCCGGCAAGCGGCCTACCGCGAGTGTGGAAGACCGCACAGCCGCAATACGCAATGTCCGGGGACTACTTGGGCGGTCGCGTCGCCCGTCGATTCGCGGGCACACCTCTTCGGTGCCTCCTCACGGGCTTCGTGGTGTCGGCGGCCTCAAACAATTGCCGAAACCCGTGTGCCAACAGTTCGACGGCCTTCCCCAAGGCACCGAGTTGCCCAACCCGGACTAGCGCGACGGATCGGTGCAGGTCAAACGATGGGGGACGCAAGACTTTCACGGAATCGATAGAACGATTCCTGGCAATAAAGCGAGCGGGTAGCAACCCGACACCATAACCGGACTGAACGAACGCCAGCTGCATATGCATGTTGTGGATTTCAGCCGCAATCATGGGGGTGAAGCCGGCACGCTCCATCCGGTCGATGAGACTCGCCCGAAGAATGCACCCGGGCGGATTGAGCACCCAGGGTGCTCGGCCCAAACTTTTCCAATCACCGTCAAGGTTGCCTGCGGCGCCTTGAACGATCTCCATGCGGTCGCGAGCGATGATATTCGTCAGAAGAGGTGAAGGCGCGGTTCTACCTTCGGCCAACAGCACGGCAGCAACGTCGAGTTCACCCGCGAGCAGCCGGTTAATTAATTCACCGGTCAGAGCGCTCGACAGCCGCAGTCGGACATTCGGGTATTTCTCAGTCAGCGCCTGAATAGGTTCGATCAGCGTCCCCTCGGCGAGGGCATGCGAGAGCCCGATGCGCAAGAGGCCGTGAGGTTCGGCGTCGCTCGAGGTAAGAGATTTCAGCGCCTCGGTCCGCTGCAGCAGATCTCGCGCTTGTTCGAGCACCCTGGAGCCAAGCGAGTTCAGACGCGGCGGCTTTACCGAGCGGTCGAGCAACTCGGCACCCAATGCCGCCTCCAGCCTTTGCACTTGCCGGGTAATCGCAGAGGGCGTCCGGAATAGGCGATCGGCTGCACCGGCGATGGACCCGGCATGGGCGAACTCTACGAGGGCGCGTAAATCTTCGAGCATGGGGGTCTCCTAAAGCGTTCTTCCGACGAATAACAGAATCGTGCGCGGATGGTACTATAATCGTGATAATAATGAAGTGGCGGAATTGTCTGTCGTGCATCAACATATCAGGAGGTACATGTTGTTGCGAAAATCTGTATGCCTCATGCGATCCAAATTCGGCAGACGGGCGGTCCTGAGGTTCTGAACTGGACAGCGGTCGATGTCGGTGAGCCCGGGTCGGGTCAGGTGCGCCTGCGCCAGGCGGCGGCAGGCCTCAACTATATTGACGTTTATCACCGCACCGGATACTACCCGCAGCCGCTTCCCTTTATCCCGGGCCTCGAAGGCGCCGGGACCGTAGAGGCAGTCGCCCAGGATGTGCGCGGTTTCGAAGTCGGCGATCGGGTGGCCTATGCCGGTCCTACCGGCGGCTATTCCGAGGCGCGGCTCATAGAGGCCGATCGGTTGGTGAGATTGCCGGAGCCGCTCTCCTTCGATCAAGCAGCCGCCATGATGCTGCAGGGTATGACCGCTCAGGTGCTGATCCGGCAGGTGTATCCCGTCAAGGCGGGTGACTTGATCCTCGTGCACGCCGCAGCCGGCGGGACCGGGCTCATTCTCTGTCAGTGGGCGGCCGCTCTCGGCGCGACGGTCATTGGCACCGTTTCGACAGAAGCCAAGGCCGAATTGGCCCACGCCCACGGCTGCAAACACACCATCCTCTATTCCAAACAGGATTTCGCAGCGGAAGTTTCCCGTATCTCGGGCGGTGAGAAACTGCCGGTGGTCTTCGATTCTGTCGGCAAGGATACATTCCTGCGCTCGCTCGATTGTCTAAGACCGCGCGGATTGATGGTCACGTTCGGGCAAGCCTCCGGTCCCATCGATCCCAT
>JBEKIU010000330.1:0-4024 GCA_050011635.1 Acidimicrobiales bacterium
GAGCAGGATACTTCTAATATCTAGATCCAAGTTCGAGTCTTGGATAAGAATTTGTTAAATAATTGCAATATTGGAAATTAAATATAGCTTCTATTATTAATTCCAAGATATAATTAAATAATATTAAATAATAATAGATAACTTATAGATATATTACTTTAAATTTTAAAAGTTATTTTTAACCTAATATTTTATTATAATAAAATATATTTATATTATTAATATATTTAATATATATTAAATATAGATCATAAATATAAAAAAAGATGTTTTATATACCAACTTTAATATCTATAATAGAAGTTTTAATAGTAACTATCCCTGTTTTATTGACTGTGGCCTATGTAACTGTAGCCGAAAGGAAAACCATGGCTAGTATGCAAAGAAGATTAGGTCCTAATATAGTAGGATACTATGGTCTTTTACAAGCATTTGCTGACGCCTTAAAACTTCTTTTGAAAGAGTATGTTTCACCTACACAAGCTAATTTAAGCTTATTTTTCCTTGGTCCGATTATAACTTTAATTTTCTCATTACTAGGGTATTTAGTAGTACCTTATGGTCCTGGTTTAGCATTAAGTGATTTTAATTTGGGTATACTGTACATGTTAGCAGTTTCTTCATTATCTACATATGGTATATTATTAGCCGGTTGAAGTGCAAATAGTAAGTATGCTTTTTTAGGTTCACTTAGAAGTACAGCACAATTAATAAGTTACGAATTAATATTAAGTTCTGCTATATTACTTGTTGTAATGTTAACAGGAAGTTTAAATATTACTGTTAACATAGAAGCTCAGAGAGCTGTATGATTCATAATACCTTTATTCCCTATATTTATAATATTCTTTATAGGATCTATAGCGGAAACTAATAGAGCTCCTTTTGATTTGGCCGAGGCTATTGACTAATCACAATATGATTTGGTCTCGTAAAAGATTGCTATGTGCTGGAAAACCCTATTTAAAGTTATCTTTCGCTAGTATACGATTATGGTTGATGGATCAACAAAATAGGACAATCAGCAGGAAACCAACGGATATATAGCTTATATAAACAAAAAAGTTCTAATCCTAGTAGGATCTTCAGAGACTATACGCAATCATTAAACAGGTTTAAACCCATTTAATAAGATATAGTCCAACTCATCTCGTAAGAGATGGAGTAGTGTAAGCTTAAATTACATTTTAGCGTATTTATTTTACTAAGTAAAATAGTCGTTAATAACTGATATTTAATATAATCTTTTTTAATATTTAAAAAAAAACGTGTAATAGCCAAATTTTTTAAACATATAAAAGTTAACTCGGTAAATATTTAAATTCGGGTTTTATTTATATTAAAAGATATTGTTTTTAAGTAAATAAGTAGTATAATAACAAAAAGTTTAAGTTTATAATTTTTATTGTTATTTGCATAAACTTTGTCCATGTATAGAACAATATACAACACTACATTTTGGAATCAGAGCTTGTTAGTGGTTTTATGACAGAGCACGCGGCTGTTATTTTCGTTTTCTTTTTTTTGGCTGAATATGCTAGTATTGTTTTAATTTGTATATTAACAAGTATCTTGTTTTTAGGTGGTTATTTATATGATTATTTACCTTTATTTACTTTAATGCAATATATTAATTTTGAATACTATATAAATAATTTATATAATGAAAGTTTATTTTCAGGTCCTTTAATGGAAGGATTGTTATATGGTTTAACTTTAGGTATCAAATCTTGTATTATGATATTTGTATTTATATGAACTAGAGCTTCATTTCCTAGAATACGTTTTGATCAATTAATGTCTTTTTGTTGAACAATATTGTTACCTATAGTTATTGCTTTTGTAATATTAGTACCTTGCATTTTATATAGTTTTGAAATAATTCCTTCTAATATCACATTGCTTTAGTATTATATTAATATTCCATATCAATAGAATGTCTTTATATTTAACTATATTATTATTATATATAAATTGTGTTTTTACTATACAGTTGTGTATAGTGTTAGTAAAGATTAAATCTTATATTTAATTTTGAGGGAAATTAGTTTAATATTATTTATGTTTTTATTATGTTACTTACATTTTTATTATTAATTCCTATACTAGGAGTATTTAGTATATCCACAGGTATGTCTTATGAATTATCCTCTTTAAACATTAAACGTATTAAAATAATAGGCTTAAGTACATCTATTGTTAATCTTTTGATTTCTTTGATGGTATTTATACTATTTGATTTTAGTAATAATCAATTCCAGTTTGTCCAAGAATACCATGAAATTAGTTCTTTCGACTTTTACTTAGGTTTAGATGGGCTATCTATTTATTTTGTTATGTTGACAACTATAATAACTCCTATTGCTTTATTAAGTAATTGAAATTCTATTAAGGATAATATAAGATCATATGTCATTATTATTTTATTATTAGAGACTTTGTTATTAGCAGTTTTTTTAGTATTAGATATTTTGTTGTTTTATATTTTTTTTGAAAGTATATTGCCCCCGTTATTTATATTAATAGGTCTATTTGGATCAAGTAATAAAGTAAGAGCGAGTTTCTATTTATTTTTATATACATTGTTCGGGTCATTATTTTTATTATTATCCATATTAGCCATGTCTTCGATAATGGGAACAACAGATTTTGATGCTTTATATAAAACTAATTTTAATTATTCTACACAGTTGTTTTTATTTTACGGTATATTTATAGCATTTGCTGTGAAAACTCCTACTATTTTTTTAAATACTTGATTATTAAAAGCTCATGTTGAATCACCTTTAGGTGGTAGTATAATATTAGCAGCTATTGTTTTAAAATTAAGTTTATATGGTATATTTAGATTAATACTACCATTATTACCTAAAGCTTCTTTAGATTATACATATATAATATACCTTATAGGTGTTATAACTATAATATATGCTAGCTTTAGTACTTTAAGAACAATAGATGTTAAAGAACTTATAGCTTATAGTTCTGTATCACACGCAGCTGTATATCTTATAGGTGTGTTTAGTAATACTATACAAGGGATAGAAGGTGGTATAGTTTTAGGATTAGCTCACGGATTTGTTTCCAGTGGTTTATTTATTTGTGCTGGAGGTGTATTATATGATAGATCCGGAACTAGATTAATTAGTTACTACAGAGGTATTGCTCAAGTAATGCCTTTATTTTCTATTTTATTTTTTATTTTATCTTTAGGTAATTGTGGAGTTCCTCTTACTTTAAATTTTGTAGGAGAATTTATGTCTCTTTATGGTGTATTTGAAAGATTGCCTTTACTAGGTGTTTTTGCTAGTTCATCTATAGTGTTCTCTGCTGCATATACTATATATATGTTTAATAGAATAACTTTTGGAGGATCACATTATTCAGTTTCGTCTTTAATATACAATAATTATACTTAATATTTAATAGTTTCGTCTTTAATATACAATAATTATACTTATTATTTAACAGAATTATTGAATAAGAATAGCCTATATTAAAATTTTTAGGATATTTTACACTGAATATATTATATTACATATTTAATGTTGATAAGTATATTAATAAAAGAATTAAGGTCATTTATTATATAATATAATTACTTTATAAAGTTTTGCTACGCACAAAAAAATATTGTATAAAACTAAATATATTAATAATATTCTTATTAGCTCAATGGTAGAGCAGGATATTCCTAATATCTAGATTCAAGTTCGAGTCTTGAATAAGAATAGCCCCAGTCTTATAAAATTTTTATCTTTAATTAGATAATAAAATATAAAATAGTTTGTAAATAGTAGTGTTTTAAAATGTTTACATATAATATATTATATGTAAACATTAGTAAGTATATATTTCTTACCTAGGTTTAATCACCTTACACTACTTTATAACATTAAATTTTAAAATTTAATGTTATAATTTATATTCAAATTATATCATTATAATAATTATAATAATAAAAATGGAAGAGTGAGAATTTTGTTGACCTTATCCTACTGCTATTAGCGAATATGCCATGAGT
>JBEKIU010000331.1:0-6033 GCA_050011635.1 Acidimicrobiales bacterium
GTATTGATGATCGCGACAGTGCCGACGATGTGTCTTTCCATGGCCCGGCGGGCGGCGGCCTCGTCGCGGTCGCGGAGCGCGCGGATGATGAGCTCGTGATCGTCGTGCCGGGCGGGCACCGCCGATGCCAGCGGCCGCGGGACGCCGGTGGTGTTGATTAGCAGGTCCGACATATCCCACATCCGGCGGCTGATTTCAGCCACGACGGCCGAGCGGGCCATGTCCTGGATGATGCCGTGGAAGCGGCGGTTCAGGACGAGGTAGCCGCGGGAACGGGCAGCGGGATCGGGCTCGTCGATGAGGCGCCTGATCTCGCCGTTCACGGTCGCGAGCTGATCGACCTGGGCATCGGTGCATCGCTGGGCGGCGACGCCGGCGACCGCTCCTTCCATGCCGCCGAAGATGGCGAAGAAGTCGTTGACGTCTGCGCCGCTGTAGACCGGCACGCGGCATCCGACCTGCGGGATGATCTCGACCAGGCCCTCGCTGGACAGCCGCCGGAGCGCCTCCATGACCGGCTGCTTCGACACGCCGAACTCGGCCTTGAGTGACTCGACTGACAGCCGTTCGCCCGCCTGGAACTCGCCCTCAAGCAAGCGCCCCTTGAGCAGGTCGTACACGACCGGGGCCAGCCGCCGGCCGGAGGACGCCGCCGCGGGCCGCACGCCGGGTGGGCCCGCGGCCTGGTCTTGCCAGGCTGCCGAGGTCATGCGTGGAGCCTATCCGCGGGATGCCTGAGCTCGCCCGGCACAGCGCCGCACCTCCTCTGGCGCGTTAACGCTGCATTTCCAGTGAATTTCAGCTCACCCCTTGATGCCTGGTGGACCAGGGTCTATTCTCAACTGAAATGCTAGCATGCCAGTCATATGCGGCACAGTCCCAGGAGCAACCCTCATGCCGTCTGCCCTCGTGACGATGTCGCACTCGCCGCTCATGGGCTTCACCAAGCCCGCCGGCCAGGCACGCGAGCGGGTAGAGGCCGCCTTCGATGACGCCCGGGCCTTCATCTCCGATTTCGCGCCCGAGCTGGTCGTGATCTTCGGCCCGGATCACTACAACGGCTTCTTTTACGACATGATGCCGTCGTTCTGCGTCGGAGCGGCGGCCGAGTCGATCGGCGACTACGACACGCCAGCCGGTCCTCTGACCGTCGACCACGACGCCGCCTTGGCTCTGATCCGGGCCGTCCTGGACGCCGAGGTCGACGTGACCCTGTCCGAGCGGATGTACGTCGACCACGGTTTCGCGCAGCCGTTGCAGGTCCTGCTGGGCGGCATCGACACGGTGCCGGTGGTACCGGTATTTATCAACTGTGTCGCGGTGCCGCTCGGCCCGGCGCGGCGGGCGCGGCTGCTGGGACACGCGATGGGGAAGGCCGCCGCGGAATTTGGCCGCCGGGTGCTGTTCATCGGGTCGGGCGGCCTGTCGCACGACCCCCCGGTACCCACGCTGGAAGGCGCGGCGCCGGAGGTCGTCGCCCAGCTCATCTCCGAGGGCCGGCATCTCAGCCAGGAGCAGCGCGCGGCGCGCCAGATGCGCGTCATCCAGGCCGGCCGCGACTACGCGGCGGGCGTCTCCACGATTCAGCCGCTCAACCCCGAATGGGACAGGAACCTGCTAGCCGTCCTCGCGTCCGGCGACCTGGAACGGGTCGACTCCTGGAGTACGGACTGGTTCACCGAGCAGGCTGGCCACTCCGCCCACGAGACACGCACCTCCATCGCGGCCTACGCCGCGCTTGCCGCCACCGGCCCGTACCGGGTCACCGCCTCGTTCTACGAGCCCATCCCGGCCTGGATCGCGGGATTCGCCGTCACCACTGCTCGGCCGGCCTCGGACTGACCGGAACCACACTCTCCGCGGCCAGACCCGGAGCGAAGGGAGCAATCAGATGGATTTCTGTATCGGCACGTGCGCCAAGATCGACCAGGTCGACCTGATCAAGCAGGCCGAGGACCTCGGCGTGACCCACTTTGGGGTGGGCGAGGGCCCGCTGCTGTTCTCCGATCCTTACCAGCAGATGGCGCTGGCGTCGCAGCAGACGTCGACGATCAACCTGGGCCCGATGGTCACCAACCCGCTGACCCGGATCGCCCCGGTGACCGCGAACTCGATCGCCACCTTGAACATGCTCGCGCCGGGCCGCACCTTCCTGGGCATCGGCACCGCGAACAACGCCCTGCGGTCCATGGGGAACCGGCCGGCGACCGTCAAGGAGCTCGTCCACTCGGTGGAGGTGATCCGGGCCCTGCTGCGCGGGGAGCGTGTCACGCACCGCTGGCACGGCCAGGAGACCGAGGTCGAATTCCTGGACCCCAACGGCCTCTGGTACGACATCAGCGACGTCCCGGTCTGGATGGCGGCCGGCGGTCCCAGGGGCCTGAAGGCCGCGGCCGCGCTGGCCGACGCCGTCGTCTACTGCCTGGGCCCGCAGCCGGACATGATCCAGCTCGTCCGGCGTGAGCTGGACAAGGCCGTCGCCGAGGCCGGCCGGGCGCCTGGCTCGGTCAAGCTCATCTCGCTGACCTGGTTCTATCTGCTGTGCAACGGCCAGACTTGGGAAGACGCCGTCACCGAAGGGTTCGGCTCCGGGCCGATCTCCTCCTGCCTGACCAACGCCGGGTTCATGGGCGAGCATGTCGACGAGCTCGGCGAGCCCATCGTGAATGCCTCTACCCAAGCCGCGATGGCCTACCTCGGCGACCCGAACGCTCCGGACCGGCCGCACTACCTGGAGACCTGGGCCAAGTACCTGCGCGGCCTGGACCCGGCGCACAAGCCCCTGATCACCAAGGAGCTCGTGGACTACTGGTGCATGTACGGCGGCCCGGAGGACGTCCGTGAGCAGACCCAGCTGATGCTCGACAACGGGGTGGACCTGGTCAGCGTGTTCCTGTCCAACCCGTTCACCGCCGAGCGCGACGTCAACGACATCGGCACGTCCATCCTCGCCCGCGCCTGAGCCCGGGCCCCCATTTCTCCACGACACAGGAGACCAGCATGGAACTCATCCCGTCGCATACCGCGGTCATCGCCGTCCACATGCAACATGACATTGTCACCGCCGAGGGCGCCTTCGGCGGTTTCTTCGCCGCCCAGGCCGCCGAGCGGGACGTCATCGGCCAGGCCCAGAAACTGCTCGACGCCGCACGCCGGTCCGGCGCGACCGCCGTGTACACCCGCGTCGCGTGGCAGCCCGGCTACCCCGACCTGATCGCCAACTCGCCGCTGCTGGGCATGGTCGCGCAATCACAATGCCTGATCGAGGGCAGCGCCGAAGCCGAGATCGTCCCGCAGCTCACCCCGCAGGACGGCGACATCGTCCTCACTCACCAGCGCGTCGGCGGATTCTCGGCCAGCCAGCTGGACGCCGTCCTGCGCTCCCGCGGCATCGACACCGTCCTGTTCACCGGCGTGGCCACCAACGCGTCAGTGGAGGGCACCGCCCGGCAGGCTTCCGACCTGGGCTACCGCACCATCATCGTGGCCGACGCGTGCAGCGCCGCCGACCCCGCTGCTCACGACGCCTCCATCGCCTCGCTCGGCCTGCTGGCCGAGATCACTACCACGGCCGAGGCGGTCGGGGCGCTGTCCGGCGCGGCGGTGAGCGCATGACGGTCGCGACCGCCACTCGCCATGTCCCGGTCTGGGTCGCGCTGTCTTCCACTGCGCACGCCATCTCGTTCGTCCAGGCCGGCCCGTGGCAGACCCGTGTCCTGCAGGCCGGCCCGGCCGACGGCGAGGTGCTGATCCTGATGGCCGGGACCGGCGGCCACCTGGAGGCTTACGCGCATAACATCGCCGCGTTCGCCCGGCGGTACCGGGTCATCGCCTACGACTACCCCGGCCACGGGTACACCACCCACGCCACCGCCGATCTGGAACTGCCCGACTACGTCGATCACCTGGCCGGCCTGATGGACGTGCTCGGCATTAGCAGCGCCCACCTTAACGGCGAATCCCTCGGCGGCTGGATCGCGGTCAAGTTCGCCGCCGCCGACCCTGGCCGCACGCGCAAACTGGTGCTCAACACCCCGGGTGGGACCATGGCACGTCCCGAGGTGATGGAACGGATCCGGTCCCTATCCCAGGTCGCGGCCGACGACCCGACCGATGAACGTATCCGGGCCCGCCTGGAATGGCTGATGGCCGACCCCGCCACCGTCACGGACGAGCTCGTCGCGATCCGGCAGGCCATCTACGCTCAGCCGGGCTTCGCCGAGTCCATGCGGCACATCTTGTGCCTGCAGGACCCGGAGATCCGCCGCCGCAACCTCATCACCGACGCCGAGCTCGCCGCGGTCCCGCACGGCGCGCTGGTGGTGTGGACATCGAACGACCCCTCCGGCCCGGCCGCCGCCGGAATGGATATGGCCGAGAAGATCCGCGGTGGCAGGTTCCAGCACATCACCGGCGCCGGGCACTGGCCGCAGTGGGAGCAGCGCGACGTGTTCAATCAGCTCGTGCTTGGTTTCCTCGCGGAGAAGCAGCCGTGAGCAAGACGAAGGTCGCCGTCACCGGCTCCGGGAACATCGGCACCCTGAACCCGGCCCTCCAGCCCGCTCACCGCACCCAGGTCGCCGTGTTCCTCAAGGTGGAGGGGGCCGCCCAGCCCCGGCCGGAGGGAGTGCCAGCGTGAGCGGCGAGTACGACACCGACGTCCTGGTCGTCGGGTCGGGGCCGGCCGGCGCCACCTGCGCGCTGGCGCTGGCCACCTTCGGGGTGCGGGTCCGGGTGGCGACCAAGTGGAACTGGCTGGCCAACGGCCCCCGCGCGCACATCACCAACCAGCGCGCCCTGGAAGTGCTCCGCGACCTCGGCGTCGAGGCCGAGGCCACCTCCGTCGCCACCCCGTGGAACCTGATGGGCGACACGATGTTCACCACCAGCCTGGCCGGCCAGGAGGTCGCCCGGCTGCGCACCTGGGGCACCGGCGAGAACCGGATCGGGGACTACCTGCAGGGCAGCCCGTGCCCGCTGCTGGACATCCCCCAGCCCTACATGGAACCGGTCCTGGTCAAGAACGCCGCCGCCCGGGGCGCCGAGATCATGTTCAGCACCGAGTACCTCCGCCACGTCCAGGACGACTCCGGCGTCACCTCGACGCTGCGCGACCGGCTGAACGGCCACGAGTACACCGTCCGCAGCCGGTACCTGGTCGGCGCCGACGGCGCCCGCTCCGCGATCGCCGATGAACTCGGCCTGCCGATCGAGGGCGTCATGGGCCGCGCCGCCACCATCTACACCCTGTTCAGAGCCGACCTGACCAGGTACGTGGCGCACCGGCCCAGCATCCTGCACTGGATCATGACCCCCGGCGCCGGCTTCGGCGAGATCGGCATGGGCACCTTCCGGGCCATCCGCCCCTGGCACCAGTGGATCGCCGGCTGGGGTTACGACATCAACGGCCCCGAACCCGACCTGCGGCCCGAGGCCGTCCTGCCCCGCATCCGGGAGATGATCGGCGACGCCTGTGTCGAGGTCGAGATCGAGAACGTCACCACCTGGCAGATCAACCAGGCCTGGGCCACCACGTACTCCAAAGGCCGGGTCTTCTGCGGCGGCGACGCCGTGCACCGGCACCCGCCATCCAGCGGCCTCGGCTCTAACACCTCCATCCAGGACGCGTTCAACCTCGCCTGGAAACTCGCCTACGCCGTCAAGGGCTGGGCCGGACCCGGCCTGCTGGAGTCCTACTCTGCCGAACGCGCCCCGGTCGGCGCCCAGGTCGTCGCCCGCGCCAACCAGTCCCGCATCGACTACGGCCCGGTCAACGCCGCGTTCCGCACCCAAAGCCAGGCCGACCCCGTCGCGGCGGGCCTGGCCAAGCTCCGCGACCCCAGCCCGGACGGGGTAAAGGCCCGCCAAGCCCTCACCGAGGCCATCGAGTACAAGAACACCGAGTTCAACGCGCAGGGTATCGAGCTCAATCAGCGCTACGAATCCTCCGCGGTGATCCCCGACCCGGACAGCGGCGAGGAAGTATGGAAGCGGGACCGCGGCCTGTACCTGCAGGCCACCACGCGGCCCGGC
>JBEKIU010000332.1:0-3297 GCA_050011635.1 Acidimicrobiales bacterium
TTATGGGGAGTAATTTCTAATGGGGAGTGGAGCGGCAAAAGGGCATGCTGCACGCGGCGTCACGCCCTTTCGACTCACCATTAAGACTTGCCCTTCAGAAGCGCGAGCAGTTTGTCGGGAGGCCGCAACCTCCCTTTGCGAAGGCTGGGCGGCACGACCGCTTCAATGGCCTCCAGCTTTTCCTTGGGATCAGCTCGGACGTAGACTTCCGTCGTGATCAGATTACTGTGCCCCAACCACAGGGAGACTTTGCGGATGTCTTGGGTTGCTTGTAGCACGACCATTGCGCAGGTATGCCGAAGCACGTGGGGTGAGACTTGTTTACCGTTCAATGTCGAGCATTTTCGAGCAGCCGTTTCGGCATGACGTCGCAGAACGTATGCGACGCCCCATCGGCTGAAAGGTTCACCGCGGGCGTTCACAAAGAGCTCAGGCGAACTGGCCGGTCCTCGAATCGCCAACCAAGCACGAAGTGCCGCAGCCGTTGTTTTCCAAAGAGGCAACGCGCGCTCACGGCGGCCCTTTCCACGCACGCGGATGCTCGCCGACTGGGGCGCGAGATCGTCGAGGCGCAGGCCTGTCAGTTCGGAGACTCGAAGTCCAGCGCACACCGCAAGGTGTAGCATGGCTCGATCTCGAACCCCTTCCCGCGTAGATGGATCTGGAGAGTCAAGCAGGGCCTGCATTTCTTCCTGGACCAGATACCCCACCAGACGGGTGTCGGTTTTCTTGAATGGGATCGCCAGAACACGGCGAACTTGTTCGACTGCGCCTGGCTCACGGTGCTGCAGAAAGCGGAAGAATGAGCGGAAGGCAGCCAAGCGGACGTTGCGCGTCTCCGCTGAGTTGCCTCGCGTAGTTTCCAGATGTTCCAGGAAGTTACTAATCAGAGCTGCGTCCAACTGCTCCAGCAACAGCGCCGATGGCGCCACTTTGAGTTTCTGGGAGGCGAAAGCGAACAACGACCGAAAGCTATAGGCATACGAGTCGCACGTGTGTTGGCTAGCGCCACGGTGGCGGGCCAGATGCTCGCGGAGGAAAGCTTCCATGTGCGGTGCGAGGGAAGTCAAGGCCGCCCTCCTTGTAGAAAGCTTTCGGTGACGAGAGCGATCTCGCGCAGAAGTTCGGGTGTGGTTTCCAGGTACCAGTAGGTAGCGTTGATGTTGACGTGACCGAGATAGGTGGCCAAGGCCAACATGTGCTGGCCGATTCGTTGACGGCCAGTCGGAGACGACTCCAGTGCCCGGACCGCAAATGTGTGACGAAGCTCATGAATGCGTGGCCATCGACCACCGCAGGGCTTGAGCCCCGCCGATTTCAGTAGGGTCCGGAACACGCCGTGGACTTTCCAGTACACCAGCGGTTGCCCTTCCTTCGAAACGAAGACATGGTCGCCACCGCATCGCGCTTCCTGACGGTGCATCAGGTAGTGACCGAGGCCTGTTACTGCGGTGTCGTGCAGAGGCACCAATCGGGTTTTCTGAAACTTGGTTCTGCGGATTAGCAAGCCGTCGGGTGTGATGTCAGAAACCAGTAGATGCAATGCCTCCGAGATTCGCAGCCCGGTCGCTGCCAACAGACTGATCAGCGCCGCATACGTCTTTGGCCACAATGAGCCGGAGGCGGGAAGCCGGGTGGCGGCGAGGACCAGGCTGTCAATCTCGCCTCGCGAATAGATATACGGAACACGACGCGTCTTCCGATAGCCGAAGTGGTTTGGAGGTGGAGATTCGTGCCGTGGGTCTTCCACGCGAAGGTACTGGGCAAAGTGGCAAATGGTCTGGTAACGAGTGTGCCGTTGTGCGACCGATCGCGCTTGGCAAGCCCAGTCGATCGTTGTTGCCGTGCGGATATGCGTTTGCTTTTTGTCGGCCGCGAAGGCTGAAAAGCTACGCAGAAGATACTCTGTGTTGCTAAGAGTGAAGCCGGCGGCACGCCGCACGGCAAGATAGGATTCGACAGCCGTGATCATCTGTTCACCTCCGGCCACGGCTGAGCGATTTGTTTGAGCAATGCGACATCCGCCTTGGCGTAGTAGGCAGTCATGTCGATGCTGCGGTGACGGAGGACCAGACCGGCCTGGTCCAAGGGCACACCATTCCGCAACATCTCTGTGGCCGCTGTGTGACGCAATAGGTGCGCACCCTTGGAGGGAGTTTCAATGTTGGCGCGCTTGAGCGCGTGTTTCACCACGGACGAGACGCCATCCCCAGAGGCAAAGGGTCTGCAGGGAGCTTTGCTTCGAACAAACACGTGATCGGTGTGGATGTTCGCGGGGCGGCATTCCAGGTATCTGAGCAATGCGTCGCCGACATCCTGCGGGAGCGGCAGTCGCACCTGGTATCGTCCTTTCCCTATCACCTGCAGCGTGCCGTTGTTCCAGTCGATGTCGCTGAGGCGCATACGCGCTACATCCCCGGAACGCAACCCCAACCGCACCAGCATCAGTATGATCGCCCGGTCCCGAAGCCGCCGATGAGCAGTGCCATCACAGGAGGCAATGAGCCGATCTACCTCCTTCGCGGACAGACAGCGGGGCAGCCTCGCGAGGCGCCAGTGGGCCACGGCGGGTATGGCGAGGGCGAGGTCATCGCGAGTTTCTCCGAGGAAGTTGAGAAACCGCAGAAAGGCCCGGAGGGAGGTAATCAGTTTTTGGGTTGTCGAAACGCCGCATTGGTTGGCACGTTCCAGTAGAAAGTCTCGTAAGACTTGCGCCTTCCACTGGCTGACATCCTCGCCGAGTGTCTGGAGTAGGTCCGCAGCGCCGCGAGTGTAGTGGCGGAGAGTTGGCTCCTTCGCCCCGCGATGCGTTCGAAACCAGTCGCGAAAGGCGGACACAAGAACCGGAGTGGCGGTCGCATTCTGGACAGGTTCACTCGCGCAGATCCCGCAGCCGACTAGGTGTCGATGGAAGAGCTTCACCCCGAAATGGGCGTGATAGCTAATCTTTCCTCGTTTGAAATGGGGACATCGGCAGCGGCGAAGATGCTGACTGAAGGAAGCAAGTGTGTTGAGATCGATGTCCGCCAGAACGCCGCATTTCCGCTGAACGAAGCAACCGAGATGGGCCGCCGCTCGTGTCCTTTCGGCAGAGATGCGTACCGATCAAGGCGATGCCCGAACCTTCAGTCGAAGTCGCCCCGGGAAACCTGCTTGTAGAGCTTTGTGATCATGAATAAGGCGGTTACTGTGATGAGATAGGCGGTGCCGGGGTCTGCTACTAGAGGAATCCACCACCAACGGCGCAGAACCGGATAGGGAAGAAGGAAACATGCAGCAAGTCCGGCGAGTCCGCCT
>JBEKIU010000333.1:0-5152 GCA_050011635.1 Acidimicrobiales bacterium
ACGTCCATACCCAGGCAAGCGAGAAACAGGCCGGTTAATCCCCCGATGGTAAACACGCCAATGAAACCGAAGGCATAAAGCATAGGGGTCTGATAGGTGATGGACCCCTTATACATTGTGGCCGTCCAGTTAAACACCTTGATGGCCGAGGGCACGGCTACGAAATAGCTGAGGAGCGAGAATACGAGCGCGGCGTAGAGTGAGATGCCGGCGACGAACATATGGTGCGCCCAGACGAGGAACCCGATCACGGCGATGCCCACCACGGCCAGCGTCATCGCCTTGTAGCCAAAAATGCGCTTGCGTGAAAAGCAGCAAACAATTTCGCTTATGATTCCCATGCTGGGCAGAATCATGATGTATACGGCGGGGTGCGAGTAAAACCAGAAGAGATGCTGGAATAGCAGCGGGTCTCCGCCCAGCGCAGGATTGAAAACGCCCAGGTGGAACAGGCGCTCAAGCGCTACCAGCACGATCGTGATCGCGACCACCGGAGTACCCAGCACTTGAATGATGCTGGTGGCGTAATGGGCCCAGACAAACAGCGGCAGCCGGTTCCACGTCATTCCGGGAGCGCGCATGCGGTGGATGGTGACGATGAAATTGAGTCCGGTGAGAATCGATGAGAAGCCCGCTACGAAGACGGCCAGCGCGGCGGAAATAACGTTGGTCTTCGAGAACTCCGTGCTGAGCGGGGTGTAGAAAGTCCATCCCGTATCGACGCCGCCGTTGAGAATCGTATAGATCATCAGCGCGCCGCCGATGACGAAAAGATACCAGCTCAACAGGTTGATGCGCGGGAAGGCCAAGTCCTTGGCGCCAATCATCATGGGGATGAGAAAGTTGCCCAGCACGGCCGGCACGCCCGGGATCACGAAAAAAAAGACCATCACCTGGCCGTGCATTGTGAACAACTTGTTGTAGGTGTCGGCCTGCACCAGGTCGCCCGCCGGGGTCAGCAACTCCAGGCGGATCAGCAGGGCGAAGATGCCGCCAATAAAGAAGAAGAAGGTAATGGAGAGCAAATAGAGCAGCGCGATGCGCTTGTGGTCGACCGTCAGGAGCCATGACTTGGGCCCATGAGCCACATTCAAATAAGTTTCGCGCTCCCCGGAATCCGTTAGTACAGCTGTCGCCATTCTTATCACCTGAACTTTTCTACTTACGGTTGAGCAGTACCTTTGTTGCTGTTGCCGGGCTGTCCCGGCTGCGGCTCAGCCAGCGATTTCACATAATCGACCAGCGCATTCAGTTGCTCGTCACTGACCTGCCCCTGAAACGTCGGCATGACCGGCTTGAAGCCCTGAACAACCTTGGAACTCGGTTCCAGGATCGACTCGCGGATGTAATTCTCGTCGACCGCCACGGTGCGTCCATCCTGCAGAACCACATTCTTGCCAAAGATGCCGGCCAGATCCGGGCCCCGGCCCTGCGTGTCCGACCGGTGGCAGGTAATGCACCCCAGATCGTTGAACAGTTTCTGCCCTGTCTCCGCGAGCGGCTGGTTGCCGCCGGAGCCGCTCATCCAGGCCTCGTAGTCGCTCGGCTCCATGACCACCACCCAGCCGATCATTCCCGAGTGCTGCGTTCCGCAGTACTGCGAACAAAAAAGGTGGTAGGTGCCGGCTTTGGTCGCGCGGAACCAGAGTGTCGTATAGCGGCCCGGGAGCACGTCCTGCTTGATGCGGAAAGCCGGCACGAAGAAGCTGTGGATCACATCCTGCGAGGTCAAGATCACCTTGATGTCGCGCCCGACAGGCACATGCAGCTCGTTGATTTCGCGCTGCCCTCCATTGTGCTCGAACTTCCACATCCATTGCTTGGCAACGGTATACACCTCCAGGGCGTCCTGTGGCGGCGTCCGTTCCTGGAAGTAGAGAACCGCTCCCCAGACAAAAAACACCATCATCACGCAGAAGGGAATGATCGACCAGGTGATTTCCAGAGGGACGGACCCTTCGATCTGCTCGGCGCGCTGCCCCTTTCGCCTGCGGAACCTGATCGCGAAAATGATCAGCACGCTGAAGATCATCAGGGTCATGATGCCCGAGACCATCAGAAGAAAAATATAGAGAGCATCCACGTTCCCCGCATTCGTGGAGGCGGCCTCCGGCCAAAATGGCAAGTGTCCCATGATTACCTGACCTGTCCCGCTCTCTGAAAGTCTTCTGGGCCGCGCCGAAAGTCGTCTGGACCACGCCGCACCAGCACAAAGAAAAGCGCCCCCAGGCACAGCATGGTGGCCACGCCCATCAGGCGCAGAATGCGCATCACCGTGGCGCTGTACTTACCTCGTTCGGGATCGTAGTGGTAGCAGTACAACAGCAACTCGTCGGCCAGGTTGCCGATCCGGTTGTGTGACGCCTCCACCAGCGCCAGCCGCAAATCCTTGGGCGGGAACTCGATGCCGTAGTAATACTGGGCGATCTTTCCCTGCGGAGTCAGCACCATGATCGCGGTGGAGTGCGCGAATTCTCCGGTCTTTTCGTCGTATTGATATTGAAATCCGGCCGCTTTCGTCGCCGACGCAATTGCATCGGGCTCGCCCACCAGAAAATGCCATCCTTGTTCAGCGCCCGGCCGCTTGTAGGACTGCAGAGTCTGCGCCTTCTTCTTCGCCGCAATCTCGGGAGTGTTCTTGGGATCGAAGCTGATGGTGATGACATCAAACTCCTTGCCGACATCGAACTTCAGCACGCGCAACGTGCTTTCCAGCCCGTTCAGCTCTTCGCCGCACAGCATCGGGCAGCCGTAATAGACGAAATTAAGGATCAGCGGCTTCTGGCCAAAGTAATCTCCCAACTTCACCTTGCGGCCCAGATCGTCCGTAAATACGAGGTCCGGTGGTATCTGCTGATTCAGGTTCTGATGAATCCCTACGTCCTGCAGGCCGGGCGGGCGCACGCTGGGTGAAGGCGCCATAATGCCATTGGCCATGCCCTGGCCCCAGGCGGCTCCCGCCAGAAGCGTCAGCCCGATAAAGCCTGCCGCCATTGAATCCGCGAACTGCTTAGCGCTGCGCACTGCTAACATCCCTTCCCGGCGCGCCGATTGTCCGGCAGCCTCAGAGAAAACTGAAAAACTCCGCCTCGTATCAGGGCATCGCTTGAGCGATGCCACAAAGCCCTCGAACCAAGGTGCCCCCTCAGGGGCTGCCCGTGACCTTTTCCGCATCCTGTTTAGCCGCCGTGGCTTTCGGAGTTTGCTTTCCCGCACCTGAGCCCTGCGCCGCCGATCCCGTCGCACGTACCGGCAATCCCCGCTGCGCGATCAACTCCATGGCGCGGTCGATGGGAATCCGCACAATGCCTTTACTCTTATCCACCCAGTCGTAGGTCGCGAGCCTCCGCTCCTCTTCCTCGCCGTACGAGCGCAGTTCGGTGCGTTCGTTTTCTTCGAGCCGTGGTTCCGGAAAAGTCTGCACGTCTCCATGCGTTATGGAGCGGGTGTCGGTTTCCGGCGTCGCCATAGGGCTCAATGCAGGCTGGTGCTCCCTGGTGTAATTGTCGAGGAAGCGGTACATGCCGAACACGATCACATAAAGAACGATGATCGTCACCGCCAATCCCGCCATGAAATAAAACGGGCCGCTCGCGCTCAGGTCCTCGTGCTCGTAGGCGTCGTGTCCAGCGGGATCGATCAGCGGCGGATTCGGCGTCATGGGATGCCTGCTCATGTCCTCACTCATGTGCCGGCTCCAATACGTCTTGCGCAGTCGCGTCATACGCGGGAACCAGCGGCTGCGAACTCAGGTTGCGGCAGAAATAAGCGACCCAGATTCCGCCCATGCCGATGGCCACCGCGATGTCTCCCAGGGTGACGGTGAAAGATTCGGAAAAGCTGGGCTCGATGTGCCAGAACAGGTCAACGTAGCGCATGAAGAGCATCCACACCGCCAGCCAAACCAGGCGTGTGACGTCGCGTTTGAAGGGCCGCGACAGCAGAAGGAAAAACGGCACGAAAAAATGGAAGACAATCAGAAACAGCCCGACATACTCCCATCCTCCATGCAACCGGCGGAAGTACCACGTAATCTCTTCCGGCAAATTACCCGCCCAGATGATGAGCCATTGGGAAAATGAAAAGTAAGCCCACACCATGATGAAAGCCAGCAGAAATTTGCCGTGGTCGTGCACGAAATTGGGTTTCAACAGGACCGACATGGGCCGGTAATTGAAGAGAATGCGTTCGACGACAATGGCAAAGCAGAGAGCCGAAACCAATTCGCCGGCCACGATCAGCAAGCCATAGATGGTCGAGAACCAGCTCGGGTCGAGCGACATGACCCAGTCGATCGCGGCGAATGAGATGGTCATTACGTAGAGAATGATGCCGGGGGCGCTGACCATCTTGAAGCGCGCGCTGGTGTCGGCGTAAGGGGGATGATCGTGCTCGAAGGAAAACTTGCTGAGCAGGTATTGCAGCACGAACCAGATCGCGAAGTAGATCGCGGCGCGGATCACGAACCCGCGGTAGTTCAGGTAATCCCGCAAAATAAATGAGTGCTTTTCCAGGTGCTCGCGAATCGCCGGATTGGTAATCGAATCGAGCGGCATCGCCCATGGATAAAGCCTGGGCACGGCAAAGAGCAGGGGAATAAACAGAAGGATCAGCAGCGGCATCGTGCGCATCGAGGCCCCGAGAATGCGCCGGATCACCGTGCCCCATCCGCCGCCGGTCATGTGGCGCACCATGACGATGGCCATCGATCCCAGGCAGATTCCCAGATAATCCATGTACGACACGAGGTAGCCGCGGTAGAAGGCCGTCGGGTTCGTGAAGGCCACGAAAAGCGCCACTGCGCTCCCGATAGCGCCGACGGCGAGCGCTCCCTTCTGGATCGACTTGATGATCGGGGGCGGGGAGAGATCGAGTTGCGTAATCTGTACCGTGCTCATTCCGTCTCCGCTTTCCCGGCTTTCGGCATGATCTGCGGCAAAGTCGCGCCCGTGCCGGGTTCCATGAAGTCCGGAGCCTTCGAAGGAATCGCCTGCCCCGCCGGAACCTCAGCGGCAGTAGCGTGCTGGCTTAACTGCAGCGCCCGTATGTAGGCAGCGATGCACCAGCGGTCGCGCACCGACACCTGCGCGGAATAACTGAGCATGATGCCGTAGCCGTTGGTCGCAACGTCGAAGAAGTATCCGATCGGAGC
>JBEKIU010000334.1:0-3493 GCA_050011635.1 Acidimicrobiales bacterium
CAGGGACAGAACTCCCTCTTTCGGCGGGTTATTTCCAAACTGCCAACTGGGAAAAAGTTTCACGCCCGCGGCCTTGCATTCCGCAGTTTCCCCGTGCGGGCCTGCAGCACACTCCTGGTAAGTAACGTACTGAAATGACTTGCCAAACATTTTCTTCTGATCGAGGCAATGCGGACACCAGTAGAGGCCGTACATCTTGGCGTTCTTGGATGCGAGGCACTTCGCAAACTGGTCATAGTGATGATTTTTGTGATACCAGCCCGCGGAGTAGGCGGCCACCAACAAGACGATGATTCCTCCCCAGATAAGGGCGTTCCGCCACTTCGGCGGCGCCTGACCGGCGTTGTCGCGTTCCTGCTGACGCTTTCTGCGTTCTTCCGACATGATGTTTTTTATATCACGGTTCGATGCAAACATTTCCACGCAACCAGTTTTGCGAACGCCAGGTCTATGCCACCATTTCTAGGCAACAACGTCGAGCGCGCCGGGCAACACATCCAGTTCCTCACAGTACAAGGTTAGGACTTCCCCATCCACCATCACATCCACCGGTGCATCCAGAGCGAACGTCACGTGCCGCACAGCTTTGTGCTCGGCCAACGGGTGCTCGAGGTGTGAACCGTCGTAAAGTCCGGGCAGATTGCGAATCAAGCCCAAACGCCCAATCGGACCCCAGCGGACGTATTCGACCAACCCGCTGCTGATCTCAGCCTTGGGAGCGATCATCATCGTGCCGCCGGTGAATTTGCTGTTGTTGAAGGTGAGAAACAGGCAAGGCCTGCGGTCGAATTCTTTCTCATCATCCAGTCGCAACGGAAACGGGCGGCGCTGAAACCGCGCGAGCGCCAGAAAAATCGAGATCACATATCCCAGCTCGCCCCAACCGCTGAACCGGCGCGCGCGCAACGTAGCCACGTCGGCCGTAAAACCCATGCTCAGCAGATTGATGTAATGAATCACGCCTGCGCGGTGGCGCAATCGCAACACGTCGCAGGACTGGCTGCGACGCGAGAGAATCGATTCGATGGCGTGCTCCACACCCCGGTCGCTGAAGTCGCGCAGAAAAGAATTTCCCGTGCCGAGAGGCAGAAACGCCAGAGTTGGCCGCTCCCCCGCAATAGCTTCAGGATATAGCCCGTTGACGACTTCATAGGACGTCCCGTCGCCGCCGACGGCAATGAACCGCCGCACGCCGCGTTCATAGGCCTGGCGCGCGATCTGCGTGGCCTGGCCGGGGGCGCTCGTCTGGGCGACTTCGACCTCGATGCCTCCAGCGCGCAGCCGCTGCAGTGCGGGACCAAGCATTTTGCCGCTTCGTCCCCCGCCCGCAGCCGGATTCACAATCGCCAGAAAAGATTCGCTCACGCCGATTCATTTAACCAGATTCGTCGAAGTGGATTTTGTCTAGAAAGTCACTACCGCTTTTCGCTCCACGCTCTTGCCAATGTCCTCGGCCAATTCCTGTCGCTTCACCTTCATGGAAGCAGTCCGAGGAAAATCCTTGTTCCACACCAAATATCCGCCCACGCGTTTGAAATCGGGCAAACTCCGGTTGCGGGCGCCCAGTTCTTCCAGTAGCTTGCTGTCGAACCGTTGGTTCTGCTCCAGCCGCAGAATGATTACCAGCACTTCCTGCCCCAACTCCTTCTTTGGCCAGATGTAGTTCGCCGCAACAATGCAGTATTCCTTTACCGGCAGGCCGTCGAAAACCGTCTCGATGTCTTCGGGATAAATATTCTTCCCGCCTGCAGTAACAATCATGTTCTTCTTGCGACCGAAGAGTTGCAGATGTCCGCTGCGATCATAGCGGCCGAGATCGCCCGTCAGCAGCCAGCCTTCCACAATGGTCTCCAGCGTAAGTTCCGCATCGTCCAGATAATGGGACATGATCGTCTTGCTGCGAGCCGCCACTTCGCCCACTCCATCGGCGTCCGGATTCAGAATGCGCAGCTCAACGCCGGGCATCGGCTTGCCCACCGTATCGGCGCGAAACGGTTTCAGGTCGTTGAGCGTCAGGGCGGTTCCAGCTTCGGTGAGCCCGTATCCATTGGCCACTGGAATTCCAAGGTCGTAAAAAAACTGCATGGTCGAGGGCTCCATGAACGCGCCGCCCGTGAACAAGGCCAGCAACTCTCCGCCAAATCCGCGGTGCACCTGGCCGAGCAGCGCGCGGCTGAGCCTTACATTCGGCCGGCGTCGCGTCAGCAGTTTGTTCAGCCCGATCATGCGGTTGAGGATCATCCTCTTCCACGAGGGCAGCTCGTCGAACTTCGCGCGCAACCCGCGCTCCAGATTTTTTAGGATCATGGGCACGAGCGCAACATAGGTGATGCGGTAGCGCACAAAAGCGTCGCGCACAAAATCGGGACGCAGAGTTCGCAAATGCACCACGCAAGCCCCGCATACGAAAGGTCCGATGAACCCAACCATAAAATCAATCGCGTGGTTCGTGGGCAGAATACTCAGATAGCGCACGCCCGGCCAGAACGGATACCACGCGGTCAGCGCGATGCACTGTTCCAGATAATTCTCGTGAGTAAGCACACAGCCCTTGGGACGTCCGCCGGTTCCGGATGAATACACAATGCAGGCTACATCATCTTTCTGCCGCATCACGAAATCGGGTGCGCCCTTGCGCTTGAAATCCTCCCAGCGAAACGCGCCCGCCAAATCAGCGCCCAGCGGTGCCTCCGTCACCAAAACAATTTTTGTGCCGATGCTGTGAAATTCCGGCGCCTGCATGATGGCCCGCCACAAGTGATATTCCACGACAACCACTTTCGCCTTCGAATGCGCCAGCAACTGCAGGTGCTCGGCCGCAGTCAACTTGTAATCGAGCGGGACCAGCACACCGCCGCAATGGAAAACCGCGTACGCCGAGATCAGCCACTTCGACTGATTCGTCATGATGATGGCCGCGCGGTCGCCGGCATCATAATCGGCGTCTTCCAGCGCGCGCGCCAGCGGCAGCGCGATCTCTTTGAAGTCCGAATACGTCAGGCGGACTTTTTCACGATCGCGATCCGCCTCGATCAGACAGATTTCAGAAGGAAACCGATCGAGCGCGTCCCGCAGTGCTGCGCCCAGACACGTGTATTGGCGGAGATCGAGCATAGGAAATTGCTGATTGTTGATTCTAGACTGTTGATTGTAGATTGCTGACTAAGCAAATCGATTCTCGGCGGCAGCTGACGTTCCTTAGCGATTAACAATCAGAAATCAGCAATCAACAATAGTTTCACAGCCGCGCCTGAATCTTGCCCGCCAGCGTACGAAAATCGCTCACGCCCTGCAGTTCGTAATCCGGCAATTCGACGTGAAAGTGGTTCTCCAGGCGCGTCAACAAATCGAGCGTCTGCAGGCTGTCAATACCGAGCGCCTTGAAGAAGTCTTCGTCGGGAGAGAGTTTTGCCCGCGGCACTTTGAAGTGCGCCGCCGCCAAGTTGAGGATTTCGTCCAAGGTCTGATCCGCTGTTTGCATATTCATCCACTC
>JBEKIU010000335.1:0-2659 GCA_050011635.1 Acidimicrobiales bacterium
TCGACATTCAGGAGTACACCGACCCTCAGAACAATCCGATGATTCCGCACACGCTTGTGCTCAAGCCGGGTCTTGTGATTTACCGCATCTACAACGGGTACTGGTTCTGGGGCCGGCCGTCGATCGTCGATCTCTGGCATGACCTGCGTGCCCTGATGAGCGAAGGCCGCCCGGACTGGGATCTGAGCGCCCCAGGACTTCGAGAAGCCTGGAACGCGGGCGACTACTCAGCATTTCACGGATGGAATAGACGTGCGAAAGCAACGCCGGCTGGAACGAAGAAGGGTGGGGGCTAATTCCGGGCAGGCGTTGAATTCAGAGCATTCGTCCGCAATCATTGCTGAGTCGTGCTTCGACATACGTCCAAGTGGATCGCAGAACCTTGCCCCAATTCTCAGCTCCTTGCAAGATTGACGAGTCTATCGAATGTCCCGGCGGTGACCGCACGAGCTTGAACCCCTTGCAAGTTCTCTCGGGCCAGGTCAGTTAGAACGTGCCCGGGTGGAACTTCGAGCAATAGCTCGCAACCAAGCTCACATGCAACTGTGGTTGCATCGTGCCAGCGAACCCCATGAGCTACATTGTCTGCGAGATCTTTGGCGACTCCCTGAGCGCTCCGCACAGCTCGTGCATCGACGTTGGCGAGGTAGATCGGCTTCGGATCTCTCACGGAGATCGACTGAAGCTGGTTGCGAAGAGAGTCGGCAACAGGCTGCAGCAGAGAACAGTGGGAGGGAACCAGTACATCCAGCTGTTCTGCTTTGCGAGCTCCCCGTGAACGAGCTTTTTCGAGAACCTGCTCCATCCCCTCATTCGAGCCGGCGATGACGATCTGTCGTGGTGCGTTGATGTTCCCAACGAATACAGGATGCTCTTTGGTGTTTACAGCATCAACCAACTTCGCGACTTGCGCTTCAGTGAGTCCAACGATCGCAGACAGGCCATATCCAACCGGATACATCTGCTCCATTTGCTCCGCCCTCGAACGCACCAGACGCACAGCATCCGAGAGAGATATCGAATCTGCGGCAACTGCCGCCGAGAATGCTCCGACCGACAGACCAGCGACAGCCAGCGGTGCAAACCCGCGCCGTTGAAGTGCTCTTGCGGTGGCGACTCCTGCCGTCAGAATGGCCAGTTGAACCGAGACGGCGGATTGTAGACCTTCCGGCGTGTCCAGCGTGCGTACATCGAGGTCCAGGACGGCGCTGACTTCAGACAAGGTTTCGTCGACCGCGGGGTGGCGAACAAGATCGTGGAGCATTCGGAGTTGCTGCGAACCTTGGCCGGGAAAGAGTATTCCCGTCTTCATGCCGCATCCTCAATGACAGAAATCGCCCACGGGTCTGCTGCGAATTGACGGCCCGCAGGCAATCGTACAAGAACTCGTTCGGTCCCCGCTCTCGCAAATTCTTCCAGAGAAAATCCGCAATATGGCGTTTCCACTCGCACATCTACCTTTGCTGGAGCCGCGCTCATGACACTCCAAAGATCGCATGCGGTGGCATGGGTGAATCGTGACGGGGCGAACAGAGCGATGTCGAGGTCGCTGGTTGCGGTTATCACCTGCCGGCCGGTTGCGAGCTCAAAACCAACGCTGCCCACTGGGCCCCAATCCAATTGCGATTTATCCAATTTATCCAGTTGCAGCTCGAGCCAGAAAAGAGCCACGAGAGCGGGAAGACTGATGCGGGTGCGAGACGCCATGGAAGAGAAAAGCTGCGAAGGACGAAGTCTCTCGTTTACGTCGGCGAGATCAGCGAAGCCGCCCCAGCGCTGGTGCCGGTTAATGCCGCGTATGCCCACGGCTACGAGTCCGTCCGGAGCTATTGCTCGACGCACCACAACCCAGAGGTCGGCGGCCCGGGATGAGGTTACCCAAGCCGGTTTGGTCATCCCTGCGGAGCTCACAGCGCCAGAGCGCAGCAGAAGAAGATCGTGTACCCGAGGCGAATATTGACCGATTGGGAGCATAAGTGCCTCAGAAGAACTTTGCCGCAAACAGCATCCAGAGTGCGAGAGTGGCCCAGCCGAAGAGGTAGGTCCCAATCAATCCCGAGCTGGCAATTTCCGGCGTTGCATCGAATTCCTTGCCGAAGACCAGGCCAAAGAAACCGCCGGGAATTGCGCTGATCACAGTGATGTTCCGCATATCGTTGTGACTCATCCGAAATAGCAGCATCACGAATATTGCGAACAGCGGCTGTCCCACAAGCTTGAGAACTGTGGTGATGGCGACACCGCCCGTGAATCGGAAACTCTGCGCGGAGACGACCAGGCCTGTAAGGACCAGGGCCGAGCCGGTTGCGGCACTCCCCATAGTCGTGAGTGTGCCTGCGACGAAGGACGGCACATGAAATTGGAAAAAGACTCCAAACAAAGCCACAAGCGGAGCCCAGACAACTGGTTGCAGCAGGGCACGAGGTAAGCTGCGCAGGATCTGTGTTGCGGAGACATGATTCCCCCCGGAGTGCTTGGCGGCTTCAAGAAGCGCCAGGGTGAGGGGCGAGATCGTAATCGATCCGATCACAATGGACAGTGCAGCCGTGACGGTCGACTCAGGACCATAGGCTCCCCGGAATAAGGGAAGAGCGATTGCGGCCGAATTGGGGAAGCCAATTGTTAGAGCGAGTACGGACGCATCTGAAAGGGACATGCC
>JBEKIU010000336.1:0-2644 GCA_050011635.1 Acidimicrobiales bacterium
CTGCCGGGGGTCGTACCAGGACGCTTCCGACTCATACGCGCGGGGGACCGCTCCGGAGGACAGCCACGTGACCGTCCTGATCGCGACGCGGCCGCCGCTGTCGAGCGTGATGATGTTCGACTCGGTGTAGGTGCCGAGCCCGGTGACCAGGTGGTGGGCCTCGAGCCAGCCGACCACCGGCTGCTCGCTGTCGGCGACCGGGGGCTGCACGGCTCCGTATCCGAGGGCGGCCGCATAACAGGCCAGCACCACCGCGAGCACCGGCTCGAGCCGTGCCCGGGCCAGCGGCCCGGCCAGCTGGCGGCCCGCGAGGACGGCGCCGAACGGCAGCACGACGGAAATCTCCCGGGTGTCGAACCACGTGGCGGGGACCGTGCTCAAGACGTAAAAAGCCACGTTGAACACGATTCCCGTGGCCATCACCGGAAGGATCAGGTCACCGGAGAACAACCGCCGGAACGCCAGGAAGAAGCCAACCAGCGCGAGGGCCACGCCGACCAGGTGCACCAAGGCGGTGACCAGCGCCCACCCCGACAGGCCGAGGAAATCGGCCCCGTACAGGTTGAGGGTGCCCTCTACGGTCAGCTTGAGATGCAGCGGAAGGCTGGCCAGGGAGGTCAGCTTCGACGGCAGCGGCAGGGAGGTATACCCGCCGACGTGCTTGATCACGGCCACCACCAGCTCGGCCGCACCGAACGACAGGATGCCCGCCGCCGCGAGCCAGACCTCGAACCACTGGGAGACCAGCCGCGTGCCGTCATGGATGCGGGCCCACAGCACGCGCAGGACGCACACGGCGACCAGCGGGGCCGCGGCGTCGAAGACGGCGACCCGGTCGGAGACGATGACCCAGGTGAGCATCACGCCCACCGCGGCCGGGATGTACCAGCGCCGCGGCCCGCGGTCAAGCACGATGAAGGTGAGCAGCAGGGGCACCTGGGTGCCGATGTGGTCTGGCTGCTGGATCAGCAGGTGAATGCCGTTGCCGAGCTGCGGCGCGAGCAGGATCCCGGACGCGACCAGCGCGCGGACCACGCCTTCCCGCCCGGTCGCCCGCCCCTTGGCCAGCCAGCCGGCCGTCAGCACCAGCAGCATGTAGGTGAGGCCGGCCGCCACGTGGATGACGTTCGCGCCGAGGCCGACGAACTTCTCCACGATCATGTACTCGGGGATCTCGGTGGTGTAATACGACACGTCCCCGACGGTCCAGCCGCGCAGCAGCCAGTTTCCGTGCAGCATGTCCCACGCCTGCAGCGCCTGGTCCGAACCATCCGAATTGTCGGGAATCGTGCGCGACAGCCGCACGTAGCACACGAACAAGACGACGGCCGCCACGGCCAGCCCGGCCGCCCACGCCCACCGGGGAACACGGGTACGCCTGGCTTCTCCTGCCGTCAGCTGCTCGGCGGGAGTATCGACGCGCACGCCCCGAGCAGGCATTTCATCAGCCGTATCCGCGGATCCCTCAACCACGAAGCGACCCTAGCAGAAGCCCGGTATGAGCCGGGACATTGCGCGCAATGCCGGACAAGTCCCTCGCGCCTGCGCCCAGCACACCGCCCCCAGGTTCCAAAACCATTTTTCCGAACGGACGTGGCTCATCCTCCCAGCACCGCAGCCTGCGCGGCCACTGCGGCCGCCCCGCCGTTAGATCGGCGCGGTGACATAATGACGGAATGTTGCGGCGAGCCATCAAACCGTTCTGATCATCGTCGGCGTTATCGCCGGGGCAACTCTAATTGGGCGGCGTCTCGGCTATAACTTCGGCCCCAATACCATCGTGCGGTGCCGTAAGGGTCACCTGTCCACGACCATCTGGATTCCCGGCATCAAGCTCAGGGAACTGGACCTGATCGTGGCCCGGATCCAGCGCTGCCCTGTCGGCAAGCACTGGAGCCTCGTCGTCCCGGTCAAGGAAGCGAGCCTGACCGACGAGGAGCGGCAACTCGCCCGGGAGCACCACGACATCCGGGTTCCCTGAGGAGCCACCGGAGCCACCGGAGCCTGCGGACCTGGGCGCGTTGACAGATATTGCCGGTGCGATAGAGGGTCGAGGCTAGAGCCGATTCAGTGAGGAGCCGAGAATGAGCAACGGCACAGGTCTTGGCGTCGACCCGACCGAGGAGACCATCTTCACCTGGGGCGCGCCGCCGCTGAAGTTCGGTGCGGGCGCGGTGGACGAGATCGGTTTCGAGATGGCCCAGTTCGGGGCCAGGCGGGTGCTGATCCTCACCGATCCCCGGATCAACGAACTCGGCCTCCCGTCGCGTATCGCCGACTCGCTGACCAGGTACGGGATCACCTCGGAGATCTTCGACGGCTGTCACGTCGAGCCCACCGACGACAGCATGGACAAGGCCGCGGGTTATGCCCGCGAGCAGGGCCCGTGGGACGGGTTCGTCGCGGTGGGCGGCGGCTCGTCCATCGACACCGCCAAGGCGGTGAACCTGCTGATCACCGAAGAGGGCGCGCTGATGGACTACATCAACGCGCCGATCGGCGCGGGCCGGGCGCCCAAGGGCCAGCTCAAGCCGCTGATCGCGGTTCCGACCACGGCCGGGACCGGCTCGGAGAGCACGGCCATGTGCGTGCTCGACGTGCTGTCCATGCGGGTCAAGACCGGCATCAGCCACTGGCGGCTGCG
>JBEKIU010000337.1:0-8922 GCA_050011635.1 Acidimicrobiales bacterium
AGCGCCGCGCCGACAACGGGCTGCGCGACCACGACATGCAGTGGGACTTCTGGACGCTGTCGCCGGAATCGGCGCACCAGGTCACCTGGCTGATGGGCGACCGCGGCATCCCCCGCACCTGGAGGCACATGAACGGATACTCCAGCCACGCTTACAGCTGGGTCAGCCCGGCCGGGCTGATCTACTGGGTGAAGTACCACTTCATCACCGACCAGGGCATCGAGTGGCTCCCCCAGGCCGAGGCGGACATACTGGCTGGCCAGGACGCCGATTACCACCAGCGCGACCTGTGGGAGGCCATCCGGCGCGGCGACCACCCGTCCTGGACGCTGAAGGTGCAGATCATGCCGTCCGAGGAAGCCAGGGCCTACCGATTCAACCCGTTCGACCTGACGAAGGTATGGCCGCACGCCGACTACCCGCTGACTGAAGTCGGCACGCTGGTGCTTGACCGCAACCCCGTCGACTTGCATACCCAGAACGAGCAGGCCGCGTTCGAACCGAGCAATCAGGTCCCCGGCACCGGACTGTCCCCTGACAAGATGCTGCTGGGCCGGGGCTTCGCCTGCGCCGACGCGCACCGCGCCCGGATCGGCGTGAACTACACCCAGATCCCCGTCAACGCCCCTGTCTCCCCCGTCCGCGCCTACTCCAAGGACGGCGCCATGCGGGTGGTGAACGTCTCCGACCCGGTGTACGCGCCCAACTCCAAGGGCGGCCCGGTCGCGGATGCGGCCCGCGCCGCGGAGCCTCTGTGGCACTTGGACGGGGACATGGTTCGGGCCGCCAGCACTCTGCGCCGCGACGATGACGACTGGGGGCAGGCCGGCACCCTGGTCCGCACGGTCCTCGATGACCCCGCCCGCCACCGACTGGTCTCCAATGCCGCCGGACATCTGCTGAAAGGCGTCACCGAGCCGGTGCTCGTTCGCGCCTTCCAGTACTGGAAGAACGTGGACCTGAGCCTTGGCGAACGCATCGAGCAAGCGGTGCGCGAGCGGCAGTCCTGACATGGCCAGGCGAAAGCCTCGGGGCGCCGCCGCAGGAGGCCGGGCGCCCCTACAGCCGTGCTGTCATCACGGCCGCGGGCGCTGGCGGCCGTATCGCCGGGCGAGCCCTCATCACAACGTTCGTGTCCAACGACGGGGTTTCGTAGTGCCAGGAGAACAAGATCCCCGGTCACGGCGGGCCATCTGTTCGCCGTGAGCCCGGGCTCGAGGATATGTTCGCCTGCAGTGCGGTCGCCTGCCCGGACGGATCGCCTGTGCGAGCCCGGCCCCGACGCGCGCGCTGGAATGCATTGAGCTGCATGCGCGCCTGTTCGGCGACTTCGGAGTCAATCGCGCTCAAAGTGTGGACCGACCCGGTCGTCACGGGGGCGTGCTGGGCGTGCCGCGGGACGCGATGCTCGGCAGCTCGCCGGCCAGCACGCCCGTGAGCCGGTCGCAAGCCCGAGTCGTCGACCCGATCAGCCTGCTTGACGTGCGCAGCGTCCTCGGCGACGCATCGCTGTTGGCCGCGCTTTCTCGCGGCGCGCGCGGGTGCGCCCTTTGTCCCGCCTCGTCACAGCCAGATCGCGGAGGCCGGCACGTGCACTCTCGAGACGGTCGACTCGAAGGCTGGTGCTATCTCAACGAGGGGTACCTCGTTTTCCTCCAGGTCGACGGCGACTCGATCCGGCAAAGCCCAGGGGGCGAGGTCTACCGCCTCGACCATCGCCCGGGCTGCCGGGGCGGGGGGTCACGCTGGTGCGTCCAGAGGCCATTGCCGCTATCTCGCCGCCCTCCAGCTCGTCATTGACGCCCGGAGGGGAGCGTACCGCCGCGCGGAGCGCTCACCACTATCGCCGCCGACCGCGCGACCACTACCGCGCGACCAGCCTGCTTCGCCTCTTTTCCGAGCCGGACGATAACACTACAAAAAGGACCATTCTTATGACCAATGGCCGCAAGACGCGTCAGCGCAGACAGGACCAGCGCCCCGCCGCGGCGCGATGGACCATCACCGTCCCTGGCGCCACCATCCCGGCGTCGCCCTTCCCGCCGGGCAGCCACCCCGGAAACGACAAGATCCTCGTCGTCTGGCCCGACGTGCCGCCCGGACTCGACAAGACCGCGCTGGGCGAGTGGCTGGCCGCATCCCATCCGCCGGAGGCGGTAAGGACCATAGTGGACGAGGTAACTCGCGACGAGTTCGTGCGCCGACTTGCCGGACTCGACATCGTGGGTCAGGTCAATGCCAACCCACTGGTCCGCGTCGTAGCACTGGTGGAGCCCGCAGCACTGTTGCGCTGGGCAGCTGGCGCGGCAGAGCCGCTAGAGAGAACCACCGCAGCCCAGTTCCCGTGTTACCCGCAGCCCAGTCCGACGACCCCCGAGGCGCCGAGCAGACTTACTGACACCTCCGGCCGGGTCCGGCTCCCCGCGGTAAAGCTCCCTCGCGGCCAGGGCTTCCGGCGGCGTTTGGGCATCATGCCCGAGTTCGGAAGGAGGAGGGGAGGCTGCCCATGAGCAACGGAGAAGGCGTTGATCGCGCAGCTGACCGTCGCACTCGCGTTGATCATCGTGTTCCGCGCAAGCTCGTAATCCCCTATGAGACGCGTCGAGGCCGGAGCTCTCCAGCAGGCCACAGAAGACCAGTTAGTCGTGAAAGTTCGATTTGGCCCGTTACGCGGTGATCGACGGGCCACCGCTGCGTTACGAATGGCGTGAGCACGTGATATCGACTCGGCCGTGGCCTCGGAGACAATGGGTGCTAACGAGAGCTAACGATGGACCAAGGGCGCGGAGGAGTTTGCTACAAGCTCACAGCACCGGTGCTTAAGATTCCGTCCCCGGGCCCGGCTCTGGTCAGAGCAACTGGCTGGCACTAAAAGTCAGCCCAAGTCCGCCAAAGACAGTATCGGCCGGCAGGCAAGGTAGGGCTGACCCTTCGGATTAGGGGTGAGTCGGTTTCGGCCCAGAGGTATCGCATACGCGGATCTGATGTTGCGAGCAGTGCCGTCACAAGGGCGGAGCGAGCCGATGGCGCACCCTCACCATGTTCCGCGGGCCTGCCACGCGCCGGAAAGGAAGGGATTATGTCGGTCTTTGGAGTTCGGAGCCTGGGCCTATATTGCGGGCACTTCAGGTCGCGGGCGCGGATCTTGGATGAGTTATGGACGACGGGAGCCTCTGGAGGGACTCGGCGGCGTGCCAGGGGGCCGACCCCGAGCTGTTCTTCCCCCTGACCGAGTCCGGGCGGTCCGTGGTGCAGATCCGCCAGGCTAAGGAGATCTGCCGCGTGTGCCAGGTCCAGCGGGCGTGCCTGACGTGGGCGCTTCAGCATGCGATGAGCGAGGGCATCTGGGGCGGAAGCACCGAGTCCGAGCGGCGCGCGATTGTCGCCGAACTGAACGGCCGGAGCGCGTTCCTGAGGCGGGCGTCCCGTGTGCAGTCCCGGACCGTTCGGCCTCGGCCATGACCGAGGCCGAACGCTGGCAGCCGCTCGTTGGCCGGTCCGCTGAGATCAGCCGGATACGGGGCCTAACCAGTCCCGCTCTCGAAGGCGCCGACCGCGCGCTGATTGTGCTTGGTGAGGCCGGCCTCGGCAAAAGCGCTGTGCTGGCGGACCTGAACGCACATGCTGCCGCCAGGGGGCTGCGGGTGCTGTCCGCCGCCGGACGGGAGCACCAGACCGGGCTGCCGCTCGCGGGGTTGCGCCAGTTCCTGCGTCCCGTCCTGGCCGAGCTGCGGGCACTGCCCGGAGCGCATGCCGCGGAACTGCTGGCCGCTGTCGGCATGACCGGCCCAGGCCAGGAGCAAGGCCGTGACCTGGCCGGGAGCGCGCTGCTCGGCCTGCTGGACCTGCTGGCCAGGCGCAATGAGCCCAACCGGGGCCTAGTGGCTGTCATCGACGACGCCCAGTGGATCGACCGGGCCTCCCTCGACATGCTCGCCTTCGCCGCCTATCGCCTGGACGGCGAGCCGGTCACGATGATCCTGGCGGCACGGGGCGACACGCCGCCCGCAGGTTTTGAGGGCGGTCTCCCCGAACTGCGGCTAGGCCCGCTGAGCGCGGCCGCGGCGAGCGACCTCCTGGACGCCCAGCCTCGCCCCCCTCGCGGCCGGGCCCGCGCGCAGGTGCTCGCCCAGGCGGCAGGCAACCCACTGGCGCTGATCGAGTTGACCCGCACTGTCACCGGCGACCCTGCCGCCGAGCGCACCTGGGCGGGGCTGCCACTACCGCTGACCGACCGGCTCAGCGCGATGTTCACCGCCCGCTTGGCCGAGCTGCCGCCGCAGACCAGGGACGCCCTTCTGCTCGCCGCGGCAGCCGACAGCGCCGATCGCGACGCGGTTACCCGGGCCGGACTTGGGCTCGACCCGGCGGTACTCGCCCCGGCTGAGGAAGCAGGCCTGGCAAGCGTGGATACCGACGGGGTACATTTCCGCCATCCGCTGATACGGTCGGCTGTCTATCATCGCGCGCCGTTTGCGAGCCGCGCCGTCATACACCGGCGGCTGGCCGACCTGCTGCACGATCAGCCTGACCGCCGCGCCTGGCACCTGGCGGCCGCCGCGCTGCGGCCGGACGAGGACATCGCGTCGCTGCTCGCCGCAACGAGCGTGCCGGCTCAAAGCCGGGGCGGCCCCGCCGCCCGGGCGCTGATCCTTGAGCGGGCCGCCCGCCTGAGCCCCGACCCGGCCGCCAGAGCCCGGCGTCTCCTGTCGGCCGCCGAGGCCGCAGTATCGAGCGGGCAGACCGAATGGGCCCGTGATCTCGCTGCCCGCGCGCTGCCGCTGGCCGGTGAGGAAGGCCTCCGCTCACGGTGCCTGCACGTCACCGGGTGGGCGCTGGCCTGGGGCGGACACTACGCCAGGGCCGTGCAGACCGTGCTCTCGCTGGCACGCGAGCACGTCGCGGCCGGCAACAACGCCGCCTGGGACGCCCTCGGCCTCGCCGCCGCCGCCGCGTACCAGGCCGGCGACCCCGACAGCCTCAACAGCGTCGCGGACGTACTGGCGGCGCTGCCTCCGGCAACGGCGATCGAAACCAAGGCGCCGCGCGCCTGGGCGCTGGCCGTCACCGGCCACGACCTGGAGGCAGAGGCACTCCTGCGCAATATCCGACAGACGGTGTCCGGCGGGCCCGGCCTGCACCACGCCGGCGCTGCCGCCTGGGTGCGCGACCAGACCTCCGACGCGATCCGGCTCCTAGACGCCGCACGGAACGCATCCGTCGACCCCGCCATCCGCGCCGCCAGCGGCGGATCGCTGGCCGCGCTCGGCTGGGCCTACTTCGACGCCGGACGCTGGGATGACGCACTGGAACTGATCGCAGAGACGGGCAACGACCCGGCGGGAGACGTCACCCAGGCGGCCGGCATCCTCGTCACCGCGACGATCGAGGCCGCCCGCGGCAACACCGCCCATGCCCGCGATCTCGTCCTCACCGCGCTCGCCGCCGACCCCGAACAGAGCAGGGTGATCACCGCGCGCGCTCGCCACGCCCTCGGCCTGTGCGCCATCGCGGACGACGACTACCTCACCGCCTTCGAGCAACTGCGCCAGCTGTTCGGGCCCGACGGGACTCCCTACCACCAGCACGTGTCCTACCTGGCAGCCGGGGACCTCGCGCTCGCCGCGGCACGGGCCGACTGCGGCCAGGAGGGACGTGAGATCGTCAAGCAGATCGCCGAACTGCACGCTTCGGCCGCGTCCTGGCCATCGGCCCGGCTGCGCCAGCTGCTCACCCGGGCCGACTGCGTCCTCGCCGACCCGTCTACCCCGGACGCCTACGCAGACGACGTGCTTAGCGACACGGCGGGCGAGCAATGGCCGTTCGAACGAGCCCAGCTCCGCCTCGAGTACGGCCAATGGCTGCGCCGGCATCGCCGGATCAACCACGCCAAGCAGGTCCTGAGCGCCGCCCATGACACGTTCGGCGCGCTAGCGTCCCGGCCGTGGGCGCACCGCGCGGCGACTGAGCTGCGCGCCTGCGGGATCACGGTCCCCGGTGCCGTGGCCAGCGCGGCCGGGCTAGACGCACTCACCCCGCAGCAGCGGGAGATCGTCGAACTCGCGGCCCAGGGGCTAACCAACCGCGAGATCGGCTTGCGGCTGCACTTGTCCCCCCGGACCGTCGCATCCCACTTGCACCGCTCCTTTCCCAAACTCGGCATAGCGGGACGACTCCAGCTCAACGCCGTGATCATCCCGGCCGGGGCGATCGGACCGCGACAAGCCTCGTGAGGTCCACACGCGAATTAACTCCGAGCTTCCCGAAGATGTGGCGAAGATGAGAATCGACAGTATGCGGGGAGATGAAGAGCTTGTCGGCGATCTCCTGATTGGTGCACCCATGCGCGGCCAGGTTGACGACCACGGACTCGATTTCGCTCAACGCATCCCAACCGGTCTTCGGCCGGTCGACTTTCGCTGAACGCCGTCGCACTCCCAGTCGGCGAAGCCGCCCCCTGACGCGCGCGGCGTCCCAACCCGCCCCGACGCGCACCAAAATCTTCAGCGCCTCATCGAGCGCTGCGATCGCCGCCGCGTTGTCCCCGCGCTGGGCCAGCACTCGGCCGAGGTCTTCGAGCGCGGACGCGTAGGCCAGCGGGCGAGGTCCACCCCGATAAATGGAAACTGCCCGCTTAAGATCCTCGGCCGAGTCGCTCCAGATCCCCCGGGTGTGCGCGGCAGCGGCGGCGCACGAAGCGACGTCCGGATTCAAGCGCGCGCGTCGCTCGGCGATCGAGATTCCGTGGAAGGCGAGCTCCTCGTCTCCCACCGCCGTCGCGATGCGCACGCGTTCGGCGTCGTAGACGACCTCGTGCGGGTACAGCGGGAACATCGACAGCCGCTCTTCATGCCCGAAGAACGAGAGCCACCCGTGCGCCCGCATCGGGTCGCCCTCCGACAGGGCGAGAAGCGCGAGGTACCACATCGCCTGGTGTCGGACGCCGGGCGCCCTCGCCTGCAGCATGATCTTCGCGATCTCGGCCACCTCCAGGGCGCCGGATTTGTCGGCGGTGTGGATTTTCAGCAGGCCGAGTGAGACAACCGAGGGCGCGTGGAGTGCCCCGGCGATGAGATGGGCCTCGGCCAGGGTGAACCGGCCCTCAAGCGCGATCGCCGCCTCGGCAAACTGCCCCATCTGCAGCATCTGCCGGCCCCGGGTCGTCTCGAAGACGCGCAGCGCCCAGTTCTGCCGGTCACGCTGGGCGGCGATCACCCCGGCTTCGATGGCCGCAAGCGCGTCCTCATACCGGTCGCTCGCGGCGAGAATCCATGATCTCAGCATGTGCGCGAGGCGAGCCTGCGCGTCGCCCTGCCCGCTGAGCTCACGGCGCTCGGCCGACAGGAGAATCTCGAGCGCGCGCCCGAAGTCGAGTAGCTGGTAAGCCAGCCCCGACTCCGGAAGCTCGAACATGAACCGGCACACCTCGCTCGTGCTCGCGTACGCGGCCTCGCGGGCGCTCGGCTCGACCTCGAGCGCTTCGTCCCGCCGTCCGGCCACGCTCAGGCTGTGATACAGCGCACCCCAGAGCTCCGCGCGTAGGTCCGCAGACAAAGACGGGAGAGCGAGACCAGCGCGGGCGTTCTCCGCCCTGACCTCAGGGGAGAGGTCGAACATGCTGGCAACGCTGGCCCGCACCCGCGCCTCCTCCTCAGGGGGCATCGCCTCCCGGAGCGCTGAATCCGCGAACTGCCGTCCTTCTTCCGCGAGGCCGGCCGCAAAGAGTGACACAACCCTTTGGGCGACCAATGGGCCCCGAAGAGCGTGCGGCAACGGCGTTAGGTCCAGCGCCTTGGCGGCGAGCTCGGCTGACGCGGCCGGATCGGAGGCACCGAGGACCCACGCTGCCTTGAGCGCTGTCTTGATCGCGACCTCATCGCCCGGCTCTGCGCTAGCGACGAGCTGGGCAGCCACCTCGACCGGAAGCGCACCGCGGGCCAGCAGCACCTCCGCCGCGCGCCGGTCGATGGCACGCCGGACCGGAGTCGGCAGGCTGCCGCGGACGGCATCGCGGAGAATGTCGTGCCTGAAGGCCAATTGGCCGCCGTCGTCGGCAAGGATCTCGGCCTGGAGGAGTTCGTTGACGGGGCCGATCAGCTCCGTGATCGACATGTCCGTCATGACGGCCACGTCGTGAACGCTGAACCTGCGACCGAGTCCAGACGCGAACGTCGCAGCCCGCTGCGATGCGGCCGACATCCGCGCCAGGCGCCCGCGCATGCTGTCGCTCACGCGATGCGGCAGCCGGTCCTCGACCAGCGTCGCGCGCCCTGAATCGAGCGAAACCAGCCGGTCGTCCTGGAGCCCGCGGAAGAACTCAACCAGCAGGAAGGGATTGCCCTGGACCCGGGCTGCCTTCTGCAGGAGTTCCTCGTCCGCTTCGGCTCCGAGCACGTCGGTCGCGACCTGTGCGACTGCCTCGCGGTCAAGCGGCCCCAGCCGAATGAGCTCCGCCCCGTTTTCGATGAGCTCCATCTTCGCCAGCTGCACCTGATGGGGGCCCTGGTCCGGCCGGAACGCCAAGACCCACGCCACCGGGAGCGACGACAGGCGCTGGGGCAGATGTCGGATGGCGATCGAGAGGCTGGTCCCGCCCCAGTGCAGATCGTCGAGGCAGATAAGAACGGGATCCTTCAGCGCTGCCTCTTCAATGAGGGACTGCACGTCCTGGAGGAGCCAGAACAGGAACTCCGATGAAGCGTGGACGTCTTTAAGCGCGCGACGATCCGCAAGGGGCGGCTCCCCCTCGAACAGCGCGTCGAAGAGGGCGCCCAGCTCGATTGCACGCTCTGGTTCGGCCGCTCCCCGCCCGATCCGGAACGACAGCTTTCCCGCGATGGACGCGCACTCGTCGAGCAGCCTCGTCTTGCCGAGGCCGGCGCTGCCCTCCACCACGACCACGCACCCGGTCCCGGCCCGGAC
>JBEKIU010000338.1:0-3752 GCA_050011635.1 Acidimicrobiales bacterium
GCAGCGCGAAGCCCTCGTTCTCCAGCCGGATCAGCGCCAGGGTCACGTCCGCGGGCCGGAGTGCGGTGGCCCGGGCCAGGTCCTCCGCCGTGGACGGGCCCCGGACGTCCAGGTGGCCGCGGAGCATCTCGGCGGCGGCCGTCTCGGCGTCCATGGCGCGAGCCTGCGGACTGCCCGCCGGGACGTGCAGGTCCGGGTAGAGCGGCTGCAGCGCGGCCTGCCGTTCGGCGGCGCACCAGAGCGAGCCGCCGTCGGCCTCTGCCGGGATCTCGGCCGCGCGCCCGGCCGCGGCCAGCTCGTCGAACCAGGGCTGCCACGGCGGCTGCGGCCGCAAGGCGAACAGCGTCATCAGCAGGTCGTGCAGCTCGTCGGCGTCCCGCGGCTGCGGCCGGACCTGGTCGGCGACCCGCTCGATCGCGCCCGGGTCCAGCCGGGCCAGGTCGCGGGCCTGCACCGGCAGCCCGCGCGGGATCCGCACCTGCCGGCTCCGGCGGTTGACCGCTTCGGTCTCGTCGTCCAGGTAGGTGAAGGGCTGCCCGTTCAGGATCTCGTGGGCCAGCACCGATGGCTCGGTGGTGTCGCGGGTGATGACGGTGATCCGGCCGGTCTCGATGCCGTGGACCAGGTCCCGGAGCCCGTCGATGTCCATCGCCTCGTGCAGGCAGTCCGCCAGCGTCTGCCGGACCAGCGGGTGGTCGGGGATCTCCAGCGGGCCGGGCGCCACGTTCTCCTGGCAGGCGGCCAGCGTCGGGAACACCGCGGCCATCAGGTCATCGGCTTCCATCCGCTGGATCGCGGGCGGGTTCTTGCGGCCGCCCCGCATCCGCAGGATGGTCAGCGACGTGTTCAGGTTCCACCGCCAGCGGGCCTGGAACAACGGCGAGGTGAGCACGGCCTGCCGTACGACCTGCTCGACCGTTTTGGAGGCCAGGAACTTCGGCACCCGGTCCAGCGGGAAGCTGTGCTGCGGCCCGAGCGACAGCAAGATCGCGTTGTCGCTCGCGGCCGCCTGCAGCTCGAAGTCGAACGTGACGCAGAACCGCTTGCGCAAGGCCAGCCCGAACGCGCGGTTGACCCGGGCGCCGAACGGCGCGTGGCCGATGAGCTGCATCCCGCCGGCCTCATCGAAGAAACGCTCCAAGATGATGGCGTTCATCGTCGGCAACGCCCCGAGCGCGGCCAGCCCGGCCCGGAGGTAGCCGACGATCATGTCGGCCGCGGCCCGGCCGATACCGCATTCTTCCGCGAGCCAGTTCTTCGCCTCGGCGGGTTCTCGGTCCGCGACGGCCTGGCGCAGCGCCGAGACCTCCTCGGAAAGCTCCCTGGTGCGCCCGGGGGCCTCCCCCTGCCAGTGCGGTACCGAGGGCGGCGCGCCCTGGGCGTCCACCACCCGGACCGTGCCCGGTTCCACCCGGCGGATGCGCCAGGAGTGGGTGCCGAGCAGGAAGACGTCTCCCGGCCTGCTCTCGGTGGCCCATTCCTCGTGCACCGTGCCGACCGGAACCTCGTCCGGCTCGGCGACCACGCGGAAGTCGCCGAGCTCGGGGATGGCCCCGCCCGAGGTCAGCGCGGCCAGCCGGGCCCCGCGGCGGCCCTTGACGGTCCCGTTCACCCGGTCCCGGTGCAGGTAGTAGGCACGGCGCCCGCGGCCGGTGCGGATCCCCTCGGCCAGCAGCTCGGTGATGTCCTCGAAGTCCTCGCCGGACAGGTCCCGGAACGGCGCCGCCTGCCGGGCCAGCCTGAGCAGGTCGCCTTCGGGCCACGGCTCGGCGGCCGACTCGGCCACCAGCTGCTGCGCCAGGATGTCCAGGGGCATGACCGGAACGACGATGGCGTCGAGCCGTCCGCCCCGCACGGCGCGCAGCAGCGCGGCGCATTCCACCAGCTCGTCCCGGGTCGTCGGGTACACCCGGCCCGACGGAGTCCCGGCCCGGGTGTGATTGGACCGGCCCACCCGCTGCAGGAAGGTGGCGATGCTGCGCGGCGAGCCGATCTGGCAGACCAGCTCGACCGGTCCCACGTCGATCCCCAGCTCGAGTGAGGCCGTGGCCACCAGGGCCCGCAGGTCCCCGGCCCGCAGCCGGGCCTCGACCCGCTGCCTGCGGCCCTTGGACAGCGACCCGTGATGGGCGGCCACCTGGGCCCCGAGCTCGGCGCCCAGGAGTTCTCCCAGCTGGTGGGCGATCCGCTCGGCCATGCTCCTGGTGTTGACGAACACGAGCGTGGTCCGGTGCTGGTTCACGTGCCCGGCGATCAGGTCCAGGATCTGGGCCATCTGCCCGGTCGTGGGCACCGCGCCGAGCTCGTCGTCGGGCAGTTCCAGGGCCAGGTCGAGGTCCCGCCGGTGCCCGGAATCCACGATGGCGCACCTCGGGGTGCCGTCCGGGTGGTCGCGGTCCGGCCCCGAGCCGACCAGCAGCCGGGCGATGGTCTCGACCGGCCGCTGGGTCGCGGACAGCCCCACCCGCTGTACCGGTCCGGCCGCGATGTGCGCCAGCCGCTCCAGCGTCAGGGCCAGGTGCGAGCCGCGCTTGTTCGACGCGACGGCGTGGATCTCGTCCACGATCACCGTCGTTGTGCTGCGCAGCATGGACCGGCTCCGCTCCGCGGTGACCAGGAGATACAGCGACTCGGGGGTGGTGATCAGGATGTCGGGCGGGTGCTTGAGCATGGCCGCCCGCTCCGCGGCGGCGGTGTCGCCGGTCCGCACCGCGACCCGGATGTCGGGCGGCTGCAGCCCGAGCCGGCTCGCCACCGCGGCGATCTCGCGCAGCGGCACCTCCAGGTTCTGCTGGATGTCCGTCGCCAGCGCCTTCAGCGGCGACACGTAGACGACCTGAGGCCCGCTGCCCGGCTCGTGGGCCCGGTAGAACCGGTCGATGCAGACCAGGAAGGCGGCCAGGGTCTTACCGGATCCGGTCGGCGCCGCGATCAGCGTGTGCCGGCCCGCGGCGATCTCGCCCCACCCGACGCCCTGCGGCTCGGTCGGCCCGGCCGGGAAGCGGCCCCCGAACCAGGCGGCCACGGCGGGATGAAACGACTCGAGCACGCGCTCACCGTACCTCCGGGCGCCGACATTCTCCGGCTAGGTGGGTACTTTGAGTGGGTGACGACGGCAATCGCGCAGTTCATGCGGGAGCTTGAGCACCTGTGGGATCAGCACACCGACGCGCTGCTGGCCCGCCGGGACGTGACGGCGTCGCTCGCCGCGATGGCGCCGGTGCCATCGGTCCTGCACATCCCGGCCGCGACCGGCGCCTCCGGTCGCGAGGGGCTGCAGCGTTTTTACGCCGAGGATTTCTTGCCCCACTTGCCCGGTGACCTGCTCTTGGCCAGGATCTCCCGCACCGTGGACCGGTTCCGCCTGGTGGACGAGCTGACCGTGTCGTTCACTCACGACCGGGAGTTGCCCTGGCTGCTGCCCGGCGTCAGCCCGGTGTCCCGCCGGGCCGAGGTGCTGGCCATCGCCGTCGTCGCCTTCGAGCGCAAGCAAATCCGCTCGGTCCGGGTGCTCTGGGATCACGCCACCCTGACCGCCCAGCTCGGCATCCCGGGTCTAGTCGTGCCGGGCTAACCGGTACTGATCCGCGGCCCGTGGGGCCGTCTTCACCTGGACACCCTAGCTCCACCCTCATCATCCACCCAGCCATACCCACTCGAACGGACCCGGCTCCACGCAAAAAACGAACACACAAGAGAAACTTCATGATCGCGAAGACTTTACCCGAAAAAAGAGGGGTAAAGTCTTCGCG
>JBEKIU010000339.1:0-2503 GCA_050011635.1 Acidimicrobiales bacterium
CTCCGGTCGGGCGAAGATTCTTAGCGCTGCCGCGGGACACACTCGGAGTCGACGCGTATGCGGCGAAGCGATGGCTCTTACGATAGACCCAGATTCCAGCCACGAGTGCGGCGCAAACCGCCAGGGTTCCCAGCCATATCGCGGGCGCGCCGAAGTGCCAACGCTTGTCCGCGTGCTGGACTTCTTGCGGGACTTCTTCCGGTTGCGGGGCTTCTTCCTGGGCTTCCAGCTGGACTTCTAGTTGGGCTGGGCTGGCTGGCGATTCCGAGGCTTGTGGTTCCAAGACTGGCGGTTCCAAGGCTAAGGTCGTAGTGCGCAATGCCTGGGGAGTGCTGAGCCATTGGTCGAGCTCACGCTCATAAGCGAACACCCGGCCCTTGGCACCGCCGGGAACGCGATGCACCGGCAGGGCGCTATCTTTCTCCCACCGCCGGACAGTCCTCTCGTCCCGTCCGAAGAAGGCAGCGATCTCCTTCCACGAATCCAAGCGACGGTCTGGGTCATTGGTCGCGCCTTGTGCCACTGATCCCCCTGTCAAACGATGGCTAAACGAACAAAAGCCCGATTATGCCCGCTTGTGTCCGGTCCTGTCCCTTGCCCGGGAACGAAAGCCGGGCAAGTATAACCACTGTTCGATAGCGAACGAAACCACCAATTCGTGCCATCGCATGGCACGGCAGCGCGGGTTGCGTGGGGAGCACTCCATTGGCCAGGGATAGATATGGTTCGATTTCGGAGAGTCCGGCGATACGGATGTTAATCGTGCTGGGCTTAACGCTTCTCGTGATCGTGCTCAGTGCGATTTTATTGCCACCGAAAGGCAGCAAGGTTAGGCCGGGCGAGGGCGGAGAGGCGCCAGTAACGGCTCCCCGCTGAATGTGAATCCAGGTGGAATCTTACCGTCAGGGCAGCAAAGCGAAAGTGGAATTCCTGGAGGTTGAATCGGCGTTGTTCGTACGGCGCCGACGTGCGGAATGTGTTCGGGGGTCACTAGCCACAAAAAACCAACTCTTTGAAGGAGCGAAATCCATGAGGTGTTGTCGATCGAAGCAAACGATACGGTTAATCGCCGGGGTACTGATCGCCCCGTTTCTTGCGATTTTGGCTGTTCCACTCGTCGCCCAAGCTGCCAACGAAGCGCCTGCCCAGCATCCCTGGAATCAGGTCTATGACAAGGATCGCGAAATCAGCGTCGACGCCACCATCCAGGAAGTGGTCTCGCATCGCGTGGCCAAGAGTCCGGTCGGCCTGCATCTGGTCGTGACCTCTTCGCAGGGCGTGTTCGACGCTCACCTCGGTCCTTACATGAGCAAAGCCAACATCGAAGCTCTGCACGCCGGGGCGCAGTTGCAGATCATTGGGGCCGTGCAGCAGATCAACGGCAGGCCGTACTTGCTGGCGCGGCAAGTTGTGCTCGATGGCCGCACCGTGACGGTGCGCACCGAACGCGGGATTTTCGTGCGCGAGATGGCCATGAGCCACGCCGTTCCCGAGAAGAGAGCGGAAGTGGAATCGACCGGAGGTGCGCGATGAACTTCCTCACAATGACTCTCGGCACAATGACTCTGCGCAGAATGACTCTCCGCCAATCGAAATGGGCTCAGGCAATTCTGCTCTCCATTAACCTTGGCATGATCGCCGCGCTGGTAGCCTGCAGCAGTTCGGGCAAGAGCACTACCACCCCACCCCCGCCGACCATCGCGATCTCAGCGACCAGCGGAGGCGGCCAATCGGCAGCGGTTGGCACTGCATTTACGAATGCGCTGGTGGCGACGGTCACGTCTAATGGAACGCCCTCCAGCGGGGTTTCGGTCACCTTTACGGCTCCTTCCACGGGAGCGAGCGGCCTATTTGCGACCGCAACCCCGGCGGTTACAGATACCGAAACCACCAACTCAAGCGGCGTGGCCACCTCGCAGGCGTTCACCGCGAATGCGACGACCGGCTCCTATACGGTGACAGCCACGACGACAAGTGCGACGACTCCCGCCAGCTACAGCCTGTCCAACGCAAGCGGACCGGCGGCGGCGATCACCGCGACCAGCGGCGGCGGGCAGAGCGCGAATGTGAGTACTGCGTTTACCAACCCGCTGGTAGCCACCGTCACAGACAGCCACAGCAACCCCGTCAACGGCGTGATGGTGACCTTCACAGCTCCGTCGTCAGGGGCAAGCGGTCTGTTTGCAGATGGAGGAACGCCCGCGGCCACTGATACCGAGACCACCGGCGCGAACGGCCAGGCGACCTCGACCGTATTCACCGCGAACGCGACCCACGGCGTCTACAGCGTCACCGCCAACTTCACAGGCAATACGGGAGCGGCCGCCAGCTACAGCCTCACGAATAATGCGGTTGTCGTTTCGGGAGTGCTGATCCAGGCAACCGCCGGTAATCCACAATCCCAGTTCCCGAACTACCCCTTTGGTGGTCCGCTGGTGGCAACGGTGACGAACGGGGGCACTCCTGTGCCCGGCGCTTCGGTCACCTTCACCGCTCCGGCAAC
>JBEKIU010000340.1:0-3922 GCA_050011635.1 Acidimicrobiales bacterium
GCCTTCTTGCTGCAGCCCGGCGTAGACCGCGTCGAACCGAATCGCGCGCGGGCCAAAAGTATTCGACAGCCGGAGCCGAATCGCCTTGCCACCGATCGTGGTATGCACCACCTCGCGTATCGTTTGATTGGAGAAAGTTACCGGCCGGTCGCTGGCCGCGTTCGCCGTAATCCACGTCGCAACCCAATGTCGCGAACCATCGCCAGCCGCCGGGACGGAGGAATATACCAGCGCAAGTGTCAAGGCGAAAATCGCGCGCAACGGCAACACCACAGTCGTTCTCATCGGATCAATGATTCCTCACTATTATGACCCAACGAGAGTGTGACCCAATCGGCAATCTGTTGGGGGGGCACGTATCCAGGGGCGACGGCCCAGGTCAAATGATCTGAAGTTGAGGTTTGCCGCCACTCAGCCGGACTGCTCGGCTTCTGTGAAGTTGCTCACGAATAGTTACAACCGGCGTCCAACTCCTGTGGACCACTGAGCCTTTTGCTCTCCTGCCCAATCGGAGCGGGACCAGCTTCTTTCCGTGCAGACCGTCGGAGGCGCCATGCAATTGATGGATGATGTCCGTTACGCGCTGAGGCAATTTGTTCACGCTCCCGGTTTCACGGGCACGGCCGTGTTGACGCTTGCATTGGGAATTGGCGCAACAACCGCCATCTTCACGCTGGTGCACGCCGTGTTGCTGAGATCTTTGCCAGTTGCCAAGCCCAGTGAACTGATTCGCGTCGGCGACGTCGAAAATTGCTGCGTGAACTCGGGACTGCAGGATGATTGGTCGCTTTTCTCCTATGACAAATACAAAACGTTCCGCGACGGGACGCACGGGTTCACCGAACTAGCGGCCTTCCAGTCCGGTCGCGGCTTGCTGGGCGTCAGGCGCAGCGGCGGCAGCCAACCCGCTCAGTCACTGCAGAGCCAGTACGTTTCGGGCAACTACTTTTCGATGTTTGGGATTCGCGCGTATGCCGGGCGAGTGTTTACACCGGAAGACGATCGAAAGGGAGCGGAGCCCGTGGTGATGATGAGTTACACGACGTGGCAGGAGAAGTACGGCCTTGATCCGTCGGTAATCGGGGCGACCTTCATGTTGAACGCGATGCCCTTCACGGTCGTAGGAGTTGCGCCTCCAGGATTCTACGGCGATCGCATGGAGAGGGCGCCCGCCTTCTGGATCCCGCTGAATGCGGAAGCGATGATCGATGGCCCGAGCAACCTTGTGCAGTTTCCCGAGGCAGATTGGCTTGACCTGATCGGCCGCCTTGCGCCAGGTGTCGAACCGAAGAGCATCGAGGCCCAGATGCAGGTGGAACTCAAACAATGGCTCCTGGGCCCGGACGCCAAATTGCAGCCCGGCGAGCGGGACTTGGTGCCAAAACAGACTTTGCATCTGTCTCCGGGTGGGGCGGGCGTGCAGGCGATGCGCGACGAGTATCAGTCAGGCCTGCATATGCTGATGTGGATTTCCGGCTTTGTGCTGGTGATCGCATGTGCCAACGTTGCGAACCTGATGCTGGTTCGGGCAGCGAGCCGAAGGCAGCATACATCCGTGCAGGCCGCCCTGGGCGCACCCAGATCGCGGCAGATCGCACAGGTGCTCACCGAGAGCACGGTTCTCGCGCTGCTCGGCGGCATCGTGGGAGTGGGGTTCGCATTCGGTTGCACGCGCCTCATCCTGCGGCTCGCTTTTCGAGACAACCATGTGGCGATCAGCGCCCTGCCTTCTCTTCCGGTACTGGGCTTCACTTTCGGAGTTTGCCTGTTGACTGGAATTCTGTTTGGAGTTGCCCCGGCGTGGATGACGGCGCGCGCCAATCCCGCTGACGCTTTGCGCGGAGCACATCGCTCTACGGCGCACGCGGCGGGATGGACGCAGAAGACGCTGGTCGTGGCCCAGGCGGCGTTGTCGCTGGTCCTGCTGTGTGCCGCGGGATTGCTGACAGAGAGCCTGCGTAACATGCAGCATCAGAATTTCGGATTCGAAATGGCGAACCGCTACATCCTGCACTTCGACCCGTTGATGGCCGGATATAGGGCGGAGCAATTGCCCGCGTTTTATCGGCAGCTTAACGGCAATCTGGCGGCAATTCCGGGCGTGAACCGCGTTAGTTTTGCACTCTACACCCCGATGGAGGGCGATAACTGGGGTGAAACGGTCTACATTGAGGGGCAGGCTCCGCCCCCCGCCGGAAGCAATCAAAATGAAGCGTCGTGGCTGCGTGTTAGCGACGGCTATTTTGAGAGCATCGGCACCAAGATTGTGAAGGGTCGCGGGATCACGGAACAAGACACCGCCAGTACTCGGAACGTCGCCGTGGTCAACCAGACATTCGTGAAAAGATTCTTCAAGGACGAAGACCCGATCGGAAAGCACTTTGGAGACTTGGATCAAAAGTACTCAGGAAACTTCGAAGTCGTCGGGGTCACGGAGGATACGAAATACCTCGGGCCAACGAGCAAGATGCGACCAACGTTCTTCCTCGCTGGGTCCCAGCGGGTCGCCTACGACACCGTGCGTTTCAAAGCCTTCGAAGATAGCTCTCATTATCTAAATGCATCCGTGCTGCTAACCCAGGGCCGTGTGCCGGGACTCGAACGCCAGGTCCGGGGCGCGCTGGCGCAAGTGAATCCCAACCTGGCGGTGATCGATTTCACGAGCTTTGCCGATCAGGTGGATGGAAACTTTAAGCAGAATGTGATGCTGGCTACTCTGACGTCGTTGTTTGGATTGCTGGCGCTGGTATTGGCGTCGGTCGGGCTTTATGGCGTCACTGCATATTCAGTTGAGCGCCGAACCAGCGAAATCGGCATTCGCATGGCCCTGGGTGCAGATCGGAAGAATGTTCTGAAACTGGTCCTGCGTGGCGCGTTTGTGCAGATTGGAATCGGATTGGCGATTGGCATTCCGGCGACCATTCTGGCGGGGTATGCCCTGACCGCCAAATTGTTTGGAGTTAAGCCCTACGCACCGGATGTTTTACTGGTGACAGCGATCGTGCTTAGTCTCGCAGCTTTGGCCGCCACCATACTACCCGCCCGCAAGGCGGCAAACCTGGAACCGATTCGCGCGTTGCGGACGGAATGACGGGTTCGCCGCTCACCAGACCACGACGCAAGGCGCGAGCCGCCGATCTCAATGGCCTCGCGACATCGCTTTCTCGAAGTCGCCCGCAGTGGTGCGATAACAGGGCAGCACTGCGTTTACGTCGGAGGAGCGCAACGCCTCTGGAATCTCAGGATAGGCTGTGGCTGCACGAGTCGGGTCGGTGTAAGGCTGAATCATATGCCCCAGCGACTCGTCACAGCTGGGATCCGGCGTCACGCGCAGCTTGATTACTCGCGCGGGCAGGTTGTTGAGATTATATTCAGAGAGCCGCCGTTGATAGGGAAGAAATTCATAAACCAGCTTGATGAGCTGCAGCTGCTCCTTGCCCATGCGTCTCTTGGCGACAAAAACCTCGAAATTAGAAAAATAGGAAGTACCCGGCGGAACAAACACGATCCCAAGCAAACCGAGAGGCAATTCTTCGAAGGTGGCTTTGTGTCCGCTGTCAGCGTCCGCTGCGGGCGAAGGGGCGTCGGCGGTCAAGGGATCCATGGGCTCCAGAAGCTTTCCCGGTCCACCCGCGCCCGAGTTGCCCGGTCTGCTGACGGATGCAGGCGGAGGCGCGATCTGGGAGCCATCTCCGGACAACGAGCCCAGGCTCGCACGTGCACCCGAGTTGCCGGCACTCTCAACTGCGGGAGGAGGCGGGACGATCTGAGGGCCGTCTCCAGACAACGAGGTCGAACGTCCAGCCGCGGCAGACTTGCTGGCACCCTCCACGGTCGGAGCAGGCGGAACGACCTCCGAGCGCGCAGCGGGCAACGAATTGGAACGCACGGAGCCTGCGCCTTGAACCGAAGGAGCAGGTGG
>JBEKIU010000341.1:0-2832 GCA_050011635.1 Acidimicrobiales bacterium
GAGGATGTCCATGTGCTTTCTTGGCCCCGCGCCCACGGCCTCGGTGAAAAAGCTGATCCCGATGCCCATGAGGTGACCGCGGTCCCGTTCGGCCGTTTGCTCTTTTCTCAGTTCTTCGTAGCCGGCCATGTCCATCGCGAGCCGCAGCGCGCGCGGGTAGTCACCCGAGTCGTACACCCAGCCGGTCTGGCAGGTGTACGGGAACTGGGCGGGCTGGAGCAGGTTGCGGATCCGCAGCTCGGCGGGGTCCAGGCCGAGCTCGAAGGCGAGCACGTCCACCATCCGCTCGACCAGGTAGACCGCCTCGGTGATGCGGAACGAGCAGGAGTACGCCACCCCGCCCGGGGCCTTGTTCGTGTACACGCCGGTCACCGCGCAGTGCGCGGCGGCCAGGTCGTAGGAGCCGGTGAACACGCCGAAGAAGCCGGCCGGGTACTTGCTGGGCTGGGCGACGCCGTTGAACGCGCCGTGGTCGGCCAGCACCTTGACCCGCACCGCCCTGATCTTGCCGTCCCGGCTGGCCGCCAGCTCGCCGTGCATGTGGAAGTCCCGGGCGAAGCAGGTGGACATCAGGTTCTCCGACCGGTCCTCCATCCACTTGACCGGCTTTCCGGTCAGCATCGAGCCGACGATCGCGCAGATGTAGCCGGGGTAGATGGGCACCTTGTTGCCGAACCCGCCGCCGATATCCGGCGAGATCACCCTGATCTTGTGCTCGGGCAGGCCGGTCACCATGGAGTACAGGGTCCGGTGCGCGTGCGGGGCCTGGCTCGTGGTCCAGATCGTCAGCTTGCCGCTGACCTGGTCGAAGTCCGCGACCGCCCCGCAGGTCTCCAGCGGGGCCGGGTGCACCCGTGGGTAGAGCATGTCCTGGGTCACGGTGACCTCGGCGGCGGCGAACACCGCCTGCGTCCGGTCCGCGTCGCCGGCCTCCCAGTCGAAGATGTGGTTGTCGGTTTTGCCGGCTAGGTCGTCGCGGATGACGGGCGCACCGGGCTCCAGCGCGCGAAGCGCGTCGACCACGGCCGGCAGCGGCTCGTACTCCACGTCGATCAGCTCGAGGGCGTCCCGGGCGGCGTAGCGGTCCTCGGCGACCACGAACGCCACCTCCTGACCCTGGAACCGCACCTTGTCGGTGGCCAGCACGGCCTGGGTGTCGGCGGACAGGGTGGGCATCCAGGCCAGGTTCCGTGCGGCCAGGGTCTCGCCGGTGATGACCGCCTTGACCTTGGGGTGCGCCTCGGCCGCGACGGTGTCGACGGACAGGATGCGGGCGTGCGGGTGCGGGCTGCGCAGCACCGCGCCGTACAGCATGCCGGGCAACTGCACGTCGTCCACGTAGGTGCCCTGGCCGCGGACGAACCGCTGGTCCTCCTTGCGCAGCCGCGGGCCGAACCCGGGCGGCGGGCCTTCGGTCATGCCTGGGGTCCGGTCGCGTCGGACTCGTCCTGGGCATGTTCGGCGGCCCAACGGACGGAACGGACAATATTCTCGTACCCGGTACACCGGCAGATCTGCCCGGAGATCGCCTCGCGGATCTGCGCTTCGTCCGGATCGGGGTAATGATCGAGCAGCCAGCGGGCGGTCATCATCATGCCGGACGTGCAGAAACCGCACTGCAGGCCGTGGCACTCGATGAAGCCCTGCTGGACCGGGTCGAGCTGCCCGTCGCGCTCCAGGCCCTCCACGGTGCGCACCGCGCGCCCGTCGGCCATGGCCGCGAGGACCGTGCACGACTTGACCGGCCGGGCGTCCAGCCACACCACGCAGCTGCCGCAGTTGGACGTGTCACAGCCCCAGTGGCTGCCGGTCAGGCCGAGTTCGTCGCGGAGGAAGTGGATCAGCAGCAGCCGCGGCTCCACCTCGCGCGCGTACTCGGTGCCGTTCACCGTCACCGCGACCCGCATCGTCATGAGTCCAGGGTCACACGGGCGGCGGCGCGGTGCAGCGCCCGGGTGGTGAGCTCGGCCACCAGGTGCCGTTTGTAGTCCTCCGGGCCGCGCTGGTCCGCGACCGGATGACAGTGCTCGGCGGCGATCGCCCCGGCCGCCGCGAAGGTCTCGGCGTCGGCGGGGCGGCCGACGCAGAACTCCTCGGCCTGCGCCGCGACGAAGTGCTCCGCGCCCACCGCGGTCAGGCCGATGCCGGCGGCCTCAACGACGGGATTTTGAGCGCTGCCGGCCAACCGCAGCACCGCGCCGGCCGCGGCCACCGACCAGTCACCGACCCGGCGGGCCACCTTCTCGTACGCGCTCCCCGTCCCGGGCCGCACCGGTACCCGCACCTCGGCCAGCAGTTCGCCCGGGCCGATCACCGTTTCGTAGGGGCCCAGGTGGAACTCCCGGACCGGCACTGTGCGGTCGCCGTCCCGGCCGCGGATGACTACAGTCGCGCGCGCCGCCGCGAACGCCGCGGACAGGTCCTCGGACGGATCGGCCTGGCAGAGCGACCCGCCGACGGTGCCCCACAGCCGCACGATCGGGTCCGCTACGACCCGCTCGGCGTCGTGAAAGATGGGGAGATGCTCGCCGGCGACGGCCGAGTCGAGCAGATCCGCGTGCCGGGCCAGGGCCCCGATGCGCAGCTGGCCGCCTTCGCAGGTGATGAAGGCGAGCTCGGCCAGCCCGTTGATGTCGACGAGCACCTCGGGCTGCGCCAGCCGCAGCTTCATCATCGGAATGAGGCTGTGGCCCCCCGCGACGATCTGGGTATCCGGCCTGCTCAACAGCGTTAGAGCATGATCGACGCTGGTCGCCCGCTCGTACTCGACCTGCGAAGGAACCTGCATGTATGCATCATTCGGCCTGGCTGGGTGTTGCGCAACCGCCGGTG
>JBEKIU010000342.1:0-5111 GCA_050011635.1 Acidimicrobiales bacterium
CTGGAGCGATCCGGGGACCGGGCGCGAGTACGCGGTGGATATGCCGCAGAAGCCGCGTTCCTGGAACGCGCGCTGACGCTGACCGCAGACCTCGACCGTCGCGGGGTAAGGGCGCTCGCCGCCGCGCAGGCCAGACTGGCGGCCGGCGAGCCGGGTACCGCACGAGACCTGCTGTCGGTCGCCGAGAGGGGACCGCTGGACGAGCTCCGATCGGCGGAGCTCGAAGTACTTCGGGCTCGTATCGCGTTCGCGGTCGGCCGCGGAGGCGACGCACCCGCACTGTTGCTGAAGGCAGCGAAGAGCCTGGAGCCGCTTGACCGGATCGGCGCGCGCGAAGCCTACCTCGATGCGATGCGGGCAATCCTCTTCGCAGGGCGTTTCGCCCAGGACACGGGCCTGCGGGACGTCGCCGTGGCAGCTCGCGCAGTTACTTGGCCTGACCCGCCTGAGGTTCCCGACCTTCTGTTGAGAGCGTTCGCGACCCTGATCTTGGACGGTTATGCCGCCGGCGCGCCGTTGTCGCTGCAGACCGTGGCGGCATTGCGATACAGCGATTTCTCTACCGCCCAGGATCTGGGATGGCTCGTTCTGGGCGCCCAATTGGCCCTGACGCTATGGGACGCGGGCGCGTGGGACGAGCTTACGCAGCGTCAGCTTCGGCTCGCTCGGGACACCGGCCAGCTAGACGTCCTGCCGATCGCCCTGACCAACCGGGCGATCACACATATCCTCGCCGGCGAGCTGACGGCCGCCGCGTCGCTTGTCAAAGAGATCGAGATGGTCAGCGAGGCGACCGGAATCCCGACCCCCCCTTATGCGGCCGTCGCAACCGCCGTATTCGGGTCGCCCGCCGACGCGCTCACGCTGCTCGACGCCAGCTTGCAGGCGGCGATGGATCGCGGAGAGGGCGGCGCCGTCAAGTGGGTACAGCTCGAGCAAGCGATTCTCTGCAACTCCCTGGGCCGATACGAGGACGCATTGACCGCCGCAGCGTCGGCCTATGAGGAACCGGTGCTCTACTCAACGTGGATCGGGACCGAGCTGATCGAGTCGGCCGCACGTTCCGGGCACCCCGAGCGCGCGGCGCGGGCGCTCGAGAACCTGCGTGAGATGGCGTCAGCCGCAGGCACGGACTGGGTGCTCGGCGTGGCGGCGCGGTGCCGGGCGCTGCTTGCCGACGGTGAGACCGCAGAGAACCTGTACCGCGCTTCGATCGGGCATCTGCAGCGCACCCGCCAGCCAGTCGAGCTGGCCCGTTCGCATCTCGTTTACGGGGAATGGCTTCGGCGCGAAGGCCGCCGGATCGATGCGCGGCAGCAGTTGCGCATCGCCCGCGAGATGTTCGACTCGATCGGAGCAGTCGCATTCACCGATCGCGCGGCCCGCGAGCTCGCCGCCACCGGCGAGACCTTCCGGAAACGACGACTGGGCGATAACGACCTCGCGAGCGATCTGACCGTGCGGGAGGCGCAGATCGCGCGTCTGGCCGCCGATGGTCTGTCGAACCGGGAGATCGGCGAGCAGCTGTTCATCAGCCACCGGACCGTCGGCTATCACCTCAGCGCGGTGTTCTCCAAGCTCGACGTCGCCAATCGAACCCAGCTCCGCAACGCCCTAGACCGGGCGAGGCCCACCTAGCGCAGCTGATGACGTAGTCCGGTGTCACGTCGTTTGACAGACGCGACGCAGCTGCCGTCGCACGTACCGTAGCCACCACGAATTAACTGCGGAGGTGGCTGCTGAGCATGGCTGACCCGACCATCGTTCTCGTGCACGGAGCCTTTGAGGACGCGTCGAGCTGGCGCCGGCTTTACGCCGAACTGGCGGGCGACCGGCTCATGATCAAGGCGCCGCCGAACCCGTTGCGCGGCGTTACCGTCGAAGACGCCCAGTACACCAGATGCGTAATCGAGCAGGTCGAGGGCCCGGTGGTGCTCGTCGGCCATTCGTACGGGGGGGCAGTCATCACCGCGGCTGGGGTGGCGGACAACGTGGTCGGGCTGGTGTACGTCGCCGGATTCGCCCCCGATCAGGGCGAGGACCTCGGCTCGCTTCAGTCGAACTTCCCCGGGACCGCCGACGGCCCGTACGTCAAGCCCTCGCCGCTGCCCGATGGCGCGACCGAGTTCACTATCGACCCCATCAGGTTTCACGCGGCGTTCTGCGCCGATTTGCCGGCCGCGGAGGCAGCGTTCATGGCGATCTCCCAGCGCCCGCTCTCCGGAGTTGCCTTCGGCGAGAAAGCGCCCACTCCCGCCTGGCGGACACGCCCGTCATGGGCGGTCCTGCCGGCCGCCGACAGCGCGATCCATCCAGACGTTCATCACTTCGCCTACGACCGGATGGGGGCGACCGTCACCGTCGTCGAAGGAGCGTCACACGCTGCGATGCTCTCGCGCCCGGAAGTTGTCGCTGACGTGGTGCGCGAGGCCGTCCGGAGCTGTGCGTCGGGCGGTAGCTGAGAATCCGTGTCCGACGTGAGAGGAACTGTGTCCCCGCAGATAGGAGGTCATCCGTTGCGTGGCCGCGCCGCGGAGGTCGCCGCTATCGGCACCCGCCTTGATGAGGTCCGATCCGGGCTCGGCTCGGTCATTATCATCGAGGGGAGGGCTGGTCTGGGTAAGACCCGGCTGCTGGAGACGTGCGCGTCAATGGCTGCCCAGCGTTCCTTCCGGGTAGGGCGCGGCGCGGCGGAACCTCATCGCCGGGCGGCCGGGCTTGACGTGCTCTTCGATGCGCTCTTCAGCGGCGACGACCCTCTCATTGCGCGCAACGCACTCAGCGACCTGCACGCGTCCCTGGAGCAGGGGTTCTGGTTGCTTCAGGACATCCAGGCGCTCATTGAAAAGGCGGCACTGCGAGATCCTTTGCTCATCTGCCTTGATGACCTGCACTGGGCGGGCGACGCGTGCGCCGCCGCGATGCGGCAGCTACCGAGACAGCTTGCCTCCCTGCCCGTCGGCTGGGTGATGGCGTTCCGCCCGAACCAGGGCCCTCCCCTCCTTCAAAGCGCCAAGGAACAGATGGAAGACGATGGGGCCGAGTTGATCAGGCTCGGCCCGCTCGGGCGCGAGGCCGTCACGGAGATCGCCACAGACGTCCTGGGCGCCGAGCCCGACGATGAACTTTTGCGGAAAGCCGATCAGGTCGGGGGCGATCCATTCCTGCTTATCGAGTTCTTCCGCGGGCTGCAAGACGAGCGCATCGTGAGAGTTGAAGGCGGCCGGGCGACGCTCCTCGAAGACCGCATGCCGCAACGCATCAGTGACGACATGCGCGTCCGGCTGCTGCGGATGTCCCCGGCCGCATACCGGATCGCGACGCTCGCTTCGGCGCTGGGCAGGCTGTTCTCCGTACACGAGCTGGCTCAGCTGGCCCGGATACCGATATCTGAGCTGCTGGAACCAATGAAAGATCTTGTCCAGGCTGGCATCTTCATGGAGAGCGGCAACCGCCTGGCATTCGCGCACGACTTGATCCGCGAGGCAGTGCGGGCCAGCTCCTCCGTCCCCGTTCGCCGGGCGCTTGACCGCCAAGCGGCCGACGTCCTGCTGGCTGAAGGCGCGCTTCCCGTCGAGGTGGCGCAGCAGCTCGCCGCCTGCGCTGAGCCGGGCGACGAAGCCGCCATCGTCACCATGCTCGAGGCCGCGAGAAGTCTCAGTTCGAGCGATCCGGCCACTTCCGCCGCTCTCGCCGGGCGAGCGCTCGAACTGGCGCCTCCACGACACCCGCTCCGCGGTCCCCTTGTCGCGTCGCGCGCGGTTGCACTCTTCGCCGCGGGCCTGCTCGAGGAGGCGACCCGATTCGCCGCCTCGGCGTTGCGGCAGGCATTGCCCGCCGAGGAAGAGGCAACGGTACGGCTGGCGGTGGCTGGCATATTTGACCTGTCCTCTGATGTGCGGGCAGACAACACCCGCGCGGCACTGGCATTGCCCGGGCTCTCGGCCGGCACCCGTGCCCTGCTCTGGGCCTCGCTGTTCCACACCCTGGTGGTGGCCGGGCGAACGGAAGAGGCAATCGGCCTGTTCCCCCAGGCGCGCGACGCCGTGCCCGATGATCCTCAGCAGATCGGCTGGTTCACCCTAGAGCTGGCCCGATCTGTCCTTCAGTACCAGCGGTCGGAAGTGAACGGGGCGCTTGAGATCCTCGCTGCCGCTCAGCAGCACCAGCTCCTCCGCCAAGACGACGCCAGGGAACGGATGGCGGACGCATTCAAGGCGTCGTTCCTCGTGGCTCTCGACCGCTTCGACGAGGCGTTTCACGTTGCGGACAGCGGTCTCGCCGCCGCCCAGACAGATCGGCAGAACTGGGCGCTTCGGATGTTCGAGACCTGGAAAGGCCGACAACTGGCGCAAAGAGGGCGGCTGGCGGAGGCGGAGGCGGCCCTCGAAGGCCGCTTCAGCCTAGAGAACGCCGACCGGGTCATCGGAAGGGAGGCTCCCAACGTAGTCGCGCTGGGCAAGCTGAAGATCCACGTCGGGGACGACGCCGGCGCGCGAGAGATCGCGGAAATCGCCAAGCTGATGCTGAGAGCCAGCGTCCCCGCCGTCCAGCGCCATGGGGCCTGGTATCTCGCACTGCACGCGATGTCGCGGGGCGAAGCTGACGAGGCCCTCGGCTGGCTCCGCGCCCGTGGTCACGCCAACCGCCTGAAGCTGTTCCCGCTGTACCCCTTCGAGGTAGAGGACGATCCGCAACTGGTGCGAATCGCGATCGCCGTCGGCGATGGGGAACTCGCCGAGCGCATCATCGAGCAAGCGGAGCGTCGCTGTGAGCTCAATCCCGGCGTCGTCTCTTTCAAGGCAGCCGTCGCTCATGCGAGGGGGCTATGGCAAGCCTCGGCGCATGACCTGCAGACCGCTGCCTCGCTCTTCGCTACCGGTCCGCGCCCGCTGGCTGCGGCCTCAGCACTCGAAGATCTCGGACGCTTGCAGGCCTCCGCAGGCGCCACCGTCGATGCAATCAGCTCACTGGATCGCGCCCTGGCAATCAACGCGCAGGCCGGCGCAAGCTGGGACGCGGCGCGGGTACGCGGTCGGCTCAGGCAGCTGGGCGTTTTGCGGCGGAATGCTATTCCGAAGCGTCCAGGCACCGGCTGGGAAGCGCTGACC
>JBEKIU010000343.1:0-2678 GCA_050011635.1 Acidimicrobiales bacterium
TGTGTGATGTCTCAAGACATCGGAGACAGATGTGTCAAGGACATCGGAGACACCCCGATCAGGGCAGTGCTTGGTAGTCCTTGGTCCGGTCGAGCGTGAGGTGTCGGAGGGGTGAGCCGTCCTCGCCGAGGGCCTGGATGTCGAGCCCGGCGATGAGGATGATCACCCGCCAGCCCGCGTAGGCCCGTCCCACGCCGATGTGGTGGAGCCGGCTCCGGTGGCCCACGGGTCACCAGACCGCCCGGCCACCAGCCCGACACGGTCGACCTGCGTGCAGCACCAACAACACCATTGGATCGGGGTAGCGTCTGTGGAGCCAAGCGGATCGAACCGCTTGGCGTTACGTGGTGGGGATAACGGATGGGGATTCCTATCGGTCGGATCATTGTGGCGATCGGATTGGCGACAGCAGGTATCGTCGTGTCGGCCACCGTAGGGCCGGTGCCGCTCGCCGGATGGGGATTCCTATCGGTCGGATCATTGTGGCGATCGGATTGGCGACAGCAGGTATCGTCGTGTCGGCCACCGTAGGGCCGGTGCCGCTCGCCGGATCGGCCACCGTCGCCACCGTCGCCACCGTCGCCACTGTCGCCGTTTCCGCCGGCACGTACCACACCTGTGCGCTGCTCAGCACGAAAACGGTCAAATGCTGGGGGTACAACGGCGAGGGCGAGCTCGGCAACGGGACGACCATCAGCTCCTCGGTCCCAGTGGCCGTCAAGGGACTGACCGGAGTGATGTCGGTCTCTGCCGGCTTCAACCACACCTGTGCGCTGCTCAGCACAAAGACGGTCAAATGCTGGGGAGACAACGGCGAGGGCAATCTGGGTAACGGGACTACCTCCGACTCCTCGGTCCCGGTGGCCGTCAAGGGACTGACCGGGGTGACCGCCATTGCTGCCGGGGGATGGCAAGCATGTGCGCTGCTCAGCACCGGGACAGTCAAGTGCTGGGGAGACAACGCCTTAGGCGATCTGGGCGACGGGACATTCACCGGGCCGACCGCTTGTATTCTCTTCCTACCCTGCAGTACGACCCCCGTAGCGGTCAAAGGACTGACCGGGGCGACCGCCATTGCTTCCGGTTCTGGATGGCATTCATGCGCTCGGCTCAGTACCGGGACGGTCAAGTGCTGGGGAGACAACGAATACGGTGAGCTGGGGAACGGCAGGACGGGAGCCAAATTCGACTCCTCGGTCCCTGTTTTCGTCGAGGGTCTGACCGGGGTGACTTCGGTCTCCGCCGGCGACATCCACAGCTGTGCACTGCTCAGTACGAAGACGGTCAACTGCTGGGGAGACAACGGCTCCGGCGATCTGGGCAACGGCACCAGGATCAGCTCCTCGATCCCGGTGGCCGTCAAGGACCTGAGCGGGGTCACCGCCATTGCTGCCGGGGGAGAGCATTCGTGTGCTCGGCTCAGCACCGGGACCGTCAAGTGCTGGGGAGACAACAGCGATGGCGATCTGGGCAACGGCACCACCATCAGCTCCTCTGTCCCGGTGGCCGTCACGGGGCTGTAGCTGTCGACCGGGGGTGGTTCCCGACTCCGGCCTTGGGTGAGGACGAACCGAACTATCCCTGAGGTGCCTGATCGGTCGGTACCCGTCGCCACCCCCGGCGATAGACCACTTTCGGGAAGCTGAGCTGGCTTTACGGGTCTTCAGTCTCGGCAAACGCATCGTCATCGACGGAGCCCACGTAAGACCCGACGGCGGTACATGCGGTCGCCGACCTGCACGACACCCCGTACAGCTGGCTGCCGTAGACGGCACCCGATGGATTGGGGGTGGTCTGCACGGCCCAGGAGGTACCGTTCCACCGTTCCGCCAACGTCACCTGGGTGCGGGATCTGTTAAAGAAAGTCCCGACGGCGGTGCAGGCAGTCGCCAAGCTGCACGACACCCCGTCCAGCTCGGTGTCCGGCGGGAGGTCCATGGCGGCGCGTGATGGGTTGGGGGTGGTCTGCACCCTCCAGGAGGTACCGTTCCACCGTTCCGCCAACGTCACTTCAGCGCCGGATCTGTTGTCGTACGTCCCGACGGCGGTACAGGCGGCCGCCGAGCTGCACGACACAGCATCCAGATAGCTGTCGGTGCCGCCTTCGGGGTTGGGGGTGGTCTGCACCCTCCAGGAGGTGCCGTTCCACACTTCCGCCAACGCCTCGGAAGTGACGGAGCTGTTCCCCCCGACGGCGGTGCAGGCGGTCGCCGATCTGCACGACACTCCATGCAGGGAGGTGCCAGTGTCACCCTTGGGGTTGGCGGTGGTCTGTATGGTCCAGGAGGTGCCGTTCCACACTTCCGCCAACGTCTCGGAAACGCCCGATCTGTACTCGTACGTCCCGACGGCGGTGCAGGCGACCGGCGAGCTGCACGACACCCCGTACAGTTCGGTGCCGTAGAAGGCGCCTGATGGGTTGGGCGTGGTCTGCACGGTCCAGGAGGTGCCGTTCCACACCTCCGCCAGCGTCACCTCAGCATAGGAGCTGCTCTCGTATTGTCCGACGGCGGTACAGGCGGTCGCCGAGCTGCACGACACAGCATCCAGGTAGCTGTCGATGGCGTCTTTGGGGTTGGGGGTGGTCTGAACGGTCCAACGGGTGCCGTTCCACACTTCCGCCAACGTTGCGAAAACGTCGGAGCTGTACTCGTACGTCCCGACCGCGGTGCACGCGG
>JBEKIU010000344.1:0-4310 GCA_050011635.1 Acidimicrobiales bacterium
GACCGTGACGCTTGCGGGACGGGCGGAGCGGGCGAGGCTGGCCCGCGCGTTTGTAGAGGGGGTGCTAGGCCCCCGGTCACCCGTGCGGGGACGTGGCCGCCTTGCTGGTGGGCGAGCTTTTCTCCAATAGTCTGAGGCATAGCGGCTCGGGTGCCCCCGGCGAGACGGTCACGGTCGCGGTCAAGATGGCGAACGACGTTATCCGGGTCGAGGTCACCGACCGGAGCGGGCCAGGGGTGCCAGCACCGCGCCCCGCTGGCAGCGACGCGGAAGACGGCCGGGGGCTCCACCTCGTTGCCCGCCTTGCGACCCGGTGGGGCTGGCGAAGGCGCGGCGGGTGGACCGTAACGTGGTTTGAGCTTCCGTACCCCTGCTGATGTCTCCGTCCGGCGGCTGGCCGGAGATGTACCTGGCGTGTACCTCAGCGGGGCGAGAGTGCCTGCGTCTGCCCGTTGCGGCGCAGGTCGCCGACGCTGGCCGCCGGGCCAGGTATATGGCAGGTACACCGCAGGTATATCTGCGGACGACGGCATCGGTATGGTCGCCGCCTTGCCTGCCCGGCCGTTAGCCGCGCTGTGCGCCGTCGGGCCAGATCACGCGCACCGGGGTGCCGCGCTCGCGGGCGTACGCCACGACGTCGGCGGTCCCGCCGTAGGACCGCGCCGGCTTGCCGTCCCACACCGCGTACAACTCGTCTGCCTCATCGACCATGAGCTTGCTGGCGGCCATGTGGGACTCGGGCGTGGACTCGGTGAACGGCAGGCGGTGGACGGCGGCGGCGCGGGCGAACAGGTCGTCGTACCCGGGTTGGGAGTCCTCCGGCAGCTTCTCCCGGTACTCGGCGGCGGGGATGACGGCCTCGAGGGTGCCGCCGAGGTCGGTGACGGCGCGGGCGAAGATCTGGTCGGCCCCGTCGGCCAGGCAGGACAGGCCGGTCACGTCGGGCGCGCGTTCGGCGAGGGCAGCGTGGAGAGCCTGGTCGACCAGGCGAGCGGTCGGGGCAGGCAGGCCGCGGTGTCCTGAGATCGCGATGCGGTACATGCGCGCTATCTAACAGCAGTGCCGAGCGGAGCTGGTCATCGAAGTCCTGGACGTAGCTGGTGGCGGGTCCGGCGTACTCGCGGCGGAACCGCCGCGCCCGGTCGATGATGCGCTCGGAGGAGTAGGCGACGCCGACCCCGAGGGCCTCGCAGGCGAGCCGGAATGACTCATCGATCCGGTCGCTGTCGTGCCGGGCCGCGCCGTCCTGCCGGGCGGCGGTCGCGACTTCGAGCATGATGACGGCGCGCTGCTTGGGGGCCGGCTGCGCGGCGGTCAGGGACTCGGTGAACGCGGCCAGCGCGTCGCCGGGGCGGGTGAGCCGGACCGCGACCAGTGCCCGGTACCCGGCCAGCTTGGCGTGGTCAAAGGGGAACACCCAGGGCCAGGGCGGCGGCTCTGACCGCCGGTCCTGGTCGATGGCCCTCGCGGCGCGGGCCAGCGCGTGCGAGGCGGCCTCCCCGTCCCGGCGCGCTGCGGCGAAGCTGAGCGCCTCGGTGGCGTCCAGCCAGGCCCGTGGTGCCGGGTGCGGCGTGGCCCCGATCTGCTGCCGTGCCTCGCCGACGAGGGTGAGCCCTAGCTCGGGGTCGCCGCCGTCGAGTTCGAACGCGGCCAGGCTGCCGAGCATGTACCCGGCGAGCAGGTCGTGCCCGGCCTGGCGGGCGCGGCCGACCGCCATCCGGTAATAGGCCCGTGCGCTGCCGATGTCGTACATGTCGGCGTGCAGCCAGGCGGCGAATCCTGCCGCCTCGCTGGCGGCGGCGGCCACGTCTGCCGCGTGCGGCGTCTTGCCGGCCCGCGCGAGCATGCGGTTGGCCATCTCCACGTGGGCGGTCACGCCGCGCGCCAGCTCTCGGGCGGACGTGGTAGCGTCCAGCCTGCGCTGCGCGCCTGTGATCGCTGTCAGGGTGGGGGCCGTCGTCTCGTCGACGACCGCCCGCGTGGGCAAGGGGACAAGCGCCAGCGCCATTGCCTTGCCGAAGTCTCGCCGTTTCGTTGGATCGTCACCTCCCGGATCACCGAACCGGATGAGGTGTACTGGTACCCCGATCCGGCGAGATATTCCCCGGACCTGGTCTACGGTGAGTGCCTGCTGCCTCCGAAGCACGTTCGAGACCCAGCTCTGGGAGTACCCCACCGCCAGGGCCAGCTGCTTTTGCGTCCAGCCGTGCGCTCGCCGGATCTCCTCCAGCAGCGTCGCGAAGTCGCAGCTCGCGAGGGCTGCGGCGACGGCCGGAGAGGACCAGAACTCTGGCGGTAGGTGTCTTTCTGCCTGGTCCATGAGGATAGGTTACGGCAGGTCACCGTCAGCGACAGCTACCACCAACGGTAATAGCCCGTCGCCTGTTAGTAATCGCAGCTTCCTGCCGGTAGCCCTGCCCGCCACTATCGACTTGTGCAGGGGCGGCTACTCAGCCGGGCAAGACGGCACTCGGGCGGTGCGCGCAGCGCACCGCGAAATTGACGCCCCCGCTGCCGAACCCGTAACGGGCAGGCGGTCATCGCCCGGATGCCCGCTGAGCAGGAGGACCATGTGGCCGACCGACAAGAGCTGCCCGGCGTTGACCAGGCCATCCCGAGCGTCGCGGGGATGTGGGATTACTACCTCGGCGGAGACGAGAATACGGGGGCTGACCGGGAAGCGGCCCGCTTGGTGCTCGGGGCCGCGCCCGATGTCCCGCTGGCCGCCCTGGAGAACCGGGAATTCCTCAAGCACGCGGTCCGCTTCCTTGCCGCAGAGTCCGGTATCTCGCAGTTCATTGACATAGGACCCGGCCTCCCCACCAGAGGTAATGTCCATCAGCTTGCCAGAGAGCATAACCCGGGCGCGCGAATCGCCTACGTTGATAATGACCCGGTTGTCCTCGCGCGGGGCCGCGCTTATCTTGACGGCCTGCCCGGCGTGGCCCTCATAGCTGGCGACCTGCGGGACCCTGACGGCATCCTGGGTAATCCCGAACTGCGGAGAATCATTGACTTCTCCCGGCCGGTCGCGCTCAGCATGACCCTGCTGCTTCATTTCGTCCGCGACGAAGACGACCCCTACGGGAGCGTAGCCAGACTGTGCGAGGCCCTGTGCGGGGGGAGCTACCTGGTCGTATCCCACGTAACCCGCGAGAACCGCGACGATGCCGCGCTAGGGCAGATCGCCGGCGCCTACGACCAGGCGACTGCGCCGATGGTGATGCGCAGCAAGGACGAGATAGAGCGCTTCTTCGCCGGGTTCGAGATTGTCGAGCCCGGCATTGTCTTTCTCTCGCAGTGGCGCCCTTCAACGGAGTACTACGCCGGCGGCGGGACCCGCTGGGTATACGCCGGGATCGGGAAGAAGCCCTGACATTGCAGATAAAGCTTGGCCAGCGTGTATTCACCGAGTTCATTCGCATTGACCGTCGCTGAGGAAAGGAGTCGTTACCGTGAGCCAGGCCAGTGCCGTGGCCGCGCCGGGTGTACTGGGGCCGGGCGCAAGGGGGTTCAAGCCCGAGATGGACAGGTTGCGGGAGCGGATGCGCGGCCTGGGGTTCAGCTACGACGAGATCGCCATCGAGGTATCGCGCCGCTACCCGGTCCGCCCGCGCCAGGCGTACCGGCTGGCCTGGGGGTGGACGCTGGACAAGGTGGCGGAGCGGTTCAACGAGCTGGCCGCCCGCGAGGGGACCGACCCCGAGGGCCGGGCGGGGATGTCCAGCTCCCACTTGTGCGAGCTGGAGCGGTGGCCGGGCAGCGACCGCAAGCCGTCGGTGTACGTGCTGTGCCTGCTCGCGAAGGTCTACGAGACCGATGTGCTTTGCCTGCTGGACCTGGCCGATCATGAGAGCCTGCCGCAGCACGACCGGCTGGTGCTGATGCGCCGCCAGCGCGCGGAGACGCCGTTCGGGGCGCGGGTCCTGGTGCTGGCGGAGGCGCGGGGCCTGTCGCTGCGGGAGCTGGCCCGCCGGGTGCCGTGCGATGCCTCGCACCTGTCGAAGGTCGTCCACGGCCGGAAGCGGCCGTCGGCTCGGGTGGCGGCCCGCCTGGACGACGCGCTGGAGGCGGCCGGCGAGCTGGTCATCCTCGCGGGGGCCATTGAGGCAGCTCCTGACGACGCTCCGGGGCAAGGGCACGACCCCGGCCGGCAGGCCGTGACCGGCGAGGGCATGACGCTGACGCTGCCGTACGTGCCGGCCCGCCTAGTGATCGAAGTATCCGCCCCGGCCGCAGCCGCCCCGGCGCACGCCGAGCCCGGCGGGCGTCTCGCGCTGGTCCGGGACGGCACTCCCGGGCAGGCGCGG
>JBEKIU010000345.1:0-5291 GCA_050011635.1 Acidimicrobiales bacterium
GGTGGTGAACAGAACCGCGCCCGCCAAAACTAGAAGCGATGCTCTTGCGAAAGTTCCAGACATAATCATTGTTCTCAATGTTGTTCTCAATGTTCTCAATGAAATTTCCCAGTTCCTGGATTTCGATAAAGATAAAAATAAAGAAGTCTCGCGTTCGGACCGGTTCTCACGTCGTATCCGCTCGCGTCACTAATTCTGAAAATGTCGCCAGGTCAATATTGCCGCCGCTCACCACGCACACAACCTTTCCCGAGCCGCATTTGCCGCTGAGGCCAGCCGCCACGGCACAGGCTCCCGCGCCTTCGCTGATCACGCGATTGCGTTCCGCCACAATGCGCATGGCCTTGCGGGTTTCTTCGAGCGTGCAAACTATGGACCCGGCGAGCAGATGATGCGCCAGGTCCCACATGCGGGGAAAGACCGACTTGCCACCGCAGCCGTCCACAAAACTCGCCTTCCAGCCAGGAAAACTCTGGGGCGACCCCGCGGCCAGCGATCGCGCCAGCGGAGACGCCGTCTCCGGCTCTGCCGCATACACCTTTGCCTTGTGCCCGCGCGCTTTCAGGGCGGCGGCGATACCGCACGATAAACCTCCGCCGCCGAAGCCTGCCACCACGCAATCCACGTCGGGCAAGTCTTCCAGGATTTCCAGCCCTGCGGTGGCGTTGCCCGCGATAAAGGCGTCATCTTCAAACGGATGAATGAACGCACCGCTCATCGCTGGATGCGCGCGGTCGGCGAGCGCCTGCCAGCACCGGTCGTAGGAAGCCTTGACTACTTCTCCGCCGAGACGCCGTACCGCATCGAATTTGGCGGCGGGGGCCGCGTCGATCATAAGGATTTTGCAGGGGACTCCAGCTTTACGCGCGGCCAGCGCCACTCCCTGGGCGGCGTTGCCGGCGCTGACGGTCCAAACCCCGCGCCGCCGCTCGTCTTCTGGTAAGAGCCGTAGCGCGTTATACGCTCCCCGAATCTTGAAGGAACCGATGGGTTGCAGGCACTCCAATTTCAGATAAATGTCGGCCGGGCCGTCATAATTGAGACGCACCAGCGGAGTGCGTATGGCGGCTTCATACACGTGCAGGCGCGCGTCGTCAATGAGGGGCGCTGGAATGTTGCGCTCGGTCGCGGTGCCGCTGGATACAAGACTAATGGCCATAGCAGATTTCAATTAGACCAAAAGATATAGATTCCCGGTAAGGGCGCGAGGCTCCGAACAATTTTCGCTTCTGCTAAATTGTCTGCTCATGAAGCCGAGCCGGAGTTTTGCCAGTGACAACAATGCGTCGGTGCATCCCGAAGTGCTGGAGGCGATCAGACGAGCTAACGATGGGCCCGCCGCGGCCTATGGGGATGATCCGCTCACGGAATTGGCGGTGGGAAAATTCCGTGAGCAGTTCGGAGCCGATGTGGCCGTCTTCTTCGTATTCAATGGGACAGCAGCGAATGTGCTCAGTTTGCAGGCGCTTACTCGGCCGTTTCACGCGGTGCTGTGTCCCGAGTCGTCTCACATTTACACCGACGAATGTGGCGCGCCGGAAAAGTTCACCGGCTGCAAGCTGATCCCGCTGGCGGCGCCGGACGGGAAGTTGACGGTGGAAACCGCGGCCCATGCGTATCACGGAATCGGGGACCAGCATCATGCGCAGCCGCGCGTGATTTCGATTACGCAAGCGACCGAGATGGGGACGGTTTACGATGCGGCGGAAATCGAGGAACTGGCGCGATTTGCCCACCAGCGCAACATGTTCCTGCACGTAGACGGAGCGCGGCTTGCGAACGCGGTGGCAGCACAGCGGCCGTCGGTGTCCCTGCGCCAGGCAACGCGCGACTTGGGCGTTGACGTACTTTCGTTTGGTGGTACCAAGAACGGACTGATGGGCGCCGAGGCTGTCGTGTTCTTTCGTCCGGAACTGGCCGAGAATTTTCTGTATGTGCGCAAGCAGGGAATGCAGCTGGCATCGAAGATGCGCTACATGTCGGCGCAGATGGAGACTTACTTAACGAATGACCTGTGGCGGCGCAGCGCGGAACATGCGAACCGTATGGCGCGGCTGCTGGAAGAAGAAGTCCGTAAAATACCGCGCATCAAGATTGCGTTTACCGTGCAGGCGAACGGCGTTTTCGCGCAAATTCCTCGCGATGCGATTCAGAAGATTCAGGAGCGTTACTTCTTCTATGTGTGGATCGAAGAAAAGTCGGTGGTGCGGTGGATGTGCTCGTTCGATACGACCGAGGAAGATGTTCGGGAGTTCGCCACTTTTGTGGCGGGAGTAGTGGGCAGCTTACCGCACTAAGTCGCGAGGAATGCACTCGCGCCGGGCAGGCCCTGTGAAAGACTCAGTTCTTCCAGTTTTATCAGCTGATAGCGATGGGAACGGAGGGAATCAGCCACCGCCATTAATGCTTCTTTCCTGCCTTGCCTGCCCGAACCCGTGCCCAACGGGCCTTTTGCGCTGCCGCTATGCGCTTGCGCCCGGCCGCTGAAATCGTTCTTTTCTTGCGAGCGGCAGCGGGCCTTGGGGTGCCTCCCTGCACAAATACCTTCCCGAAAGTAGTTAATGCAGCCGAGATGCGGTAGAGTTCTTTCTCCAGCCGCGAACGTTCCTGCTGCAGTTGTTCGACTACGGTCTCAACTATTGTCTTGGCCATTGCCAGATTCTATCACTTGTAAGTTGGACATCAAGGCGAGGCGCCTATCTAAAGGGGCGGGGTCGACCTGACAGAATTCCCATTTCGATCTGAATCCCGCGATGGGGCAATAACTGGGGCACGCTTAATCGGGTAACACCATGCGCGGGCATCTTCGGCCATCTAGGGTATTGGTCATTGCTCCTGGGCCAGAGAAGACGCGGCAACCCGCGTCTCCACGGCGCCGCTGTTCCGAGACAACGCTATTCGAACTCTAATTCAATTTTTTTGGTGGCCGGGTCGAGTTTGGTAATCCGGAACTTGCGAATCTGCCCGGCACGCGTGGCTTCCGGCTTGGCCTCATTGGCGGGAGGGCCGCTTTTCCATCGTGTCTGCAGCATGGAGCCCAGCGACGACAGATCTGGCTTCGCCGAACTCATTGTCGAAGCCGGCGACTCCGATCGCTTTTCTTCCTGCTTCGCACCGTCCGTCATTTTGCAAGTTGCCACTACGCCTTCGCCTAATTCCACGCGGGCGCGTCCTTCGGAAACTTCGACCATGCGGCCAGTAACCACATCGCCCACTTTGTGCTCCGCGAGATATTCATCGAGTCCGGTGGGGACGAGTTGTTTCATGCTCAGGCGTATGAGCCGCTTTTCCGGGTCGAGCGCCAGCACCTGCGCCTTGACCACCTGGCCGGCTCGCAGCACTTCCTGCGGATGATTGATTCGCTTCTCGGCGCTGATCTCGCTGATGTGGATCATGCCTTCGACGCCTTCGGTCAGTTGCACAAAGGCGCCAAACTTGGTCAGGTTCGTCACTGGACCTTCGATCACGGTGCCGGGCGCAAATTTTTCCGCCGCACCAGCCCAGGGATCGCCCAGTGCCTGCTTCAGGCCGAGGGATATACGGCGCTCGGCCGCGTTCACTCCTAGAATCACGGCTTCGACGGTATCGCCTACTTTCACCACGTCGCTCGCGGTTCGCACTCTCCTGGCCCACGACATTTCGGAAATGTGAATCAGTCCTTCGATGCCGGGATCGAGTTCGACAAACGCGCCATAGTCAGTGAGCCGCGTAACCGTGCCCCGCGCGCGTTCACCTGCCTTGAACTTTTCGGCGACAGCGTCCCAGGGATGAGGCTGCAACTGTTTAGTGCTGATGGCAATGCGATGCTTGTCCGCGTCGATTTTGATGATCACGGCTTCGATCTGCTGCCCGACAGAGAGCACATCCGACGGCTTGTTGACGCGACGCCAGGAAATTTCGCCGACATGAAGCAAGGCGTCCGCGCCACCGATATCCACAAACGCGCCGTAGTCAGTCAGGCTGCGAATCTCGCCCTGAACCGTGTCGCCTTCTTTGAGTTCCGAAAAGCGGCGCTGTTTGCCGGCGCGCTCTTCGTCTTCCGCAATGGCTCGGCGATCGACCACGACGTCTTCGTCTTCCACATCGAGCTTGATGATGCGGCAGCGGACTTCCTGCTCGACCAGCTTCTCCAGTTCCGCTGCATCGTGGGTTCCGCTCCGCGAAGCGGGCATGAAGGCTCGAACTCCGACATCGACACTCAAACCGCCCTTGACCACTCCCGTCACGGTGCCGACGATCGTCGATTTCTCGGCAAAGGCTTTCTCCAGAGACGCCCAGTCGGTGGGGCGCTCGACTTTGCCGCGGGTCAGTTCGTAGTAGCCTTCCGGGTCGCGGCCTTTGACGGTAACCTGCACTTTGTCGCCGGGCTTGGGCGGCTTGTCCGCCGGGAACGCGGTGAGCGGCAGAACGCCCTCGGTCTTGAATCCGATATCGAGAATGATGGAGTCGGCGGTAACGGCGATTACCATGCCTTCGCGGCCCTGGCCACCGGGTTCCTTCTTTCGCGAATGGCTTTGCTCGTACTCGGAAAAAATGTCTTTAAAAGACTCGACGGGCTCAGCGGCTGAAGCAGGTGCGGGAACGCCCGGAGCGGATTCGCTGGGGCCAGGAGTGTTGGAGTCCGAGATATTTGGATTGGACATGTTACAGCCCTGCGGCGTGATCTAGGATAACACCGCTGCGAGCAGGGGTGGCCGGGCGAGGACGCTCAGCGCTCCGAATGTACGAATTAACGCCCGGTTTCAGTCCGCGGGCATGGGCGCTGTTCTGGCCATCAGCGCCGGCGCTTTCACGTTCAGAGGAACAGCATTCTCCGCAGGAGCTTCCAGCCACTTGCGCACTTGCGGCAGAGCGGCGCGCATGGCCTGTTCACCTACGCGGATCAATTCGTCAGCGCGTTTGAAATCGTCGTAGTCGAAGCCCGCGACATCAGGCTCGATTACGATGTCAGCCGCGTTTCTCCACACCGCACTCATCATGTCTTGCGCGATGGCAAACGATTGCCCGATCACATCGAAATAATGCCGGGGCACGTTGGTCTTTGACCACTGCCCCTTCAGATGCACACCCAGCACGCGTTCCGCGCCCATTTCGCGCAAAGGAACCGTCGGCACGGGATACGACAGCATCCCGTCCACCAGCCAACTGCCGCGAATCTCCACCGGCAGGAACATGCCCGGATATGCGCAACTCGCGCGCACTGGATCGATGATCGAGCCGGAAGTGAAGACGGCGCCCTTGCCGGTTTTAAAGTCGGTGGCCGTCACGCCCAGAGGAATCCGCATTTCTTC
>JBEKIU010000346.1:0-3425 GCA_050011635.1 Acidimicrobiales bacterium
AAGGAAGTGAGCGGAGTTGCATCAGCTGCATCATTCGGCAGTTCGCGTGAACGTCGCGGAGCTGGCCTTCGAGGTCAGCGGGGTGCGGGCGGGGCGGGTGCATCGGCTGGGCGCCACGCGGCCTGAGCTGGCGTTGAGTGTCTGGTGTTGCGGCTGGTGTCATGATGAGGCATCTGATCCGGTTGCGTTGAATGCCGGTTTCGTTGCATCTGTTCCGGGTGCCGTGGAGGTGCCCGTTGTCGCAGCTGCGCAGGGTCGCGGGGTCGGCCGCGCTGGTGCTGGTGGATGGCGTGACGCCGCTGCGGCCGGAGCCGGCGTTGTTCGAGTCGATGCTGGAGGGCTGGGGGCGCCAGCAGCGGAGCCGGCGGCTGAGCGGGCCGCTGATTGAGAGCAGGGAGCGGCTGGTCCGCCGGTTCCAGGCGTTCACGATGGCGTGGCCGTGGGCGTGGACGCCGGAGCAGGTGGAGATGTGGAGCGGGTCGGGCGGGTGGGCGCATTCGACGATCCGGTCGTATCAGGGTGCGCTGGCGGTGTTCCTGGATTACGTGTGCGACACCCGGTACGGGTGGCTGGCGGAGTGCGAGCAGCGGGTGGGTGCCCGGCCGGTGCAGGTGTGCCATGAGTGGAACACCGCGGTGCATGTCGCGGAGTATGAGGGGCGGCCGGAGCGGCGCCCGCTGACCCGGGTGGAGTTGCAGGCTTTCCTGGACGCGGCCGATGACCGGGTGGAGAGCGCTGCGCTGTCGGGACGCAAGGGCTGGCTGGCGGCGTTCCGGGATGCGACCTTGTTCAAGACGGTCTACGGGTGGGGGCTGCGGCGGCGGGAGGCGGTCATGCTGGATGTCGGCGATTTCACGGTGAATCCGGCCGCTCCGGAGCTGGGCGGGTTCGGGGCCTGCCAGGTGCGGTTCGGCAAGGCGATGCGGGGCAGCCCGCCCCGGCGGCGGGTGGTGGCGACGGTGATGCCGTGGGCGGCGCAGGCGCTGGAGGAGTACCTGGCCGAGATCCGGCCGCGGTACGGCTGTGATGCCCATCCGGCGGTGTGGCTGACCGAGCGGGCCGCGCGGATCTCGGCCCGGCAGGTCGATGACCGGTTCGCGCAGTTCAGGGCGCTGGCGGGCTTGCCGCCTGAGCTGTCGGTGCATTGCCTGCGGCATTCGTACGTTTCACACCTGATCGAGGACGGAGTCGATCCGCTGTTCGTGCAGCAGCAGGTCGGGCATTCATGGGCATCGACCACCGCGGTCTATACGACGGTGGGCGCTGACGCCCGTAACCGGATGCTGCGCTCGGCGCTGTCAGGAGCTTATGAAGCGGACGGCGGCGGAGAGGACGGCGGGCGATGACCGGCAAGACCGGATACGTATGGCATCTGCGCAGGCTGATGGCCGAGCACGGCATGTTCGCCACCACGGACCTGGGCCCGCTGCTCGCGATGCGCGGGGTCCGCTTGTCGCGCGAGCAGGTCTACCGGCTCGTCACCAGGACCCCGGAACGGCTCAGCCTGGCCACCCTGGCCGCGTTGTGCGACATCCTGGGCTGCGAGCCGGGTGATCTGGTCGAGCCCGTGGCACCCGGCGGCCGGGACCGGCTGCCCGGCCGTGACCTGGGTGCGCGGCCCGCGGGCCCGGCCCGGCCGCGGCGCGCCCGTATCGTGCCCGGTCCTGGCAAGGACGCGTGATGGTGAGCGCGCCAGGGCCCGGCCCGGCCGGGCACGGGGCTGGTCCGGGCCGGTCCCGCGGCGGCTGTTCGCGCTGCCGCCGGGACGCCCTGGTGGCCCAGGTCACCGCGGCCGACCGGTCGCTGGCCCCGGCCCAGGTCGCGGCGGCTGTCGACGCCGCGGCCGGGACCGTGCAGGCGCTGCGGAGCCTGGCGGCGGCGCTGGCCGGGCGGACGGCCCGGGACGTGCTCACGGACGGGGCGCCCCCAGGAGTCGGCAGGCTGGTCACCGAGCTGATCGCCCGCGGGTCTGCCGAGTTCACGGCGCCGGCCTGCAAGTCCTGCGGAACGACCGGGCGGCCGCTGACCCGCTCCAGCGCGGGCGGGGTATGCCCCCGCTGCCGGAACCGGCTGCTCGCAGTCGCCTGCAGCCGCTGCGGCGGGGTCAAGCCGGTCGCCGGCCGCACCGAGGCCGGCGAGCCGGTCTGCGAGCGGTGCCGCCGTCACGAACGCGGCCACCGGCCGTGCGGGACGTGCGGTAAGACCGCGCCGATCGCGGTCCGGGGCCGCGGCGGGCACGCCGACGTCTGCGTGAACTGCTACCGGATACCCCAGGCCCTGTGCACCGCCTGCGGCCGCCGGCGTCCGTGCAACTTCGCCAGCGGCCACCCGGTCTGCAAGACGTGCGCCCCGCGGGCCGCGAGCATCTGCGCGCGCTGCGGCCTGGACCGGCCGCCGGCCGCGCGGTGGCCCGAGGGCCCGGTCTGCGACACCTGCTATACCAGCGCGCTGCGGCGCCGCGGCGCCTGCACGGCCTGCGGTCAGCAGCGGCGGCTGATCGCGCCGCCCGGCCCCGGCGCGATCATGTGCGCGGACTGCGCCGGCCTGCCGCTCAGCCACGTATGCGCGCTCTGCGGTGTCGAGGACAAACTGTTCGAGAAAGGCCGCTGCGCCCGCTGCAGCCTGCGCGACCGGGCCTCGGACCTGCTGGCCGGCGCCGGAGCCGACGCGATCCCCGGGCTCACCGCGGTCGCCGGGGCCATCACGGCGGCCCGGAACCCCTACTCGGCCCTGAACTGGCTGCGGACCAGCGGATCCGCGGCAATCCTCGCCGAGATCGCGGCCGGCCGCACTGCGCTGACTCACCAGGCACTGGATGACCACCCGGACCGGCGGGCCGCGGACTACCTGCGGCACATGCTGACCGCCGGCGCAGCGCTGCCCGCCCGGGACGAGGCCCTGGCCCGCGTCGAGCTATGGAGCCGTGAGGTGCTCGACGCCATCAGCGAACCCGCCGACCGGCGGCTCGTCCAGGCCTACCTGACCTGGCAGGTCCTGCAGCGCCTGCGCCGCAGGTCCCGGACCAGCCCCGGCGCCCGCACCGTCACCAGCGGGGCCCGGCACCAGGTCCTCGCCGTGGTCGCCTTCCTGGCCTGGCTGCGGCAGCACGGCCTCACCCCGGCTACCTGCGGTCAAGGCGACGTGGAGACCTGGCTCGCCACCGGCCCGGCCGCCTACGACATCAGGGACTTCCTGGCCTGGGCCGCCGCCCGCAAGCACTGCCCGGTCCTGCAAGTCCCCGGCCCGCAGCGCAGGACCGGCACCGCGACCGACCCCGGCCAGCGATGGGAACTCATCCACCGCCTGCTCCGCGACACGACCCTCGACCTCACCGACCGGGCCGCCGGCTGCCTGCTGCTCCTGTTCGGCCAGCACCTGTCACGGACCGCCGTCATGACCACCGACCAGATCACCACCCGGGACGG
>JBEKIU010000347.1:0-2825 GCA_050011635.1 Acidimicrobiales bacterium
GGAAATTACCGGACTTTTCAAAGCCGCTCACAAATGGGAGTGGGAGCCGAAGACCGGCAAGGTCTCCTACGAGGGAACAGATAAAGACGGCAAGCCAGTGAAGGTTACTTATATGCGCTCCGAGTTGAGCAGCCAGCCGGACAACGTGAAGACCGCGGTTGAGCCGTCGTTCGTCAACGATAACTATTGGCTTCTTTTTCCCTTCCATGCCTACTGGGACACCAGCGCCAACGTCACCGATGAGGGTATGAAAAAACTCCCCGTGGGCGCGGGCTCGGCCGAGTTGGTTTCTGTGAAATATGGCGCGGAACTCGGCGGTTACACGCCCGGCGACACCTGGGAACTCTACGTCGGCAAAGACGACCGCGTCGAGTATTTGGTCTTCCACCATGGCGGGGACAAGAAACCGAATCTCGTCAAGGCATCGTGGACAGGCTACAAAAGGGCAGGTCCGCTGCTCTTCTCGACCGAGCATCGCGGCAACGCCGATGGCAAGCCGCTGCACATTTTTATTACGGATGTGGCTGTGAAGCTGACGGGATCGGACGCCTGGATGGACGCAAAATAAGCGTCGAGGCTTATCGGGCGATTACTACCGTTGTGCAGGAACTGCTCATCTTAGGCAGATCGCGGGTGGCGGCCATACGGATTTCGAGGCGCGGCCGCTCTCCGCGAATGATCGGGCAATAATAGTCAGGCTCCAGCAGAGCACCCTGCAAGCGTCGTCGTCCGGCGCAGCCGCCATGGCATGCATCACGGAACTCGCAAGGCTGGCACGCGTTGGGAAGCGTGCGGGCCTGACTGAAGGGCGCGGAGTCTAGAATCAGTGACCCTCACGGTGCTAACGCCACATCCTCCCCGGAGCGGCGCTAGCCCGGCCATCGCGCGCACCAGCGGCTCACCAATGGCGATCACATCGGTCTCCGCAAAGAGGCGCCGGAACCCCTCCCAGTATTCTTCGTAGGAGAGCGCATAGATATCGGATCGCACCGCCTGATACACATTCACTCGCAGAGGCGCGTCGAAACGTTGGGCCACTCGAGCCACGTCCGCCAGACGTAAGTAGTTCGCTTTCATCATGACGGCGATGATGGTGACCGGCACGCCGAGCTTCACGCAGCGTTCTGCTTGATGGTGGATCAGTTCCCAATTGCCGTTTCCGCGTTGAGCATCTTGTTCGCCTTGGGTCGGGTAATCGAGAGAAAACTCAATGTCGTGAAAAGCCAGTAGCTCTTTGTCCTCCAAAACTGCGACGCTATGACCGACCCGGAGGTGCAATCAGGTGGAGCTAGTCTGCTACGACGAGACCTGTGAATAGGGACTGTGGTGGATGGGCAAACTGACCATTACGTTTTTCTAAGCTGGTCGATAAACTCCAGCAGCACTACGGTCCTCCCGCACCGCTGCCTTCGACTGAACCACTGGAGCTAATCATCTGGGAGAACATCGCATATCTGGCGAGTGATAAGCGCCGTGCCGAAGCATTTGCTGCCCTAAAACAAACGATTGGAACCCGCCCCGAACAGATTCTTGCTGCTCCTCACTCCGCTTTGGCAGCTATTGGGAAGGCTGGCATACTCCCAGACGTAAGCGCGGAAAAACTCCTCACCATTGCGAAAATCGCGTATGAGGAGTTCGACAGCGATCTGCGGACGGTTCTCAAGAAGCCGCTTCCGCAAGCGAAAAAGGCTTTGAAGAGATTCCCCAGCATCGGTGATCCCGCTGCGGAGAAGATTCTGTTGTTCACCCGTTCTTATCCAGTATTCTCGCTCGACTCCAATGGCTTGCGTGTTTTGTGCCGAGTAGGTTTCGCCGACGAGCAGAAGAATTATTCCGCGACATACCGTTTGGTTCAGGATGCGATACGTGAGCAACTGCCCCGAGATTACGACTCTCTGATTCGCTCGTACCGGTTGCTGCGGCAACACGGTCAAGAATTGTGCAAGCGGTCAAAACCTCGCTGCGCTAAGTGCCCTTTGAGAAATGTGTGTGCCTATGGTCGGACAACGGCTGCGGCAACATAGCTCATCATAGCCATTCCCCTCAGGCGAGATTACTCTTTCTGTTTCATTGCGATTGTCTGGATTGATTCGTTCATTCGTTCTAGAAGGTCATAAATTTCCGTCAGCCCAACGTCAAGTGTTGTGTTGAGTCTTCGCAATTCTTCTAGCTGCATCATTGCGATCTGTGCCGGGTTTGATACCAGTGACTGCGATTGTGTTGGTGCCAGTGATTGAAGGTGGCGTGGCAGTGTTGACATTGTGGGTGTCTCCCCGATTAGAGTGCCAAGTGGTCTTTCGCCCAAAGTCTAGCTGAACATGACAACTTGTTGTTATTAATTTCCTGCCGCTTCTGAACTTACGGACTCTTGAATACTACGGCGGCGAGATTATCCGCACCGCCCCACTTGAGCACTTTTGCTCAGATTGCTCGCCATTTTGAGCCTACGCTGCTCTGAACGCCTAGTGAGGCTAATCATGAGTACTGAACCAGAAATGCCATGCGCCGTCTGCAACAAGGCCGTAGATTTAGCCAAGGACATCCACAAGGATGAGAATGGCCAACCAGTCCATGTGGAATGCTATTTGGAGCGGCTTAATAACAAGAGTGGCAACACCTCCTCACCGCTACCGGGTTAGCCAATCAAGACATCCCGTCCGACATCAGGCGATAAAGACTTCGCAGGGTTCTCCCGGATTCGTGCGGCGACGGACATAATCCGCTACGGGTTCACCATGGATGCGGAGTTTAGCGATACCGACAGAGCAGGGCTTCTCATGCGGCAACCGTACGCTCGCACCTCTCCGCAGATAGCGACAGGCACT
>JBEKIU010000348.1:0-4059 GCA_050011635.1 Acidimicrobiales bacterium
AATGGCGAGTCGTGGCCATTTTTCACCCCGCCTGGCTCCGAATTCCTCAGGCCTTTGGCCGTTTCTTAAAGCTTGTATCAGACTCATTCGAGGGGGCAGCGCGCACAGTGCGATGTCACGGCGCCCCCGGTTAACATAGCCTAGAACGCGCGCACCACGAGCTCTATCGTTGAAATGAACGGTGCGAAGACGATGCCAAAGTTCCTCGGGAAGGCGGCTCAGGACAGTGCGTATGTCCTCTTCGTTGACATAGTGAATTCTGTCAGCACCGGGAGGCCATGTCGAAAACTTTACTTGGCAAGGCATTAAGCCGACTCCATTCGTATCAGAATACTGCACTTTACCGCGGGGATTGTTGTTTGGACCGCACGGCCCTACCGGTATGGAGCGGCGGCCATTCTCTCACTCCATCACGTATAATCGTATCTTCTCGCCCATGAGCTACACCGTCCTGGCCCGCAAATACCGTCCGCAGAAGTTCTCCGAGGTCATCGGACAAGAGCACGTCACCCGCACACTGCAAAACGCCATCGAACAGGGACGCACCGCCCACGGCTACATTTTCAGCGGACACCGCGGCATCGGCAAAACCACGGTCGCCCGCATTCTGGCCGCCGCGTTGAATTGCCGCTCGAAAGACACGCCTGTGCCAGAGCCCTGCGGCGTCTGCGAATCCTGCACCGAAATTCGCGCCGGCAACGCCGTCGACGTCATCGAAATCGACGCCGCCACCAACCGCGGCATCGACGAAATCCGCGAACTCCGCGAGGCCGCGCGCTACCGCCCCGCCCGCGACCGCTTCAAGATTTACATTCTCGACGAAGCTCACCAAATCACGGACGCGGCTTTCAACGCTCTGCTCAAGACTCTGGAAGAGCCGCCCGATCACATCGTCTTCATGCTGGCAACCACACAGCCCGAGGACATACCGCAAACAATCCGTTCGCGCTGCCAGCATTTCAGTTTCCGTGCCGTGAAGTTCGACGCCATCGTGGCCCAGCTTCGCGATCTCGTCACGCGCGAAAACATCGAAGCCGATAACGACGCACTCGCCCTGTTGGCCGAAGCCGGCGACGGCTCCATGCGCGACGCGCTCTCCATTCTCGATCAGGCGATCGCTTCCTCCAGCGGAAAGCTCACCGCCAACTCGGTACGCAATCTCGTCGGCGCCGCTCCCGCTCATATTCTCGAAGAAGTCATGCAAGCCATCGCCAGCGGCGCGAGCGACGAAGTTCTTCGCCAGGTCGACCACCTCATCAGCGAGGGCCACAGTCCTACACATTTTGCCCGCCAGATGGTCCGATTCCTGCGCAATGCCACCGTCGCCAAGGTCGCCGGGAAGGACTCTTCCCTGCTGCAAATTTCCAGCGAAGAACGCGAGCGCGTCGCTCGCGTCGCCGAATTGTTCGGCGAAGAAGACCTCACACGCCATCTGCAGATCATGCTGCGCACTCACGGCGAGCTCGGCTACAAACAGGAGCAGCGTTTCCATCTCGAACTCGGCCTGCTCAAAATGGCGCATGCCCAGCGTCTGTTGCCCATCGAACAACTCTTGAGCGATGTCGCAGCCGCGCCGAACACAACCGCGGTGCCGAGAACGCCATCGAGGCCGGCCATTGTCGGCAGCCATTCCGCGAGCGCCGAAACCCGCCGCCCAGAGCCATCTCCGGCCGCTCGGCCAAATTTTGTTTCGCCGTTCGCAGCCGATTCCGCGCGCAAGGGCACTCCGCGACAGGAAGATTCTTCCGAGACCGCTCCACTACCCGGCCCGCGCATTGTTGCTGCTTCAACTCCAACCGCGCCCAGCGCACCGGAACCAGTCATCATGGGCTCCGCCGCTCCCTTGCGCGAACCCGCCCCCGAGCCAGATGCGGATCGCGTAAGCGTCGATCGTAACGACACAAATCGTAGAGACGTAGCTAGCTACGTCTCGGCCAGCGTTACAAACCCGTCAACTTCCGGACCGCAGCCGCGTCCAGAATTACAAACTCATCCGACGCCAGCAGCGTCGGCGCCAGAACCACAGTCAACTCAATCCCGGACGGACCAATCCCAACCAGTTCATTCACAAATCGACCGTCTGCAAGCCGCCGTCCTGCAAGCACTCACCGACGGCAACCAGCGCATCCTGGTCTCCATGCTCGAAGCCGGCGAATGGAGCGTGCAAGCCAACGAACTGCTCATCAAGATCTCCGAATCGCAAACCGTAATCGACATGTCGGTCGGCCCCGAGGCACGACGCCTGGCCATCGCCTCAGCCAGCGGAGTTCTGGGCCGCGCCGTGAAGCTGAAAATCGTTCCCGGCGCAGCCGTCGCATCACAGGACGGGGGCGACGGCAACGGAGCCAAACGTAATGGCGTCGCCGCACGGTCCAATGGCCCGGCAGTCGGTGGCCGCGGCCGCGCCGAACAAGATCCCGTGGTGCAGCGCATGCGAGAAAAATTCGGCGCCGAGATTCGCACCGTAATTGATTACAAAGAAAAACGGTGAGTGCGCGGGCGTTGCCCTTTTTTTAGCGCTCCCGCCTCATTTTGTCATCCTGAGCGAAGCGAAGGACCTATGTAAACTGTTTGCGCCGGCAAATTGCACAGTTTCTTCGCTTCGCTCAGAATGACAAACGAAAAATAAGAGAGCGCGGCCGAGAGTCAACGTGAGGTCCTATGAGTGGATTCAACCTGCAAGACCTGATGTCGAAAGCGCAGGCGCAGTACGCAACCCTGCAGAAGAAAATGCAGGAGACGGTCGTCGAAGCCACGTCCGGAGGCGGAGCCGTTACCGCCAAAATGGACGGCCGCAAACAACTGCTCAGCCTGCGCATCGATCCCGAAGCCGTGAAGGCCGGAGACGTCGAGATGCTGCAGGACTTGATCCTCGCCGCCGTCAACGAAGCCGCCCGCAAAATTGACGGAGCCATGCAGTCCACAGTTGGCGGCATGCTCGGCGGCCTCGGCATGGGCGGACTCTAATACCCTTGTCATCCTGAGCGAAGCGCAGGACCTATGCAACTTGTTTGTACCCGGCAAATGCATAGGTTTCGCCTCGCTCAGAAATAACAATGCGATTGAAAGTGAATCAGGAATGTCCAAATTTGCCGAACCGATGTCGCGGTTGATTGACGAACTGAAAAAGCTCCCTGGAGTCGGCGCCAAAAGCGCGCAGCGCCTGGCTTTCCACATCCTCCGCTCCAGCGAAGAAGACGCCGAAGCCCTCGCCGCCGCCGTGCGCGACGTCAAAGCCAACCTGCGCCTCTGCTCCGTCTGCAACAACATCACCGACGTCGACCCTTGCGTCTACTGCACCAGCGCCACCCGCAACCAGCGCATGGTCTGCGTGGTCGAGGAACCCACCAACATCGCCGCCATCGAAAAAACCAAACACTTCAACGGCGTCTTCCACGTCCTGCACGGCGCACTTTCTCCTCTGCACGGCATCGGCCCCGAACAGTTGCGCATCTCGAACCTCGTCACCCGCGTCGACGCCGGCAACGTGGACGAAGTCATCATCGCCACCAATCCCACCATCGAAGGCGAAGCCACCGCCACATATCTCTCGCATCAACTCAAGCGTGCCGGCGTGAAAGTGACGCGCATCGCCATGGGCATCCCCGTCGGCAGCGACATCGAATACACCGACGAGATCACTATGCTGAAAGCGATGGAAGGCCGCCGCGATATGTAAACAGACCATCATAGAGACGTGGCTTGCTGCGTCCCTCTCTGTTTCCGGAAATTTCATGGTTTCCAGAAATTCCAGGTGCTGCACCGCTCACAGTGCAACTTGTGCAAGACTTTGCCCACGCTCCGCGGCGGCTTGCTCTTGAGCTCGCCAACCCATCTATTGATCAGCTAGTAAGCAATGTGTAATCAGCAACTTATCCGTCACCCGATCAGCGACGCTTGAAGTATGCGGTTGGCACCCGGTTTGCAGTTCTCCTGCTGTCTGTTTCCTCGCTCCTCGCATGGTTTCAAGATTGGCCTGAGGAGGCACATTCCGGGCGACCGGACTGGCCCTAACCCAGCCAGAGGCAGACTCAGCGCCAGTCGCGCCGCGCTGCGATG
>JBEKIU010000349.1:0-7367 GCA_050011635.1 Acidimicrobiales bacterium
GGTTCCGGTTGTCTATTTTACGACGGGCTTGGAGCCTTTGTGTGGTGGCGCGTGCCTGGTGCAGTGTCCCGGAAACGAGTTCTCAAGCACACTCTAAAGCCGGTGTTTTTTGGTTCCGATACGGCGTGGCTGAAGTCGTGCCCTTCCCAAAGTCAGGCGTTCACAAGCTTTCCGGCGGCGAACAGAACGGGGCAGAGGCCCGTCACCACACGAGCAGTTTTTCCTCAGCCTGTAGAGTCGTGCCCTGCTCAAAAGCCTGCGCGAAGCAGAGTATTTCCGCGTTCTTTTCGCAGCAGCTTGCTCGGCGAAAGGCCACGGAATTTGACCGCAAGAAACGGATGGAGGTTCAGGGCCTCCCTGCCGTACGCTGTACCGAAACGCCGGTTACGGCACGCGGGGGAGAAGGATGAGTTTTAGGAAAGATTATGTGTTGGGTACGCACGATGAGGAGATCGAGCGCCTCGGTTTGCAGCATTTGGCATGGCGGGAGCGCGCGCAAGAGGCATGGCGATCGGCCGGGATTGGCCCCGGTCAAACGGTGCTGGATGTGGGGTGCGGACCGGGCTACGCAGCGCTGGATCTTGCCGATCTGGCAGGCAGTACGGGACGCGTCGTGGCCATCGACAAGTCGGAACGATTTCTCCGGGTGCTCAATGCGAGATGTCTAGAGCGCCACATCGAGAACATCACAACCCACCTGGCCGATCTTGACGCCGGGGAGTTTCCGGAGGTTATAGCCGATCGCGCCTGGGTCCGCTGGGTGCTCGCTTTCGTCAAGAATCCGCGCGCGATTCTGGCACAGATGGCTGCGGTTCTTACGGCGGGTGGGGTCATCGTGGTGCACGAATACTTTGATTATTCGACGTGGCGGGCTGCTCCGCGCTGTGCCGAGGTCGAAGAATTTGTGAGTGCGGTGATGGCCAGCTGGCGCGACAACGGCGGTGAGCCCGATATCGCATTGTCGCTGCCGCGCTGGCTGGAGGAACTCGGCTTCAAAATTCGCAGCGCCCGGCCCATCGTCGATATCGTGCAGCCGGGTGATCTGAGCTGGAGGTGGCTGGCGACCTTCCTGGAAGTGGGCCGCAGCCGCCTGGTTGAGATGGGATCCCTGTCGAGCAGCCGCGCCGAATCCATATGGCAGGCATTCGCGGAGTTCGAAGGCGCGGCGGGAGCGCGCATGATGACGCCGGGAGTGCTGGAGATTGTGGCGGAGCGGCGATAACGTCTTTGATTTAGCGCTTGAGGCCGACCTGTGAGACGCAGGTGTGGCGACGGGGCTCTGCCCCGTCAGCCCAGGCCCGTAACCGGGCAGAGCTCCGTTGCCGCATCTGCGTCTCACAGGTCGGCCTCAAGCTCTAAATCTAAAGACGTTACCGCCGCTCCGCCACAATCTCCAGCACTCCGGGCGTCAACATGCGAGCTCCTGCTGTGCCTTCAAACTTCACGAATGCCTGCCATATGGATTCGGCGCGGCTGCTCGACAGGTATCCCATCTCAACCAGGCGGCTGCGGCCCACGTCCAGGAACGACGCCAGCCACCTCCAGCTCAGATCACCCGGTTGCACGATATCGACGATGGGCCGGGCGCTGCGAATTTCGAAGCCGAGTTCCTCCAGCCAGCGCGGCAGCGATAATGCTATATCGGGCTCACCTCCGTTGTCGCGCCAGCTCGCCATCACCGCACTCACAAATTCTTCGACCTCGGCACAGCGCGGCGCAGCCCGCCACGTCGAATAATCAAAGTATTCGTGCGCCACGATGACCCCACCTGCCGTAAGAACCGCAGCCATCCGCTCCAGAATCGCGCGCGGATTCTTGACGAAAGCGAGCACCCAGCGGCACCACGCCCGGTCGGCGATGACATCCGGAAACTCCCCGGCGTCAAGATCGGCCAGGTGGGCCGTGACGTTGTCGAGGTGGCGCTCTCGACATTTCGCATCGAGCACCCGCAGAAATCGTTCCGACTTGTCGATGGCCACGACCCGTCCCGTGCTACCCACCAGGTCGGCAAAATCCAGCGCTGCGTAGCCCGGTCCGCACCCCACATCCAGCACCGTTTGACCAGGGCCAATCCCGGCCGATCGCCATGCCTCTTGCGCACGCTCCCGCCATGCCGAATGCTGCAAACCGAGGCGCTCGATCTCCTCATCGTGCGTGCCCAGCACATAATCTTTCGTGGAACTCATCCTTCTTTCCTCCTTTCCTCGCGCGCCGTTGGCCGGCGTTACGTTACCAGCGTACGGCGGAGAGGCCGAGAACCTCCATCCGTTTCTTGCGGTCAAATTCCGTGGCCTCTCGCCGAGCAAGCTGCCGCGAACAGGCCGCGGAAATACTCTGCTTCGCGCAGGTGCACAAGAATCCAGTCCCGTAGGGACGATCCAGCTTAGCCCAGCGCTTCAGCGCTGGGTTGGGAGTAAGAAAAGAGCAAGCCCCGGAGGGACGTCTCACGTACACCTCAGTCCCCGTCATCGACCAGCGCCGCCAGTCGCTTCGGTGCCACCAGTTGATAGCTGCCGCGCACAAGTTCAGCAACCTCATCCCAGTCAATCTCCCCCAGGTCAAGCCGCAGCCCTACCCACCCTTTCGGTCCGATATAAGCAGGCAGAAAAAATCGGCGCGGCTGAGCCCCGGCAAGAGCGTCGTTGTCGCCGGGCAACACTTTGCAGGCGACCGCGACAATCCCGTCCCCGTGGTGGTCGTTGAGAAAATAAGCGAACGTCTTCTTTCGAATCAGGAAGCTGGCATGTTGGCCGTTATACCACCGCGTCGCCTCCGGAAGCGCCAGGCAGATCTTGGAAAGCTGCATCAGTCGATGGTCTTCACTCTTTTTCTTCTTCTTCTTCATAAAGGACCCGGGGCTATATGAATTCGCCACTTGGAACCGATATTTCTCGATCCCCCAGACCATACGGTCGCCAACCCAACCTCAAACCGCCACCCGAATTCCATTTGTTACTCTTCAGATTCCCCCCCCGGGTGCCCCATCCTAAACGTCGCGCTTTCTGCGACGTTAGGGTGGGATTCCACAGCGCCTCCTACCTTGGCTCCGGATCGATCTTCTGATCGAAATAAATCCAAAGCACGCGTGAAAGAAACGTCAGCATGGGGGCGAAGGGCAGGAACAACAAGACCGCCCAGATTGCAATCTTATCCAGACGCCAACCAGTCAGAGCCCACAGGGTGGCGCCTGGAACAACCATGAAGGCGAGGGCTAGGCCATAACCGATGTACATGGCACCGAGAAAATATCCCGGCTCGCGATTGAAGTGGAGACCGCACATCGGACAGCGATCATGCATCTTAGGGAAGCCCCAATAAATGGAAGAATTGAAAATCCGTGCCGATCGGCATCGAGGACAAAGTTGCCCGAAGATGCTGCGCAACGCAGATGGACGAGAACGGGACAAGAACACGATAACAAATGATAGGGTATGGACGAACGATTGCGCTGGCAGAGTACGCCAGGTGCCGTGTGCCCCATCCCAAACCTCGCGCTTTCTGCGACGTTAGAGCCTGCCCTGAGCGAAGCCGAAGGGGTGGGATTCCGCAGCGGCGAATCCCATCCCACAGCCCTTCGGTTCCCTCAAGCCCGCTCGATCTGCCCCACCGCTGTGCCTGCCACACGTTCGCCGGCCTTCCACGTTTCGTCGGGGTTGGTAGAGAGTAAGGGCCAGCCCTTCGAGAGCACGAACCGCAGCCATGCCCCAGCGATCTGTGAGGTGATAACGGCGGTGATCACCAGGCTGGTGTAGAAAGCCGCATTGATGATGCCGGCATCGTAGGCCACGCTCGCCAGCACGATGCCCGGCCCCCCCCGGGCATTTGTGGTCAGGGCGATGTTGACAACGTCGAGTCCGCGAAATCCGCCAAGCCGCGCTGCCAGTCCAGCCGAGAAAACGGATATCAGCGAAGAACCCAACAGAAATACCAGCACAATCGCGAACGAGAACTGCCGCCCAAAGACCAGCTTGTAGCCGATCAATCCAAAGTAGATCGGGACAAACACCCCAAACGACACCTTGGAAATAGCATCGACGGGCGCCGCGAAGCGCTCGCGTTGCGCTCCATAGAGCCCCCCAACGATGCCATACCCCGCCAGCAGCGCGGCAAATTGCAGATTCACTTCGAACACCGCCGCAATCGCACAGTACGCCATCAGCACCGCCATGGTGTACCCGACCGGAGAAGCTTTATAGAGAACGTTCCAGCCCGCATTGCTGAGCCGCTTCAACAGCCCCGGCGCGGCCATTAATCCGATTAACGTATAAATCAGCGTGCTGATCACGTGTCCGGAAACGCTGCTCGTCACCTGCTGTTGCGCCAGTGTCGTCGACGCGGCCAGGGCGGTGGCAAACGCCAGCACTACCCATAAGGCGAGGTCTTCCAGCAGCGCATAACCCAGAATCAGACTCACGAAGCGGGTCTGCATGATTCCCAGATCCCAGAAGATGCGCGAGATCACGGGAATGGAGCACACCGCCGTGGCTATCGCCACGATCAACAGAGTAGCCGTGGTCTGGCTCGACGTTCCGGTCAGCAGTTGCAGCGGTATTAATCCCGCGAAGCCCAGGCCCAACACCAGCGTGAAGCTGGCCAGGTCCGAGACGGTCAGCAGCAGCAGGGTGTTGCGTCGATTCTCCTTGGCCAGAAGCCGTCGAGTCTCGGCGCCTGAGCAAAACATCAGGAGGATCAGGCCCAGTTGATAAAGGAAACCCATGACCGTGCCGGCATTGGGCGAGAACAGGAAAATCTTGGCGAACGCTGTCGGCGCCAGCAGCTTAAGTACGAATGGACCCAGCAGAATTCCAGCCAGTATCTCTCCCACGATGCGCGGCTGCCTGAGACGTTCGGCAATATATCCCAGGCCGTGCACAGCGACCAGAAGTATGGCCAGGGTAAGCACAAAGTGACCAAACTCGACGACTGACATACCGATCCTCCGAACTGCGAAAAATGAGTGGGCCGAAGCGCGGAAAGAAGATGACCGGGAAAGGGCTTTTGGTTGCTCGGCGCCAGTCTCGACGCCATAAAGCTCATGAATATATTACCTATACCATGCTATGTCGATGGTCTTAGTAGATATTACTCGTAAACGCCTTCAGGTGTGCTGACGAGGCTAAGCCACGTAAAAACGGCCGGAGCCTCGGGGCCCCATCCTGACCTCGGTCCTCCGATCCCGGAATGAACACTGGCAATTCAGTGCTTATCGCGATCTTACCCAAACACCCCGGCCCGCGACAATTTGTCCTCTGGCCGCCACCCACGGGACAACTCGTCCCAATTGCGCGCCGGATTGTTCTCTTCGATATCCAGAAGTGTCTGGAATTAGTCACTTAGAAAGTTCTCCTCGTGGACCCCGGATTGCTTCTGTAAGAACGATCTCTAAAGAACGGTCGCTGGAAACATATTTTCTTGGAGCCCCCGATGACACAAAACGTAGCCTTGATGACGCAAGACCTGATTCCGGCGACACAAAACCTCGCGCAGGAACCCTCGCGCTGGCAGGACAAAACAGCAAAGTTGTCTCTCAAGTTCGGCGATAACGTCTTACGCGAAGTGGCCTTGACTGGGGGCGTGGCCACCATCGGCCGCCAGCCCGACAACCTGCTCCAGATCGATAATCCCATTGTCTCTGGCCACCATGCCAGGATCTTCTGGGAAAACAATCACTATGTTCTTGAAGACAACGAAAGCTTCAACGGCACCTACCTCAACAATCGCAGTGTCTCGAGGGCCGTGCTTAGCCACGGAGACGTCATCGTAATCGGCAAGCACCGGATCGAATTTCACAGTGAGGTGGGAAAGCGGGATACTTCGTCCTCGTCGGTCACCAACGATCGCAGCAGCGGCTGGCAGGCTCAGGTAGAAAAAACCGCGCCCCCCCAGTTGGAAGCGACCATGGTGCTCGACACCAACAAGCTCAAGGAATTGATGGCCAAAATGGCCGCCGGGGCTGCGCCTGTCGCGCGTTCGCGCATCGCACTGGTGCCCGCCTGCGAATCGAGGGTGGTCAGACGGCGCCAGATAGGCATGGTTACCATCGTCGCCGGCCGAACCGACCGGCAACAGTACCTTCTCTCCAGCAAGCTCAGCGTGATTGGCAAATCCATGCTGGCCAGCATTCGGCTCAAGCGATGGTTTGCTCCTCGCGTAGCCGCCTCGATTCACCAGCGGGAAGAAGGATATTTCCTCGTGCGGTCAGCCAGGAACATCCAGATTAAAATCAACAATGCCGAGGTAACCCAAGGCCAACAGGAGCTCAAAAGCGGCGACCAATTCGAAGTCGCCGGAATTGTCGCCAAGTTCGGCTATGAAAACGGCTAGATGTTGAACCGAGTGCTGAAAAACTCAGCTCGGTATCGGATCTTCCCAACTTGCCGCAGCGCGCTCCTCAACAGTATTTGACCCATAACGATTTGACTCGTAACACACGGCTCCGCGAGGGCCGTTCTACACCCACTGTAGCAATCCGCGCTTTTGGTCGAATGCTTTACCGGTCAACGCCAAGCTGCGGGCTACCGTTTTCCGGCGCTGCTGTGTAGTGCCCTGCCCCATGCACTGCCTGTGTGGTCCCTGTTGTAGTGCCCGTGTGGTGACGGGGCTCTGCCCCGTCCCGGCGGGCAAAGCCGGCCACCAGAAACCTCCGCCGCGACTCTCCCGGCATTCCGCAAAAGCAGGAACACCCTAATTGTCGTAAACAGATGCCGAATCCCCTCGTCGAGCCCTCGAACAAAGCACCCAAGAGACTGACAGCATTTTGCCGTTCGCCAGTTCAAATAAATGAACGTTGCGTATACACAACGAATTAGTGTATAAAGGCATTATGTCGCTTCACAACCGCATCGCTGTGCTTCGCGCGGAAAGAAAATTATCGCGGGCGACTCTGGCATCGTCCGTAGGGGTGAATCCGCAAACAATTGGCTTTCTAGAGCGGGGAGACTACACGCCGTCGCTGGAGTTAGCCTTCAAGATCGCCGAACACTTTGAATTGCCGGTGGAGGCAGTCTTCTCCCCGCGTCCGTTTCGAACATTGAGCGAACAGGTATACAAACTGCACCAGAGGGAGGCCTGAGATGGCGGTCAACGCGGAAAACAATAATGTGGTAAATAATACGGATACCAATACTAATCCTAATACCAATACTAAGAAAGACCGGGGCTGGTTCTGGAAGAACATCGGCTTCTGGTTCGTGCCCGTAAAGGCGGGGACACTCGGGCCGGAGCAGTGGGCCAAGGTCCGCCGGATGTCGCGGACCGGAAAGCGCCGCACAAGGCGGCTTGTGTTTGCCTTGTTGTGGGCGCCAGTGCTGGCCTGTGAGATTGCTGTGAGCCTGCGGGTAGTGCGTGTCGATCCCTGGGCCGGACTG
>JBEKIU010000350.1:0-2974 GCA_050011635.1 Acidimicrobiales bacterium
TGCCCGGCTGTCGAAGTTCATAGTCGGATGGGCCTCCCATCTTTATTATTGGATATATCCGGGCGTGATGGTCGCCGTAATGGGCATCCTGTGCGGATACCTCGTGGGAACCCTTTGGCCGAACTTCATGAACGCGTCGAACCCCGGTCCGGCCTTCATGATGGCGGTGGCTGTGGTTTTCTCGTTTGCCATTGCCTATATAGCGCATCGCGGCATCACCGGCTCTACTTCGATCAACATCGCCATCAATGTGATTCAGATCAGTGCCTTGCTGATTTTTTCATTTTTTGCGCTCAGCTACCGCGTCACTCATAAGCCCGGCAGCGAGGCCTACCAGTTCGATTCAACCGCCGGCAATGCCTACAACTACGAATTCGCCACCACGTCCCAGATGGTGAACGGCCAACCGACGGACGTGATCGTTCGCGATTCGAGCGGTGTTCCGCTGCCTAAACTCGATGCTGCCGGCAAGCCCGTGCCCTATCACATCAGTTATCCAACCGCCGACGACAAGGGGAATTTCCTGAGCCATCCCAATGCCAAGTCGGTTGTCGGAATCCACAACTTCGGCTGGGCCTTCATTCAGGCGACGGTTGCGATTCTCATTCTGGTCGGATTTGAATCCGTCACCGCCATGGGCGGCGAAGCGAAGAACGCCAAGCGCGACGTGCCCATAGCCGTGATCACGTCGCTCCTCGTGCAAGGAGCTTTCTGTTATCTGATCGAATATTTTGCTGCCAATTATTTTCTAAACAGTGGCTACACCATGCAAAGCGCGTCCGGTTCGGCTGCTCCTATTGGCGACATGATGGTCATCGTGGGCAATCATTTCTTCAACGGCCATGGCCGCACCTTTATGCTGGCCGAGGCCTTCACCGTATTCCTTGCCCTGATCGGCACCACGCTCTCCTGCATGAACACTGGAGCCCGGGTTACCTACGCCATGGGCAAAGATCAGGAGGCGCCGGCACACTTTGGCATGCTGCACTCCAGGAACCTGACTCCGCATCGCGCCATTTGGACGCTCGCCGTGATCTCTGCCATCGTGGGTTGCCTGGCCGTGGTCATGGCATTCGGAGACGCCGGCGCTCCCGCCGATTCGGCGATTCAAGGCCTGCCGCATGGATTCTGGTCCAGCTTCGGCTATACCACCCACGACAAAATGGCCGCGCTGCCCAATTCCCTGCTCACCGTCACCCTCGCCTCGAACTTCGGAACATTCCTGCTTTACGCTCTAAGTTGCATCATCTGCATCGTCGCCTACCATGGGCATCCGAAGTTCAAGCTGATTCGTCACCTCGTGATTCCTATCTTCGGATTGCTTGCCAACATGGCCTGCATGGCCTTCTATCTGATTGGCCCGTTCATGGGCTATGGCACAAAAATGGAACCGCTGCTGGCCTTGGGAATCGCCGCAGTGTGGGGCATTTATGGAGGAATCTACTTCTTCCGAGTGAGCAAGGGTTCCGGCCGCTCCACCATGGTGCAAAACCGCTTGCCGACAACAGCCTTGATGTAGCGCCCAACCGCGTTTGTGCTAAATGGAGCGCCGGGCGTCCCGCCCGGCCACCCAACCGCTGCAACCGAGGTCATGACGGGCGAGGACGCCCGATCGCTCCACGACGATCTTTGACAGGACTATCTTCGAGACGACTCGCCTTCGATAAGATATTCTCAGCCCGAGCCCGAGTGGCGTCGAAGGACAGACGGGCAGTCGCTTTCAGCCGCAATGTTGCATGCTAGATCTTGAATTCTCTGAACTCTCCGATCCCGGCCGCGTGCGCACCCGCAACGAGGACTACCTTGGCCACGTGGCTCCCGGCTCCCCCGCGCAAGCGCGCTCCCACGGCTGGCTCTTCGCTCTGGCCGACGGCGTCGGCGGTCAGCGCCAGGGAGAGGTCGCGTCGCGCGCCGCCGTCCAGGAAGCGCTTGCGGGATTCCGCCGCGCCAAAGACGGAGCCTTGCATAAAGACGTGGTCACGCAAGTCGTTCAATCCGCAAATGCGCGGGTCTGCGAATCTGAAGCGCTCTCGGGCCGCTCAGGTCCCGGCATGGCTTCGACCATCGTCGTCGTCGCCTTGCGATTCGATCGCGCCACGGTGGCTCACGTAGGCGATTCCCGTTGCTACCTGATCCGGACCGGCGACGCCAAGCCACTCACTCGCGACCACACCGTGGTCACCGACCAGGCTCGCCTCGGCCTGATTTCCGCCGAGGAGGCCGCGGAGTCTTCCCAGCGCCACGTTCTTAGCCGCTCCCTTGGCATGAATCTTTTTGTCAACATTGATGTCGAGGAAATCCAGCTCTTGCCCGGAGATGTTCTGCTGCTTTGCTCCGACGGGTTGCACGGTGCGGTCACCGCCGCCGAAATGGCCGAGTTCACGCGCCGCCACCGCAACCTGGACGACGCCGCCAGGGAACTAGTCGACCGCGCCAACGAACAGGACGGCAGCGATAACATCAGTGTGCAGCTCATTCGTGTCCGCACCGTCGAACGCATGGGGATGTACCGCGGCCGTCCCTATAAGCTACGCTAAGGAGCGCTGAAGCTAAGCGGTCCTTATGCCTTTTTAACGAAAGTTCTGAAATGATAGCGGCGTCCAAGGTCATAGGGGTAGCGCCGCTTGCAGAATACATTTGACGCAGATTTACTTACAGATTTCCCAACCATGACCGTCCACGTCGGCGACCAACTGGATCACTACCGCATCGACTCCTTGGTTGCCCGCAGCGGCATGGCCACGATCTTCCGCGCCACCGATCTCCAGAACGGACGTCCTGTAGCTATCAAGATCCCTCATCCCGAAGTCGAGAGCGACCCCGCGCTGTTTGACCGTTTCCGCCGCGAAGAAGAAATCGGCAAGCTCATGGACCATCCTGGAGTAATGAAGGTTTTCTCCGATGCCGACCGCAGCCAGGTCTACATGGTCATGGAGTGGGTTGATGGCCGCCTGCTGCGAAACATTCTCAGCGA
>JBEKIU010000351.1:0-3341 GCA_050011635.1 Acidimicrobiales bacterium
GACATGCACAAGTGCCGCACCACCAATCCCGAGAGTTCCGAGATATTCAACCCGAACCCGGCATCGCCAGATGATGGGGAGGGTAATCGGGCTGTAAATCATTCGCTCTGCGGGGGTTGGAAATTATTCACTCATGCATAAAAGCGCCAATGGCGCAGGCAAAGTGACGGCAAAGGGCTTATTGCCGTCCGCGCGCATCGCAGGCCTGCATGAGAATTGTCTGAAAAGGAATGTCGCGATGGCCTGTTCCGGCGATCATTACCGGCGTCGCGAGAAGACGATCCATGAATTCCGCGAACAACGCGACGCACACCTGAACTCGTTTCGGCGCGACGCTGTCCCGAATCATGCACAGAAGGTGGTAGTTCGGGACCAGATACAGAACCGTGTCGACGAGCGTCTCCCCGCCGAGCTTCGATGCAATCCGTCGATAGGTGTCATATGTCTTGGGCGTCCGTTCGTATTCGATCCCGAAACGAGTTTCTCGTCCTCCACATTCAACCGCGACGACGGCGTCGTAATCCTTGGCATACCGGAATTGCGTCAAATCGTTTTGCGAGCAAATCTCGGACGCGGGTGTCCAGCGCATCAGCAGTCTGTTTTTCGCAAGCGCGAGGTGCAGGTCGTTCAGGTCAAGCCAGTGTGCGCAGCTTCGTTCGCCCGTCTCCATACCAATTCGTCCCGCAAACAATTCGCCGACATCGATGAGCAGGGACGCACCTTCCTTGCTGATGACGAACACCTGCGGTCGCCCGCGCGCGGCTCCCTGGTGCTTCTCGATCAGTCCGTGCGCCAGTAGTCGCCGCAATCGGTGATCGAAGGCTTGCCTCGACCGCTCCGATTGGTTGAGCTGCATGAACTCGTAGAGCTGATCGCTGGTCGCGAATCCGGAACGGAGCACTTGCTGCAGCAACGGGATGTCCCGCGCCGGGCTGATCTGGATTGTGCCTTTCTCGTAACGCATCGCTGTTCTCAGTCAGCCGATCCCGGCACGTCCCAACCGAAGCTCCGCCGACCAGAACTGCTTCGTGGACGGCTCAACGCAGAACGTGCCGAGTTCCCCGCGGACCCAGGAGTACGCCGGCATCAACAACATCGCTTCCTGTTGGTCGCCTGATTCGCTCAATGACACGACCTGAACTGAATCCGATTTCCAGGACGATCCGACGTCGAGATGTCCCGTGCGCTCGGCCGTCACCACGAAAAGATAGAGATCCGGTCGTTCCGGACAGGTCAGCTTCTTCTGAACCAGCACTTGAGTCCAGCCACTACGGACCGTTTCGGGATCCTTGCACTCGAATACGCGGTTCAGGGAGCGAACCGGGTTGGTCGGAGTGAAACCGCCAATTCCGTTGAACCGGATCTTGCCGCCGATGCGCCAGCGGTAACGAATCTTGCCGTCTACCAGAACGCCGGTCGTGTTGTAATAAGCGGCCCGCGCTGCCACGTCTGGAACGGCGGGATTGTCGCGCAACCTTTTCTCCCAGATTCCGCCAAAGCCTTTCAGCGTTACCAGCACAGGCTATGCTCCCTTCAGCGTACGGTTCTTCTGCTTTTCCATTTCGAGCTGCTGCGTGAGTTGGTTGATGCGGGCAATCAGTCTGCTCTCGGATTCACCGGAACCGGAGCTACCGTTTTGTATCCTGGCCTGTGCGGCGCCGCCGTACTGGTCGCTCTTTTCGAGAACGCTCAACCGGGCCGACAGGTCGTCGACCAGCTTTTCCTTTTCGTCCAGTTTCGCCCGCAGCACTTTCCGCTCGCTGTCGATATTGTCGAGTTCACCCCGTACACGTGCCAGCTCGTTCCTGGCGTCGGTGGTCTCAAGAGCGGAGGGGCTGGGCCGCCCGCTTGTCTGCGCCTCGATCACCCGGTTGCACGTCTCCATGTGCGCGTTGTGCCGCCCGATCGCGTCTTCCGCTGTTGCGCGGGCGTACTGTGCGTCGTTCCAGACATCGTTCAGGATTTCGGCGGCGTGCCAAAGTTTTCGCTTCCCGTCCATAACGCGCACACCGTAGGCGAACATCAGCACCATCAGAATCGCCGTGGTCAGCGCACTGTACCAGAAGAATGGGTTGGCGCCGCTGGCGGCGAGAAACGCCTGGCGGCGCTGTTCGAGCATGGCCCCATAGTCGAAGTCGCTCTTGTTGACAAGTTTGGTAGACGAGGCGAGGAAGTCTTCTTTCTCCTGGCCCACCACTGCACTGGCCGGCCGCTGATACTGTCCCGCTGCGGGCTGCTTCGTTCCGACTTTCTGCGCCGGACTGGATGCAGTCTGGCCGGGAGCTATTACCGCGCACGCTGCAATGATGACTACAGCCCGGATTATCATTTGCGAAAGTCTCCTGCATAACGATTCGGGACGCGAAACTTGCGCGCCAGTTCCGGGTCTTTGAATCGGAGGTTGGCGCCACTCGATTCGGCGCGCGAGTGCAATATGCGCGGATAGAGCGCCGGCTGGAAGCCCGGGACTGCCACCTCCTCGGGCGGACGGATTTGCAGCAGCGAATGCAGAGTCCCGCGCGTGTCGTCCGACATCAGGATTTCCATCTGCCCTTTGGGCAGGTTCTTGATGGACTCGTCCTGTGACCGCGTTTCGCGGTCCTCGCTCTCGGTGGCGCGTCCGGTTTCCTCGTACTTGCCCCACCCGAAGAGCCCGCGTTCCTTTTGGACGCTGCGCCGTGTTACGACTTGTTCGGCCGACGCCTTGATGAAATACTTAGCGGTCTCTTCGTCCCGCGTCCGAAGAGTGATGGTCGTGTTCGGCGCCGACGTGACCTCCTCCTTGAAGCCGCGGCCGACCTGCATCAATTGGGGAAGGCTCTGCATCGAGAACAGGAACGCCGTGTTCGTTCCGCGCGCGGTCTGAAGAATTTGCGCGAAGTTGCGGTACCCAAATGGCGCGAACTCGTCCAGCACAACCGAGAAGATCGGGCGATTCTGCCGCCGCCGGTCTGCCTGGTCCTCGTAACGTTTACCCACGGTGAGCTGGATATTTTGCAGCAGCATCTTCCCGAGCGACCGTACGGGCTCGGTGTTCTTGTTGGCGTTCAGGCTCACGAACAGAATCAGCTCCTGATCGATGACGTCTTCGATCGATAGCAGGTCATCATACTGTCCGGTTACTGCGGAAAGTTCATCGTCGAGGAATGTCATGCACTCGTTGACGAGACCCTGGATCTTGGGCACGCGCTCGCGGTCTTCGAGCGACTTCATCAGGTTTTTGACGCTCATCTCGAAGTTGAGCCTCTGCTGGGCGGTAACGGCAGCGTCTCGGTCCAGGCGATGCATGGCCTTTTCGATTTGGTCCTTCAGCACATCCTGGTCGAGCAGCATCACGACCA
>JBEKIU010000352.1:0-2646 GCA_050011635.1 Acidimicrobiales bacterium
AAGGAATTCACTTGCTGCGGAACTGGCCCGCGTGGATGCTGGCGCGGGCAGGGGTACAATCGAATTTCAAATTCGCCGGCGACGAGATCTTTCGTCTGTTTTGATCTCTAGGAAGCGAAGAAAAGAGGCGGTCTGGATTTTCGCGGTTATCAGGAACTGAAGATCGTAATTCATCGCGAGTTACTGGATCGCGTCGATCTGGAGAAACTGGCGGCGCAACACGACGACCAGACGAAGCGCCAGGTCTACGCCGTGATTCAGGAACTGCTGTCGAACTTGAAGAGCAGTCCGGAGATGACGCCTCCCGAGAAAGAGCGGCTGGCGCTCGACTTGCTGGGCGAGGTCTTCCGGTTGGGACCGCTCGAACCACTGCTCCAGGATCCAACCATCAGCGACATTCTGGTGAACGGCGCAAAAGATGTCTACGTCGAGCGCGCGGGCGTGCTCGAAGAGTCGAAGATTGTATTCAAGGACAACGCGCACCTGATGCGGGTTATCGAGAGGATTGTGTCGGCGATCGGGCGGCGGGTGGACGAATCTTCGCCTATGGTGGATGCGCGTCTCGGGGATGGATCGCGGGTGAATGTGATTATTCCTCCATTGGCGGTCGACGGTCCGCATCTTTCCATACGGCGCTTTGGGAACATTCCGATCACGGAGCGCGATCTGCTGGCGACGCAGACACTGTCGCAACCGATGCTGGAGTTGCTGCGCGGTGCGGTTCGAGCTCGCCTCAACATCGTGGTGTCGGGAGGCACCGGCGCGGGAAAAACTACTCTGCTGAATGTGCTCTCCGGGTACATCTCGGAGAAGGAGCGGATTGTCACGATTGAGGACTCGGCGGAGTTGCGCCTGAAGCAACGGCACGTGGTTCGGCTGGAATGCCGTCCGGCTGACGCGGAAGGCAAAGGCGCCATTATGCAACGGCAGTTGGTGATCAACAGCCTGCGCATGCGGCCCAATCGCATCATCGTCGGCGAGGTGCGCGGCGATGAAACGCTTGACATGTTGCAGGCTATGAACACCGGACACGACGGCTCGTTGACCACGGTGCACGCTAATAGTCCGCGGGACGCGATTGCCCGCATGGAGACCATGGTCATGATGGGGAATTTGAATGTGCCGGAGAAAGCTATCCGCAGGCAGATCGCGTCGGCGGTGACGCTGGTGCTGCAGGTGGCTCGCTTCAACGATGGCTCGCGGCGTTTGACGCATATCACCGAGATCACCGGGATGGAAGGAGATATCGTCAGCATGCAGGATGTGTTCTTGTTTGAGAAGCAGGGAGTTACGGCGGAAGGGCGTACGCTGGGGACGTTCACGGCTACGGGCATACGGCCGCGGTTTGAGGAGAAACTTCGAGCCTCGGGCATTTCGCTGCCGGCAAACTTCTTCGAGCCTTCGGTCACGTATCGGCGCGGTGAGAGGTAATCGAGACCCAGAGGTTGTTCAAGAGCAGTTGGAAAAGGGCCAACCACGGGGGCACAGAGCCACACAGAGGAAAGCAATGATACGAATCTGCGGCTCAGTGCGTGGACGACATGGTGAAACTGGTGGAGAGGGCATGAAATCCGAAGCGTCGCAGGTTGCGGGAGGATGCGCCTAGTTTGTCGGTGCTCGAGAAGGCGTAACGGCATCCCGCCTTGAGGGCAGCGTCCAGGCGAAAGGCCAGCAGGGCGCGCTGAACGCCCTTATTGCGGTGCTCGATACGGCAACTGGTGGTTCGAATGGAAGCTGTCTCTCCGGAGATGTGCAGAACGCCGCCACCGGCAATCACGCCTTTGTACCTGGCGAAGAAACGCTGGGCTCCGTCAGCGAACCCTAGACAGTATAAAGTGTCAAGCGCGCGCCGCGGTATTCTGGTGTCGTCCACTGGCGAGTCTTTCTCCTGGAAACCAGCGGCAACCGTTCTTATCCACAAGTCTGCCTGCCGCAGGCCGGCGGGAACAATTTCGATGTCCGGTGAAACGGTGATGGGCGCTTTGCGTTCCAGCGGAAGCCACCAATTCTGCATGTAGTCGGCCGCCTGGTATCCTCTTTTTTTCAGTTTTGCGGGAAGCCACGGATCGGTGCGCTCGCTGATGACGATACGCACGGGCGAGTTTCGCGACTTGTAGAACGATTCCACGCTGAGTAGTTCGTCGTCGCCAACCGAACCCGCCGTTCCCACTCCAACCGCACGGGTCAAGGGTACGTCAGGGCCGCTGAATGCGAGCCACCCGCCGGCCAGCTCTTCCAACGAGAGCGCGGTTCTTGGACTGCGAACGGCCATGGCGACGGTCGTAGCTCTCAGCATCGTGACCGACATCTCCTGGAGTTGACGCAGCAAACAACCGCGTGGCGGCTCATCTTGCGGATCCGGATTCGCCATGGTCCTAACCTGCTTGCTTAGCGCTTCTCTGAGATTGGCCGCCGCAGAATTGAGAGACATGGCTATTACTATCTCCGTCGATCTAACTTATACATTCCGGGTTCGTAGATGCATGCGTCTCGCCAAGGCGGCGCGCCGCTATGTGGCTGAAACTATGATGGATGTTATTTGTGCGCCGATGAGCGAACGGACAGGTTGGCTCGCCGCCCTCGGGTAAGGCCAATTTGTCCCTCGTTGACACCCTCGGAATGGGGAGCTGTCGTAAGGCGCATCTT
>JBEKIU010000353.1:0-2813 GCA_050011635.1 Acidimicrobiales bacterium
GAGTCAAATAGCGACACCATAAAGAGAGAGGCAATGAAAATGAATCGCTCCGTTCGTGGATTGGTTTTAGGCATGCTGATGTTGGCGGTTGCGATGCTGTCGCTTTCGGCGACATCATCCGCGCAAATCGGGATTGGCATCTCGGTGCGCATTGGCCCGCCGGCGCTGCCGGTGTACGAGCAGCCGATTTGCCCCGGTCCCGGCAATCTGTGGACGCCGGGTTACTGGGCATGGAATGACGTCGGCGGCTACTACTGGGTCCCCGGCACATGGGTAGTCGCGCCGGTAGGCCTGCTCTGGACGCCGGGCTACTGGGGCTTTGCCGGCGGCTTCTATGGCTGGCACGCTGGCTACTGGGGGCCGCACGTCGGCTTCTACGGTGGAATCAACTACGGCTTCGGCTACGGCGGCGTAGGCTTTGCCGGCGGAGAGTGGAGAGGCGGCGCATTCTTCTACAACCGCGAAGTGATGCATGTGGACGTGCATAGCGTGACCAACGTCTACAGCAGGACGGTCGTGGTGAATAACACGCATGTGGCCTTCAACGGCCCGGGCGGCATTGAGGCGCGGCCGACTGCGCAAGAAGAAGCTTACGCGCACGAGTCGCATACCGCGCCGCTGGCAGCCCAGACCGAACATGAACACGCGGCCAGCCAGAACAAGCAGCTGTTTGCATCCGAGAATCACGGGCGTCCAGCCATTGCCGCCACGGGCAGGCCGGGCGAATTCTCGGGACGCAACGTGATTAAAGCTCGCGAGGCTGGAGGGGAATATCACGAGCCGAAAATATCACCGCGAGAAGCTCGCGCTTCCGGTGAGAATCGCGGCGAGGCAGTTCGAAATGAGCCCGCTCGGAACGAAGCAGCTCGAAATGCTGCCAGAACCGACCGTCCTGCTGCACGCCCCGAAAATCACGAAGCCCGAACCAGCGAAGCCCGGACCAATGAAGCCCGCAGCAACGAAAGGCATAGCAACGAAGCGGAAAATCGGAGTCAAAAATCGGCCCACGAGAACTCCAAGCCGCCCAAGCAGGAGAAGCAGCAGAAACCTGCCAAACCAGCTAAACAGGAGAAGCCCGAGAAACACGAGGGACGTGGCTGAAACGGCGCTTCAACCGGGCGATATCAACCGGTAGGCTCACACAACAAGCTCCCACTGCTCCGCATCAGACGCGAAGGAGTGGGGGCTTTCTTTTATTGGCGCAACCAGTTCCTCGCCGCTGAACCGCGTTGTCGCGGGGATAGTCCTCGCCCAAAGCGCGCTCGCGCGGACATCCTCGCAATCCTCCGTGCGCCATTGGCAGCCCAAATCCGCAAATCAGGCTCATCCCAAATTCGGATCATTGAAATTTCGGATCATTGAAACTGTGGATCGTTTGCTATTATGTTCTGTCGTCTACTGACTAACTTGCCTAGCCAGAAGCAGCTGAAATGGTCGCAACTCCGCGTGGGACTCACGGTCGTGGCCGCGAGCGTCACGCTCGCCATCCTGATTTTCCTCATGAGCGGCACCGGCGGATGGTTCACCCACAAGATCGTCCTCCACTCCTACTTCGATAACGCTCAGGGCCTGCGCGAAGGAGCGCCCGTGCGGCTCTCGGGCGTGGACATCGGCAACGTGACGGCGGTTCGCATCGTCGGGGGCAAGCCCCAGACGCCCGTCGAAGTCACCATGAAGGTCAGCACCAAATACGCTTTTAATCTGCGCAAAGATTCGGTGACGATGTTGAGCACTGCCGGAATTCTGGGCGAAACCTACGTCGATGTCGAAAGTTCGTCGGCGAAGGGTCCGGAGGCGACCGACGGCGACACGCTCGCAACCCGCGAAGCGCCCGCGCTTGAGGATGTGGTGCGCGCCAGCCAGGGCACACTGCAGAACATTGACACGCTGCTGAAGCGTGTGGATCGCATCATGGCCTTCATCGAAAGCGGCCAGGGATCCATCGGCAAAGTGATCTATAGTCCCGTGTTGTACGATCAGCTCAACGCGACGGTGGTTGAATTCAAGGGACTGGTGGACGATCTTCAGAGCGGAAAGGGTTCCATCGGCCCGCTGCTTACCAGCGATGAAGCGTACAAGAAAGCGATGGCCGCCATCGACAAGGTGAATGTGATCGTGGACGAATTGCAGCAGGGGAAGGGCACGGCCGGCAAACTGCTCAAAGATCCGGTGCTCTTTGACAATGCCAACAAGACAATCGCCAACGTTCGCCAGATGACCGACGATATCAATGCCGGCAAGGGCGCGCTCGGCAAGTTTTCACACGATCAGGAATTTGCCGACAGGCTGCAGACCACGATCAACAACCTGGCCGCACTTTCCGAACGCCTGGAAAAGGGAGAAGGCACGGCCGGAATGCTGTTCAAGGATCCGGGCCTCTACAACAACAGCAATCAGATGCTGGTGGAGACGCGCGAACTGGTGAAGGCGATACGGGAAGATCCCAAGAAGTATCTGACGTTCCACGTGAAAGTTTTCTGAGGCGGTAGCGAGCGGTCGTTCGCTGTTCGTCGTTCGCTGTTCGTCGTTCGCAAGCCCGGCCTAAATTGTCAAGCAGCGCCAAGTCGCATTTGCGAACGGCGAAAAGCGAACGACCAAGAGCGCTACCCCGCCGCCACCTCCGCCTGCTCGTGCGCATGATAACTCGACCGCACCAGCGGACCCGACTCAACGTGCTTGAATCCAAATTTCAGCGCCTCTTCTTTCAGCGAAACAAACTCAGCCGGAGTGTAATAGCGCGTCATCGGCAGATGATCTTTTGACGGACGCAGATACTGCCCAACCGTCAGAATATCGACGCCGCGCTCGCCCAG
>JBEKIU010000354.1:0-2824 GCA_050011635.1 Acidimicrobiales bacterium
ACCGAAGCGGTCGAGCCGAGCCGCCCAGAGTTCGCCAGCGGGCAGCGGCGCCATCACCTCTGCTCGGGTCTTGCCGATCAACTCATAAACCGGAGCAATTTCGTATCCGCGGGCGCGGATGCCGTCAATAATGGCGGGCAGGGCTTTTACGGTTTCGGCTCGATTCCCGCCGCCGTCGTGCAGCAATACGATATTTCCGCAACGCAGATTTTCCTCGCGGCAGGGCGGCAGATGCGAGAGCACGTACGACGAAATCTTTTCGGCTGTCGGATTGCCGCTCCAGTCATCGGGATCGATGCGATTGCCCACGGTAATATAGCCCATGTCCTGCGCAATTTTGAGCGGGCGCACCTGGTCGGCGGTGTCAGGTTCCTCGTCAATCGCGTAGGGCGGCCGCATCAGCGTCGCGCGTACTCCCACCAAGCTGCCGAAGAGGCGCTCGGTGAGATTCAGTTCCACTTTCACATGCGCGTCGGAAATGTTGCTGACGTCGGGATGGGTGAAGGTATGGTTCCCAATAGTATTGCCTTCGTTGTAAATCCGTTTCGCGACGCCGGAAAACTTGTCGGTCTGAATGCCGATCAGGAAAAACGTAGCCGTAGCGTGCTTCGCCTTCAGAACGTCGAGAATCTTCGGAGTCCACTCGGGGTCGGGGCCATCGTCAAACGTCAGCGCGACTTTGTTCGGGCTATAGCCGTAGCGTCCCACGCGGTAAGGTTCTGGCAGGGTCTGGAAGACTTCGTCGGTGATCATCTTGCTGTTGGCGTCGATGGTCAGATCGCGAGTGCCATGAGTGGGGGGGGCTTCAATGCGCAGAATTTCGCCCTGGCCTTCCATGTCGACATCGGCGCCGGGAGGGACGTCCTTCAGCTTATCGGTCGCGCCGGCATCCCCAGGTATGTCCCAAACCTTCCACAGCGAGCGGTCTTCGCTTCCCAGCCGCCAGAGGGCGAAAGTCTGAATTCCCAGATTCTGCGCCGAGCGCATGTGATTCAGCGCCGTTACCCCATCCAGGAACCAGACATCGTGCTGCACGCTGCGCTCGTCGAGGTAGCTGAAATGCGGGTTCATCGCGTCATCATCAAAGTTGATGTCCACATCGGAATCGCGCGCCGTCAGCCATGCATCCTGAACGCTGACGATGTGGTCGTGCTCCTCGGGAGGCAGGCTCCCTTTCTTGGGTTTCAGCACCCAGTCGTAGCCATAGTTGGCGATGGCGCAGATGATTTTTTCTTTCGGGATGACGGTCTCGGCAAACGTCAAGTTCTGCACGAACCAGTCTTGCGAAGCCACCGGACCAGACGCGGCTCCGGGATAGTGCTCGTCGTAGTTCATGAGCACAACCCCATCGGCCGCCGCGGCGATTGCCGGGTAATTGTATTCGCTGCTGTGCGCCGGCACCGCCACGTAGAGCTTCATACCGCGAGCGTGCAGATCGCTCGATACTTCCTGCAGCAGCGCGACATAGCCGAGCTGGCCAGCGGGAGGAAATGACTCGAAGTCGATCATCAGACCACGGTAGCGGCCGGACGAGAGAAATAGCGCGGCTTCCTTGCGAAAGCGCGCGCGGGCGTCCGGATTGTTCAGGAACCCGACAATGTCTCCCACCCAGTTCGCGCCGTCGTAATTGTTCACCATGGGGAAGACTTCCATGCTGGGGTCTTCCACTTTCAGAAACGGCATCACCCGGTCGTCGACCGGGAGAACGGTACTGCCCTGCGCGTTGCTCTGGACATTACTCTGGACGCTACTCTGTATGACGTCGAAATACTTATTGGTTTGGTCGTCAACGCCCTGCAGCCGTCCGTCAACGGTGAGCACGTGCAGCCATTCGGGATAAAGAATGTCGATCTGGTGGGCGTAAGCGCGCAAGGACGAGAAGCTGGCTGCGTCCCAGGGCACGTAAAACGCCGCGCGAATGCCCTCTTCCTGATTCAGCGTGACTTGCGATGCGGCCAGTTTCGATTTGCGATGAGAGCGCGCTGCGGCCTTTTTGAGCCGGTCCCGGGCTTTGTCCCTTTCACTCTCCTTCAGGGCCTTGAAGGCACGCTTCTGAGGGGAGAACAACAGTTCGGGCAGGGGCTCATCCCGCAGCGCCGTGTAAACGAAGAAGAGAATCAGCGCGGAAACCAGAACGGCGGTAATGTCGACCAGGCGCCGCAGGCGTTTCCACCGGGCGCGTCGCGGATCATAAAAGACTGGCTGGGCCATGGGTGAGTAACGGTTCATCGTATGCCGCGGACGGCAGACGGTCAATTCCGGGGTCAGTTATTCGGTTAATCACTTGGTCAATTACCAACGATCAATTATTGGCTATTGGCGATCACTTATTGACAAGGCAGGGTGAGTAGCTGCGCTAGGTAATAAGATGCACTTTCCCAGCCCCGGGATTGCCGTAAACGCGCTATGATTCGCAGCGTGCGGGAACTGGTGGGGCCGCAGTCCATAACAAAGTCCATAAGAAAATCCATAGGAAGGTTCACGGGAAACTTCGTGCTGAAGCGGGCGCGATTCTATGTGTGGGCGAGCCTGGCGGGCCTGGGCCTGCGGGCGCTGTTGGTCGCTTATTTTCCCGGCGTAGTGGACGACTCCCGCTTTTACGCCAATATCGCGCAGAACTGGCTGCAGCACGGCGTCTACGGCATTACGAACTCCGGCGTGGTCGTGCCCACGCTCTCGCGCTTGCCGGGATATCCTGCATTTCTGGCGGCGGTCTTTGCGCTGTTTGGAGCGAGAAATTTTCGGGCAGTCCTGCTGGTGCAGACGCTGTTCGACCTGGCAACTTGTTTTCTGATTGCCGACCTGGCGCGCCGGCTGTTCTCCC
>JBEKIU010000355.1:0-2635 GCA_050011635.1 Acidimicrobiales bacterium
CATCTAAGGAGCGACCTCACACAACCTGCAGCAAAGCGCAAGTCTCTTGCCATCCGATTGACACGACCGTCGGGGACGATGACGGAATCTTGTTACTCGTAATGTGTGTGTTCCCTTCGACCGCGCCGGTCATCTCCCCTTTTGTCACTGTGGGCTTGGCTGTAAAAGAACAACGCATGCCTTGCTGGCGTACTCCAGCTCAGTCCTTGGTGCGATCTCCTCGAGCTGTGATTCGACTTCCATAATCCTGTCGGCATCTGCGTAAACTCGTTCTTATCTGCATGACAGGCCGAGCCTTCTCGTTCTGATTGGTTCCCTCTGAAATTTCGGCACTTCAGAATCTTCGGCACGATCTTCTGCAGCAAGAGCAGTGGATTCAACGCAATCGCGTTGGCCGCTCGATTGCACTTGTATAGGGTGGGCGTCATCTGGCAGCGGCAGTACGCAGGGACCTAAAACTGGAGGGACAAAGCCATGGACCAATTTGCTACCAAGGCATCTGGCGGACTCAAAATGAGTGAAAACGAAAACCCGGATCATCTCGAGTTGATGCGCTTGCTACAAGAGGCGAAGCCACTCACGGAACCACTGTTTCCTGACCAACAAAAGAAATGGGCCGCCGAAAGCCCACTCGCTCAAGAGATTTCCGCGATTCTCGTGAACCACCCCGAGTATTACGACGAAATCCGCGCACACATCGGCGAAGTTTTTGCCAATCCACATGGGAATGATCAAGGAGAAACGGAAATGAATACGATCACCACGAAAGACGGAACGAAAATCTACTTCAAAGACTGGGGAGCTGGACCAACCGTGGTGTTCTCGCATGGATGGCCACTGAATGCGGACGCGTGGGACGCGCAGATGCTGTTTTTCGCCCAAAAAGGCTATCGCGCCATTGCCCACGACCGCCGAGGCCACGGCCGCTCCAGCCAGCCGTGGAATGGCAACGAGATGGATACTTACGCGGATGACCTGGCCGCGCTCATCGAAAAGCTCGATCTGAAGGACATCACTCTCGTTGGGCACTCTACTGGAGGGGGCGAACTTGCGCGTTACATTGGTCGGCACGGATCCAAGCGCGTGTCGAAGGCTGTCCTCATTGGCGCAGTGCCGCCGATCATGCTGAAGACAGAGAACAACCCGGGTGGCCTGCCCCTGTCGGTATTTGACCAGATCCGCGCTAGCGTGGTGGCGGACCGCTCTCAGTTCTTCAAGGATCTGAGCCTGCCCTTCTACGGCTACAACAAACCGGACGCAAAGATTTCCGAAGGCGTGCGGGACTCGTTTTGGCGACAGGGAATGCAGGTTTCCATCGTCGGTGCGTACGACTGCATCAAGGCATTCTCCGAGACCGACTTCACCGGGGACCTCAAGAAGATCGATGTCCCGACGTTGGTCCTGCACGGTGACGCCGACCAGATCGTTCCGATCGCCGACTCCGGTCTCCTGACCGCGAAAATCGTCAAAAACGCGACGCTGAAAGTCATCGCAGGTGCGCCACACGGGATGTGTACAACTCGCGCAGGCGAAATCAATGCCGCGTTGCTCGCGTTCCTTAAGATCCCAGCAGCACAGGGAGCGGCCGTATAAGGGAAAGCGGAGTCAGCGTTGCATTTTTTGGGCAGGCTTTAAAGACGAATTGTATCGATGCTTGGCTATGGAGGATTTGCGGTCGCGTTCACAACGGCGAGCGAAGCCGCCGTATTCATTGCCCGGTGATGTACGTGTTGAACGTCGAGAAGGGCCTAGACGAACGCGAGAAACAAGCCCACGAGGGGGAAAGATGGGAGTCGAAACCGCAGCTCGAACCGTAATGGTAGAGAGGGCAGACACCTCAGAAGCCAAACTGACCGAAACACAGGATCACCTTTTGGTGGAAGAGGCCATTAACGGTTCCGCCGCGGCGTTTGGCGTCTTGTTCGACCGATATGAGCGCCGGGTCTTGCGTGTCGCCTGGCGGGTGTTGCGGAACCACGAGGACGCTGAAGATGCAGCGCAACAGGCTTTCGAGCATGCATATGTTCACCTAAGGGGTTTTCAACAGCAATCAAGATTTTCCACCTGGCTTACTCGCATCGCGATCAATGATGCCCTGATGCTGCTCCGCAAACGGCACCCAGGCTGTGTGTCCATCGACGAAAGCGAAGCGTTAGAAAAAGAGGACATGACGGTTGAGACCCACAACGCCGCAATAACCCCGGAGCAGCTGTGCGAGGCGCGGGAGCTCCGCGACATCTTGAGTACGGCGATTGGAGAACTGAAGCCCATTCTGGGGAAGGTAGTTCAGCTGCGGGAACTCGATGAGTTGACCACGAGGCAGACAGCAAAGGCTCTCGGACTTCCTGTGGGAACGGTAAAGGCGAGCGCCTTCCGCGCACGACGATTGCTCCGTCGGAAGCTGGCTGAGCGTTTGGGACTGAGTCGGCCCAAAGCCGTCCGCTCTTTGTTTGTTGAATCTAGAAACGGGCGTCGCAACAGGAGAGAAGCTGCCCTGTCGCGATCCAATCACCGCAACCCCCTTCTCGAAGCAGAGTAGGCACCGAAGGAAGGCGCAACTATGACGCGGCTATCGATTCTCGATTGGTATTGCATTCTGCGCGCAAACCATCAGTGGACCATGTTCCAAGCGATT
>JBEKIU010000356.1:0-11812 GCA_050011635.1 Acidimicrobiales bacterium
TCGAATGCATCAGGAATCGGAGCAAGCCGCCAGTTCACCCCCACACGAGCATCAGAATCGCTCGACACTCAGGATCTGTACCCTTCCGCCATAGGGCAGGGCCCGATCTGGCCTGTTGACGGGGAGCACATCCAGTAGTCGGCTAACGGGAAGGGGCGCTGGGAAGTGAGGTTCTCCGGCATCACTCACGGGCTAGATCTTACGGACAACAAGGGGCCTGCCGCACAAGTCAGGCCCTGCTATCAAAACCGAGTCAGTCACGGTCGATAGCGTCCGGCTGATCCGGCAGCTGGGATAACCAGGGCCGAACCGATGCCGGGCACGACCGGTGCGGGGTCGATCGACGCCCGAGGGACAGCGATATTGTGGGGCGTGACACCTTGACGCCGGGCTCACCAGACCAGAAACTCAGGTGATGGCGATCCCTTGTGGCTGGTCACCGGCCCTCACCGTCTTCACCACCATGTTCGTGGAGATGTTGACAATGCTCACGGTGTTGGAGGATTGGTTGGTCACGTAGGCGTCGCTCCCGTTGGGAGTAATGGCGACCCAGCCTGGAACGCTACCGACCTTCACCGTCTTCACCACCGTGTTGGTCGAGGTGCTGATGACGCTCACCGTGTTGGAGCCGAAGTTGGCCACGTAGGCGTAGGTCCCGTTGGGGTTGATGGCGATCCCGCCCGGGCTGGTGCCGACCTTCACCGTCTTCACGACCGTATTGGAGGAGGTCTTGATGACACTCACGGTGGTCGATCCGGCGTTGGCCACGTAGGCATAGCTCCCATTAGGGGTGATGGCGACATCGTTCGGCCCACTACCGACCTTCACCGTCTTCACCACCGTGTTGGTCGAGGTGCTGACAACGCTCACGGTGCCAGAGGCGGCGTTGGCCACGTAGGCGTAAGGGATTGTCAATGCGGCCGCTTGTGGCGATCCCTCATGTGTCAATACAACTGCGCCCAGTCCAGCCACACCGACCGCAACACCCGCAATCAGCGCTAATCGGAACCCAACAACCCCCGCCATCGCAGCACCCACTCTCTTGATGGAAACGCTAGCCGATTGGAGGGTCGACGCTCCGTTGACCCTGCCTTAGCTTGAAAGTGCCGGACAGGGTCAGGGCATATCCGGTGTTGCGGGGCACCCCCGATGCTATTGCGGACCATGCCCTGCGGCAACCGGCGACTCAATCAAGAAGACTCTGCTGGCCGTGCCGCAATAGTCTGGAATGGCGGGCGACGGAGACAGCGACGCCTCTGCTTCCTTGGAATATGCACCGCCCCCTGCATTGACTTCTTGACCCTGATGGGCGACGACCTTGCCACTCGGATTGAGTAGCTCAATGGGGTCGAATCGGACTCGATACCCCGCAGGCCAGAGGTACACGATGCCACGGTTGGGCGTATACATCCATGCACACGCACCCGAGGGAGTGAGGGTGGCGTGGAACCGACCGAAAAACGCCGCCATAAAAGCGGAATCTCCGGGCTTCCAACCATCAGTCGGCAATCGATGCTCTACCTGAGAGTTGGGTGCGGTTGAGGCCGAACTACATCCGGCGAAGGATGCGACCGAGGCGATCACAACCATCAAGAGGCACCGCTTGTATCTGGGAAGCACTCACTCATCGTGACCGGCGTAGGGGACCGTTGTGGGGTCACCCCGAGGTGCCGGAGTGTGACGCACACCCGGTGTTTTGAGGCACCCTGGTCATTATCTGTGGCAACCCGGTCACGTAGCGAGAACACGCTGTCACGGAGGAGTGACACTGGTTGCTGGCGTGGTCTTTCGGTGCTACACCTGCGCTCAGGCGGGTGCGGTATCGGCGGCACCCAAAGGCGAAGGGATTGCATCAATGGGTATGCATCGTGGGAGAGGTCTGCGGGCCGTGCTGGCTGGCTCGCTGGTGTTCGGGACCGTGGTGGTCGGCTTGGCGATCGGCGGTGAGGTGCCCGCCTCGGCCACGACCCCGACGGTCGTGAACTGCAACGCAGGCGGCAACTTGCAGACAGCTATCGGTGCCGCTCCGTCAGGCTCGACACTTATCGTGCACGGGACCTGCACCGGGGACTTCACCATCTCACAGAGCTTGACCCTGCAAGGTTCCGGCACCCTGAGCGGGAGCGGGTCCAATGGGCCGGTGTTAACCATCAGCAGTGGGACCGTATTCTTGAACAACTTGACGATTGAGAACGGCTACCTTGCCGGCATCTACAACTTCGGCACGCTGACCCTCAACAACAGCATCGTGTCGGGCAACAGCGGCTACGGAGGCTTCATCAACTTCGGCACGCTGACCCTCACCAACAGCACCGTATCGGGCAACAACAACGACTACTACGGCGGTATTGCGAGCGAGGGCACCGTAACCCTCACCAACAGCACCGTGTCGGGCAACCTCAATGCTCAACACGGCGGTGGCATCTACAACGTCGACGGCACGGTCAGCCTCAGCAACAGCACCATCTCGGGCAATAGCGCCAGCCTGGGTGGTGGCATCTTCAACGCCTTTGGCACGATCGAGCAGCCCTCCACCGACAGAGGTGGCGTGAGCATCAACAGCAACACCTCAAGCGAAAACGGTGGAGGCATTTACAACTGGGGAGGTACGGTCAGCCTCAGCAACGCAACCATCAACAAGAACAACGCCGTGAACGGCGGCGGTGTGTACAACCTCAACGGCGACATCTATTACGTCAGCACGCTCACCGCCGGGAACACCTCTGTCAACAACAACACCGCAACCGGCAACGGCGGCGGCATCGACAACGAGGGGGGTACGGTCAACCTCCCCGACACAACCGTCAACGGAAACAGTGCTGTGAACGGCGGCGGTGTCTACAACGATGTCAGTAACGGTGGTGTCGGTTCGCTCACAGCCAGCGACACCTCCATCAACCGCAACACCGCAAGCGGCGACGGTGGTGGCATCGACAACAACGGAGGCGCAGTGAGTCTCACCACCTCGGTGAGTGTCAACTCCAACACTGCCGTCTCTGGCGGTGGCATCTACAGCACGGTCGTGCTTTCGCCACCCGTCCCGGCAGGCGTCGTGGTACACAACACCCCAGACAACATCGTCGTCGTTTAGCTCGGTTCGGAAGAGAGGGGGTCCGCCGCTCTGGCGGGCCTCCTCTCCCGCTCCTGTGGCTTCGCCGGTCGAGGGTCGAGCTGACGACCAGTTTGCTCAGCCAGAAACGATGATGAGCCACAGGTCAAGGGGGTGCCCCACTGGTGCCGGTCGAGGACGGTTAGCGCCGGGCAAGCACACCCCGGTCCATAACCGCCGCCTACCCGGCGTTCAGTGACACCCTCAGCCATTCCGAACCGAAGGAGCCAACACCCTCCGGGTTGAGTCGGCCACTCTCGGCAACAATGGTTGTCGCCTCTGACGAAACACTGGTTGTCGGTTCTGACGTTCCGTGTTAGGAAGTCGCTAACCGGGTGCGGTAATCGGCGGCACCCAAAGGCGAAGGGATTGCATCAAATGGGTATTCACTTTGGGAGAGGTCTGCGCGCCATGCTGGCTGGCTCGCTGGTCTTCGGGAGCGTGGCAGTCGGCTTGGTCCTGTCCACCGGCTCAGTTGCCGGAGCGTCACCATCTCCATCCATCTCCGCCGTCACCTTCAGCGGCAGCGTGGCGTCGCCCACGATCACCGTCACCGGCTCGGGCTTCGGCACCGAGGCGGGCCTCGGATCGCCGCTGCCGGTGGGTTGCGGGGGGGTGTTCACCGGCTCGGACTATTTGAACACCTTGAATTTGCTCGACAACACTGGGACGTGGCAGGCAGGGTCGTCGGCAGCCGGCAACTGCATCGGGCTTCTCATCTCGTCGTACTCCAGCAGCAAGATCGTCTTCACGCTGGGCTCTTACTACGCCTTTGACGATTTGAATCAAGGTGACAGTTTCACTATGAGCCTGTTCGGCACGAGCTTCTCGGGCATCGTCTCCTACACAACGACCGTCAACTGCAACGCGGGCGGCAACCTGCAGACGGCCATCAGCAACGCTCCGCCAGGCTCGACGCTTATCGTGCACGGGACCTGCACTGGGAACTTCACCATCGGCGAGAACCTGACCCTGGAAGGCTCCGGCACCCTGAGCGGGACCGGGTACAGCGGGTCGGTGTTGACCATCAACGCCGGGACCGTCTTCTTGAACAATTTGACGATTGAGAACGGCGACACCAGCGGCGAAGGCGGCGGTATTGCGAACAGCGGCACACTCACCGTCACGAACAGCACAGTGTCACACAACAGCGCCAACGACGGCGGCGGCATCTGGAACGAAGGCACGCTGACCGTCACGGACAGCACCGTGACGAAAAACAACGCGAGCGAATGGGGCGGCGGCATCCGCAATCACTTCAATTCAGTGTCGACCACCATCACGAACACCACTGTGTCGGACAACATCGCTGGCGCCTACGGCGGAGGAGTTTCGAACGGTCAAAGCACCGTGACCGTCACGAACAGCACTGTGACCGGCAACAGCTCCCCCAACGGCGGCGGCTTCGACAGCGACGCCACGACCACCATCACGAACAGCACTGTGTCGCACAACACCGCCGCCAACGGCGGCGGCATCTTCAACAACAACCTCGGCGCGACGACCCTTGCCAATGATTCCCTCAACCACAACATCGCAACCAGCGGTGGCGGTGGGATCGATATCGCCGCTGGAGGCACGGTCACCCAGCTCCCCTCCGACAGAGGCGGGGTGAGCATCAACAACAACACCGCCAGCGGCAACGGCGGCGGCATCGACAACGAGGGCGGCACGGGCACCTTCTACAATGCAACCGTCAACAACAACAACGCCGTGAACGGCGGCGGTGTCTACAACGACGCCGGCAGCACGTTCACCATCAGTGACACCTCTGTCAACCACAACACCGCCACCAGCGACGGTGGTGGCATCTACAACAACGGAGGCGCGGTGAGTCTCACCACCTCGGTGAGTGTCAACTCCAATACCGCCGATACCGACGGCGGCGGGATCTACAGCACGGTCGTGCTCTCCGTCCCCGCAGGTGACGTGGTACACAACATCCCCAACAACCTCGTCGACTAGCCGTACTCGGCAGGGAGGAGGTTCGCGGTCTGGCGGGCCTCCTCTCTGGACATTGAGGTATCGACAATGTGTTTTAGTTCCTGACCAGGGAAAATAGCGGACCGGCCACCCGTTTACCTTTGCTTAAACCTGGCGAAGGGATTACACCGGTAGCGTGGCGACCGGCCCGCATGTCAGGTTATCGCGCCGGTCTCTGGTGCGGTCAACCCTCGTCGTTCCAGGTCCGACCCTGCGTCTTAGCCCACGGCTGAACGTCCGCCAGACGTGAGGGGTGCCCCACCGATAACCGGAGGACAGTGCCCCAGTCGTGCCGACGCGACCCGCTCCCGGCGATAGGTGACAGGCTCGAACGGCTAGGAGGGCTTCTGCTTCCAAATAGTCCATGCGGAGGCCGATCCGCCGACCACGGCTCCAACCAGTAGAGCAATCAGGGCCCAAGACCCGGCGTGGGTATCGCAATATCCAGAGGAAGCACTCCCACTGCACATCGTGTGAGTTGCTCCAAGGGCTAGAGCGATGAAGTAGGCCACCACACCTGTCGCCACCGCCGGGATTGCAATCACTAGAGCTTGTAGCCATCGCTTCACGGATTGAGGCTACTTACTATTGCTGGTCCTGCCTGTCCATTGACCGTCGATAACCACCCCGGTCCCGGCGGTCAGGGGCACCCTAGATCGGTAGACTCGACGCATGGCGGTCAATCGGGGGACCACGGGTAAGGATGAGCTGCCCAACGGATCCATCCGTCGATCAACATGGAAGTCTCGATCGCTGGGGAAGGTGATGGCAGTGGCGGTGCTGCCCCTCGCCATTCTTCCCGCGCTGTCAGTCCCGGCGGAGTCTGTCCCGGCGGAGTCTGTCCCGGCGGATACACAGCCACTGATGGTCGCCTGCGCAACTTCCGCCTCGCCGTCCAAGGCGCCCTGTCCGGCCGGCAGTCCGTCCATCGTCGCCGCCTCTGCCGCCGCAGGCCTCACCGTGACCAGTTCAGGTTCAGTCTTCGACGGAACCGATGGCCAGATGCCGGGGATGAATGGACAGCCCCTGGCTGCCCCGATCGTGGGCATCGACGCCACGCCGGATATCAAAGGATATTGGCTCGTTGCTTCGGACGGCGGCGTGTTCTCCTTCGGCGACGCCCGCTTCTACGGCTCGATGGGAGGCACGGCCCTGAACCGGCCGATTGTCGGGATCAGCTCGACCCCCACTGGCCAGGGCTACTGGTTGGTGGCCTCCGACGGAGGCATCTTCTCCTTCGGCGACGCCCAGTTCGAAGGATCAATGGGCGGCCAACCCCTGAACGCTCCCATCGTGGGCATGGCCTCGACGTCGCACATCCAGATGGATACGGAGGCGGCCGGCACCGGTTACTACCTCGCCGCCGCCGATGGCGGCGTCTTCACCTTCGGCAACGCCGAGTTCGAAGGGTCGATGGGCCGCCAACCCCTGAACGCTCCCATCGTGGGCATAGCCTCGACGTCGTACCCTTCGATGCACCAAGAGACTTACCAGGCGGCCAGCAGCGGTTACTATCTTGTCGGCGCGGATGGCGGCGTGTTCTCCTTCGGGTACGCCCCGTTCTACGGTTCGGCGGTGGGATCCGGCGACGGAACGGTGATCGGGATCGGGGCGTCCTTCATTGTCGACTCCCCTGTGTTGCTTCACCCGCTGATCGCTCCGGTGATGTACACGTCGGAGGGGGACATCTTGTACTGGATCAACTAGCTCTGATCCTCACTCCCCAATGTGCCAGCCACGGTCGATAACATCCGGCTGATCCGGCGGTCAGGGGCAGCCCCTTCTGGTTTCGTGGCATTGACGCCGGTGGTCTCCTGCCTTTGATCACCTCGCGAACAGTGACGGATCCTCGTTGACGAGCTGCGTAACCTTGGGGAGTCTCAAGTCGGGAAGCACTCGTGCCCGACTCTCACCAGGCCTCCAGGCACGTACTGTCGTAGTACCAACAGTGAACATGAACAGCCAACCGTTGGTAGACCATGTGAGGGCCACCGGACCAAGGTTGGGATTGGTCGACTGCTCCGAGCCAGTCACCACCTTGGCAACTCGATCGCTGGGTTGAATCGAGAGGACCGCCTGGGGGTTGGGAATGTGATTTGCGCCACCCAGGATTGCGGAGATGGCAATGGTCGAGCCACCGGGAGAGATGGCGGCGCCGCCCGTCGCGGTCACTCCACGAGGTAGGCGCACCGTTCGCTCAGAATCGGTTCGGACATTGATTACGTGCACTGAACAGCCCGTGGTGCAGTACGGCGCTGCCTCCTCCCAGACGAATTGGTCGCCAGCGGCACCGATCACATAGGAATCTGTAAAGACTCGGACCACGTGTTTGGTCAGCGGATTCCAGATCTCCTCGTCGTTTTCGTGATTGCCGTAGCTGGGAAGCTCAGAAAGCACGATGCCAGCGCTTCCCGCGAGGCCCGTCGGATACCATCCCGCACCTCCCGGTAGGGACACGGGATCTCCGACTTTTCTACCCGTGCTATCGATCAACTGGACGCTTCCCATCTGGGGCGCGTTGTAGTTCGTGCATCCGAGGATCGGTTGACAAGGTTGTGACCAGATCCACGCTTCCGTAGTGCTTGGACCCCCCAGGATTCCATCCGATAGGCCGAGGTCAGCAGGCGCACTGTTGATGCCCCCTGAGTAAAGCCACGCGGTGTTGCCACGGTTGAGTACAAGCGAGTTCCCGATCGAGACCATTGCCAAATCACGACTTCCGCCGTAGGGCGCTGGCAGAGGCAGCGCGCGACTGTCGCCAGAGTCTGCGTCAAAGACGCGTAGGTCGTTGAGGGCGTAGACAAGTGTGGCCCCCGTGCGGAGATGCGTGGGCCATCCAGGCTGTGCGTTGATCGCGACCGGTCTCGTGCCTGAGTTTGACCAGAGATGGATCGTGAGGCCGAGGCTGACGAAGGAAGCGACGACGATCGTCACGATCGCAATCAAGATGATTCGCAGGCGCCTTCTACGTTGTCGGGCCTCCTTGAAGAGGAGCTGCGCTCGCTGTTCGTCCTCAGCGGTGGGCTCTTCGAGCAACAACGTCATGCCAAAATCCTTGAAAGTGAAGTCCGCCGTCTCACGGGAGTCCCTCGATGATCCGAATGAGTTCGTCTCGTCGATAGCCCTGTGCGCGGCAGAAGTCAATGAGATCCCGAATCCGGTGGACGACCGCCCCTCGCTGGGCTGACCCCGCCACGGTGATGCCTCGTCCCCGTTGGAAGTCGAGGAGTCCCTCTTCACGCAGGATGTGGAGTGCACGCAGGACGGTGTTCTTGTTCACGCCCAGGATTGCAGCCAGGTCTTTGGCCAACGGCAAGCGCTCACCGGGGCCAGCCTCCCCTTCGGCGATCGCCCGGCGAATCTCGGCCGCGACCTGATCATGCAACGGCGTGGATTCGGTGCGGTCCACTTCGACATTCAGCATGGTACTAGCCTTTATAGATCCATTGCGCCCAGATGTCCATACCCGGAATCCATCACGAGCCTGCCCCCGACGTGCCTGGTTGGCAATTAGCGGACCGCGAGCACCGGTCGCTGCCGAGCGGAAAATAGTCGTCCCGCTCCCGGTGAGTTGTGAGTCACCCTATGGAGGACCTCTCAGCGACGACCCATGGCCGGGTCGTTCCCGGTGAAGTAGACGGTGTCCTGGGCGTACTTGTTGCCCGTGGTCCCGAGGTCCTGCTCGGCGCCGAACAGGCATGGGGTGTCGTACCCGCTGGCCGTCTTCTTGCAGGCGGACAGCTTGTCGACGGTCTTGCCGTTGGGCTTCAAGAAGTAGACCGTGCCCGCCGGGACCTTCGAGCCGTAGAAGAACTTGACGGTGGCCACGATGGGATTGAGCTTGCTGGTGAAGAGCGAGAAGTTGCCCACCACCTGGATGATGTTGCCCTCGCACTTGAGTGACCCGGTGGGCGGGCACAGAGCCGGCTCGGTCGAGGGGGCGAGGCTCTCCAGGGTCACTGCCACCGGCGGGGGGAGCACGGTGATCGTGCCCGAGGCCAAGGGTCTCCCGGTCCCGGCCTTCTTCTTGACCGTGATCCTGGCCTTCGGCAGGGTGAGGGACACCGAGGCCCTGGCCTGCCGCAGGGTCTTCTTGGTGCTCACCAGCACTTTCCCGGGGACGGCTACCGCCACGGTGCCGTTCCCATTCTCGATGACCACCACCCCGATGGCCCCGAGGGTGGTGGTCTCGGACCCGGCATTCGACGAGGTCACCGTGGCCGAACCGGTGATGGCAGTGGCATCGGGGAGCCCGGTGGTGTTGACCAGCACGTCGAGGTTGTCTGACGCCCCGGCCGCCAGGGTGCCGATCGAACAGATCAGCTTGCCCGCCCCGGCGTGGGCACAGGTGGTGCCCGAAGCGGCCATGCCAGTGAGGTCGAAGGTGGGGGCACCGTTACCGTCGGTGACCTGCACGCTGGCATTGAGGCCGGTGACCGACACCGTCGAGGTGTTGGCGATCGTGGCCCCCCACCCGCCGTCGGTGCCTGCGCTGACCTGGTTCTGGAGGGGCGGGGTGGACGGGGGTACCTGGAAGGTGGGGGTGGACGCCGGCTGGTTGACGGTGACAGACCCGAGGGCGGCCACCCCGGCCGAGGGTGTACAGGCGATGGACTCGGAGGCCGGGGTGCCGTGGATCACGAAGGTGACCTCGGCGTCGATGTCCCCGGGGGTCAGGAAGACGGTGCCGGTTCCCGGTCCGGTCTGGAAGGTGACCGGGTTGTAGGTGGTGTCGTAGGTGAAGGGGGTGTTGGCGGCCAGGGTGTCGCTGACCGGCAGGTCGGAGGCCGAGGCCGACTCCACGTTGGGGCTGACCGCCCCACTGGAGGAGCCCCCGACCGCGGTGAGCCCGTCGATGGCCGTGGACTGGGAGGCGACGGTGAGCGAGGTGGCCCCCGCCCCGAGGAACTGGTTGATGACCGAGGCCGGCACGGTCACCTGGGCGGACGGAGCCGTCTGGAAGGTCCCCCCGGCGTCGATGCTTCCCGGCGGGGCCGGCGAATCGGACACCACTACTGGGAAGCTGGTGGTGCCGAAGCCGGACACGTCACAGGTGTAACCCGTCCCGAGGGAGGCGGTGCCGTGGTAGGTGACCCCGAACAGCGTCACCGAGTAGCTGTCACCGTCCCCGACCGGGCCGAACGAGTCGTACTCGCTGCCGAAGGTGAAGGTGATCTGGGTGGCCGAGTACGACCCGATGATCAGGCCCACACAGCTGCCCCCCTGCCCGGCCTGCCAGGGGCTACCCGAGGCGTCGGAGAAGTAGAAGTAATTGCCGTAGTCGTCCCCGGTGTCAGTGGGCAGGCAGGACGTGGCGGGCGTCCCCGTCCCGAGGCCGCCCACAGTGCCGAACCCGGACCCCGACACGGTCACCGTCGGACTGGCGGGATTCCCCCCGAAGGTCACCCCGTCGATGGTCGGCGTCTCCGAGAAAGGAACGGTGCCGCTGAAGGTGGTGCCGAGCACGGTCATGGTGAAGCTGTCGCCGGGGGAGAGGACGCCGTACTGGCCGACACCGGTCCCGTAGCCGCTGCCGAAGGTGAAGGTGACCTGGGTATTCGAGTAAGACGAGACGGATACCCCGGTGCAGTCCCCGAACGGTCCGGACCCCTCTCCGGCGCCCCACCCATCGATGAGGTAGAGGTTGTTGTCATAGTCGAACCCGGTGTCCGAGCAGTAGGCCGGCACCGGCGAACCGAGGTCTGCCTCATTGCCGAATCCGGATCCCGTGACGGTCACGGTCGGGTTGGTCAGGGCCCCGGTGATGGTGACCGAGGAGATGGTCGGCGTCGGGGAGTAGGCGGGAACCGAGCTGGAGTAGGTGGTGCCGAGCAGGTTCACCTGGAGGCTGTCGCCGTAGCCGAGGGCACGGAACTCATCGGGTCTGGTGCCGTTGCCGTAGCCGTTCCCGAAGGTGAACTGGATCTGGGTGGCCGAGTACGACGTGATGGTCACCCCGGTGCAGTTGGTGCCCCCTCCCGCCAGCCACCCGCCGGTCACATCGGAGAAGGAGAAGTTGCCGTAGTCGGAGCCGGTGTTGGTATTCGAGCAGGAGGTGGCGGCCGCCGGTGCGCCGAGGTCGGCCTGGTTGCCGAACCCGGATCCGGAGACGGTCACCGTCGGGGTGATCAGGCCCCCGGTGACGGTGACCGATGAGACCGACGGGCTGCCGAACAAGGCTCCGTTGGTGTCGTAGGCGCCTGCGTCGCACGAAATGGACGTGGGCCTGGCCGCACCCCGCTGGTCGGTACTCGGGCAGAGGGAAAGGTTGGTCACCAAGCCGATGGCAGGGCTTCCGGGTGCCAGTGCGATGGTTTGGGTTGGTCCCCCGTTGCTCTGGAGGCCTGACGGATCCAGACCGGCGGGGGTGTCAGAAACGTCCCCGGTCGCTGTCAAGTTGCACGAGCCGTCGTCGTCGAGGTTGTAGCCCAGGTCGTTGAAGGTGCCCCCTCCCAGGACACAGTCGCCACCTGAGGTGCTGTCGGCCACGATGGTGGCGCCCAGGTACAGAATGCCGGCGTCGTTGTCGATGCCGCCACCGTTCGATGCACCGTTGTCGAAGAAGGTGCTGTTGGTCACGGTCAACGTGCCGGCCGGGTTGTAGATGCCGCCGCCGTAGGTGGCGCTGTTGCCCGAGAAGGTGCTGTCGCTCACGGTCACCGTGCCACCGCCGCCGTTGACCATCGCACCGCCGTAGTAGCCGCTGTCGTTGGAGAAGGT
>JBEKIU010000357.1:0-2549 GCA_050011635.1 Acidimicrobiales bacterium
TTAGGTTTGGTAAGGCTCGCGCCCCCCTAGCCCATCCAGTGCTCTACCCCCAGCGGTGAGCAATCGACGCTCTACCTCAATAGATTTCGCGGAGAACCAGCTATTTCCGAGTTTGATTGGCCTTTCACCCCTAGCCACAGGTCATCCCTTACTTTTGCAACAGTAGTGGGTGCGGTCCTCCAGTGGGTGTTACCCCACCTTCAACCTGCCCATGGCTAGATCACCCGGTTTCGGGTCTAATCCCGGCAACTTAATCGCCCTATTCAGACTCGCTTTCGCTGCGCCTACGCCTAGCGGCTTAAGCTTGCTGCCGAGACTAACTCGCTGACCCATTATACAAGAGGTACGCCGTCACCCCATGAAGGGGCTCCGACTGCTTGTAGGCATCCGGTTTCAGGAACTGTTTCACTCCCCTCATCGGGGTGCTTTTCACCTTTCCCTCACGGTACTGGTGCACTATCGGTCACTGAGGAGTACTTAGGCTTGGAGGGTGGTCCCCCCATGTTCAGACAGGATTGCACGTGTCCCGCCCTACTCGAGGACCGCAGATCTTGTTTCGCATACGGGGCTGTCACCCGCTATGGCCCGCCTTTCCAGACGGTTCTGCTACGTAACCTGCGGCCACTGGCCTGATCCGCTTTCGCTCGCCACTACTAGCGGAGTCTCGTTTGATGTCCTTTCCACCGGCTACTGAGATGTTTCAGTTCGCCGGGTTCGCTTCTTCAGCCTATGAATTCAGCTGAAGATACTCCTTGCGGAGTGGGTTTCCCCATTCGGAAATCCAGGGATCAAAGATCGCTCGCATCTACCCCTGGCTTATCGCAGCGTGCTACGTCCTTCTTCGCCTCTCAGTGCCAAGGCATCCACCAGATGCCCTTATTCTTGACGCTTGATCGCAAAACCCGTCGCTTGCAGGGCGAAGCCCCGCAATCGAAGATCTCGCATGAAGACACTCTTCATTCTCCCGAAGCCCCTCTCGGCCGGGCACGCGATGGCGCCGGCGTCGAAACGCTTCGGATACTCCCTATTCACCTTGTCAAAGACCGACACCGAACGGGGCACTCCCCGCCGGCGAACTCGTTGCTTATCCCGATCCGAATCAACGTTTCTCCACGAATGGTGGAGGTGAGCGGAATCGAACCGCTGACCTCCTGCTTGCAAAGCAGGCGCTCTCCCAACTGAGCTACACCCCCGCCTTCCAAGCTGACAGTTGATCGCCGACAGCGGATGGTGGGCCCGGGAAGATTTGAACTTCCGACCTCACGCTTATCAAGCGCGCGCTCTAACCAACTGAGCTACGAGCCCATGCCGATAAGCGACCTCTGTCAGCTTTCGAATCGGGGAAGGGATGCGACGGCGGCGGCGCCGAAGGCGGATCCGTCGATCCGCCATTGTGGATGACCAGAGAAGGTCGGCGTGAGTGCCTTCCATCCTCCAGTTCCAGAAAGGAGGTGATCCAGCCGCAGGTTCCCCTACGGCTACCTTGTTACGACTTCACCCCAGTCGCTGACCTTACCGTGGCCGGCTTGCGCCGTCTTCGGGTAAAACCAACTCCCATGGTGTGACGGGCGGTGTGTACAAGGCCCGGGAACGTATTCACCGCGGCGTGCTGATCCGCGATTACTAGCGATTCCAGCTTCATGCTCTCGAGTTGCAGAGAACAATCCGAACTGAGACGGCTTTTTGAGATTGGCCAAGGGTCGCCCCTTCGCATCCCACTGTCACCGCCATTGTAGCACGTGTGTAGCCCAGCCCATAAGGGCCATGAGGACTTGACGTCATCCCCGCCTTCCTCCGGCTTGTCACCGGCAGTTTCTTCAGAGTGCCCAGCTTGACCTGATGGCAACTGAAGATGAGGGTTGCGCTCGTTGCGGGACTTAACCCAACATCTCACGACACGAGCTGACGACAGCCATGCAGCACCTGTCTCCTGGCCCCTTGCGGGGAGATACCCATCTCTGAGTATCGTCCAGGGATGTCAAGAGCTGGTAAGGTTCTTCGCGTTGCGTCGAATTGAACCACATGCTCCACCGCTTGTGCGGGCCCCCGTCAATTCCTTTGAGTTTTAACCTTGCGGCCGTACTCCCCAGGCGGTGTGCTTACTGCGTTAGCTGCGACACCGGCAGGCTAGGCCCACCAACGTCTAGCACACATCGTTTACAGCGTGGACTACCAGGGTATCTAATCCTGTTTGCTCCCCACGCTTTCGCGCCTCAGCGTCAGTTTCGGTCCAGATGGCCGCCTTCGCCACCGGTGTTCTTCCCAATATCTACGAATTTCACCTCTACACTGGGAATTCCACCATCCTCTCCCGAACTCCAGCCACCAAGTATCAAACGCAATTCCCAGGTTAAGCCCGGGGCTTTCACGCCTGACTAGGATGGCCGCCTGCGCGCCCTTTACGCCCAGTAATTCCGAACAACGCTTGCCCCCTTCGTATTACCGCGGCTGCTGGCACGAAGTTAGCCGGGGCTTCTTCTGCGGGTACCGTCATCATCGTCCCCGCCGAAAGAGCTTTACAACCCTAAGGCCTTCATCACTCACGCGGC
>JBEKIU010000358.1:0-2810 GCA_050011635.1 Acidimicrobiales bacterium
GGACGCTCTGGCGGCTTCTCATGCCAAGGGCATCATTCATCGCGACATCAAGCCGGCAAATATTTTCGTGTCGCAGACGGGCCAGACCAAGATCCTCGATTTTGGCTTGGCCAAATCGGCGCGCGATGCGGGATCGAGCGAGGCCGCGCTGGAAGATTCGCTGACCGCAATGGGCGTGATTCCGGGAACCGCAGTTTACATGTCTCCGGAGCAGGCTCGCGGCGAAGAATTAGACCAGCGAAGCGATCTGTTTTCGCTCGGTGTCATGCTCTACGAAATGTCAACCGGCAAGAAACCTTTTGCCACCGGCAATGTGATTACCACGCTGGACGCCGTTTTGAATCAGAAGCCAGTCTCTCCGTTGAGTCTCAACCCGTCGCTTCCCAAGGATCTGGAAGGCATTATTGGCCGGGCCATGGAAAAGGACCGCGCCCATCGTTACCCGAATGCGCTCGCCATCAAGGGCGATATGCAGTCGCTGCGGAAAGAAACCGAATCGGGAATGACCAAGAGCGGCATGCGGCGTCCGGCGTTGCCCTATCGTCTGGCGACGTCCACGTTCCAGGCCTCCTCGAGTAAGCTTTCAACCTACCTTCTGATCGGAGTGAGCGCACTGCTGCTCACGGTACTCTTCGCAATCGGCGCCTGGTGGTTCAAACAGCGTCAGATTTCGGGCGCGGGTGCGGCGAAAAACACGATTGCCGTGCTCCCGCTGCAGAACATGAACGGCGACATCAGCGTCGAGTTTCTGCGCTTCGCGCTGGCCGACGAAATCGCCAACACGCTCACCTATACCCGAATGCTCGATGTTCGTCCCTCGGCGATCACGCGAAAGTTTGTCGGCAATGACATCGATCCGCAGAAAGCCGGCAAAGAGGTGCACGTCGCCAATGTTCTTACTGGGCATTTCCTCAAGCAGGGCGACCGCCTGATGATTACGCTCGAGGCGATTCAGGTGGAAGGGGACAAGCTTTTGTGGCAGACAAACCTCACCGCGCCCGCCCAGGACTTGATCGCGCTGCAATCGCAGATGGCGGCGCGGATACGTCAGGAGTTGCTGCCGGCGCTCGGCGTGGCGGGCGGATATCTCGATACCGGGACGCGGCCGAAGAATGCGGAGGCCTACGATCTCTATCTGCACAGCCTCGCCTTGCCCCATGATGCCGGGCCGAACAAAGATGCCATCGCGGTGCTCGAGCATGTAGTCGACGTGGACCCAACATACGCCCCGGCCTGGGAACAGCTCGGATTGCGCTGCTACTATGACGCCGACTACTCCGATGGCGGCGAGGCCATGTTCCAGCGGTCTAACAAAGCCTACGAACGCGCGCTGGAACTCGATCCCAATCGGACCATGGCGGCCGGCCAGCTGGTGATCAACCGCGTGGAGCGCGGCGAACTTGGCAAGGCCTACCTGGCGGCGCAGGCGCTGGTCAAGCGGCGTCCTGAAAGCGCTCAGGCCCATTTTGTCATGAGCTATGTGGATCGCTACGCCGGAATGCTGGGACAGTCTACCAACGAATGCAACACGGCGCTGTCGCTCGATCCCGGCAACTATACGTTTCGCACCTGCGCCTGGGCGTTTATGGAACTGGGCAAAATAGAGCGGGCAAGGGATTTTGTGCGGCTGGATGCGGGGTCCGAGTGGGCCGCGTATGTGACGCCGTCCGTGCTGCTGCGCGAAGGCAAGATCGATGAAGCACGCGAGGCGGTGAAGCGCATGCCGACCGCGCCGCGTTATCGCCGCGATCTGCTCGAGGCCTGCCTGCAGTTGCGGCCAGCTGCGGATCTGGACCGTATGGCGCAAGAAGCCGAAAACAACCTGCCCACTGAGCCCGACCCTGAGACCTGGTATTACCAAGGCGCGATCTTCGCCTACTGTGGCAAGAGACAGGCAGCTCTTCACCTGCTACAGAGCGCGGTGGAGCAGAATTATTGCGCCCACGAAAATCTGCTTTCCGATCCTTTGCTGGCAAAACTTAGGACAGATACAGCGTTTGACAAAGTGTTAACCGCCGCCGGCGCCTGCCAGGAAACAGTGCGTACGGCGGACGCCGCGAAAAGCCCGTAAACACGATTAGCTTCGAAACAGCGGCTTATAAGCTGATACAATCCCGCTTGTCGAGATGGTTCCTTTCTGCGGCGAATTCTCGCAAAAAATGTCCCCACGAGGATGACTAAATGATTTCTATCCGAAGATTTTTCGCGTCTCTTGTGACCTGCTCGGTTGTCGCGTGTGTGATCGGCGCGGCAGGCATTACGGAAGCGCAAGAAGGACGCCTGCTCCTTTTTCCCGATATCTATAAAGACAAAATTGCATTCGTATACGGGGGCGATCTCTGGTTGGCGTCAAGCGCGGGCGGCGCGGCACACCGCATCACTTCGAGTCCGGGGCGGGAGCTGTTTCCGAAGTTTTCGCCGGATGGAAAGTGGCTGGCGTTTACCGGACAGTACGATGGCAACTTCAACGTGTATGTAATGCCATCCGAGGGCGGCCAACCGAAGCAACTGACGTTCTACCAAGGACAGGCACAACCCCTCACCGACCGCATGGGCGTGCTTAACCAGGTGATTGGCTGGACTCAGGACGGCAAGAGCATCGTCTTCCTTTCGCGGCGCGATTCTTCCAATGGCTGGACCAAGCGCCCCTACACTGTCAGCGTGAACGGAGGTCTGCCGCAACCCATGCCCATGGATGAGGGCGGCTTGCTGTCATTCTCCGCGGACGGCACCAAGGTTGCCTATAACCGCATCTTCCGCAACTTCCGGCAGTGGAAGCGCTACACCGGCGGCATGGCGCAGGACATCAC
>JBEKIU010000359.1:0-2503 GCA_050011635.1 Acidimicrobiales bacterium
TCAGCGACCCGGAGCAGGCGCGGCGCGCCGTGGACGAGGCCGCCGACGGGCTCGGCGGACTGGACATCCTGGTCAGCAACGCCGGGGTGGAGTACTTCGGGCCGCTGGAGAAGATCACCGTGGCGGACTACGAGAGAGTGTTCGGCATCAACGTGGGAGGCCAGCTGTTCATCACGCAGGCAGCCGTGGCCCGGATGGAGCGCGGCGCGCGGATCGTGCTGACATCCTCGGTCAGCGCGAGCATGGCGGTGTATGAGCACACCCTCTACGCCGCGAGCAAGGCGGCCGTCTCCGCGATGGTCCGAAACCTGGCCCCGGAGCTGGCTGGGCGCGGCATCGCGATCAACGCCATCGCGGCGGGCGGCACGAACACGGCGATGGCCGCAAAGAACCTGCCAAAATACGCTCACCCCGAGCTGCGGGACCTGCCGCCGGAACAGCTGCCGTGGCTATTCTCCGCCGTGGGCCGACTGGCCGAACCAGAAGAGATAGCAGCGGCGGTTGCCTTCCTGGCCTCAGCGGACGCGTCCTACGTCACCGGTTCCACACTGGCCGTAGACGGCGGGAAGCCCTGAGACCCTGGACGGCTGCTCTCAAAGCTCCTTCAGCACATCCGGAAAGTAGGTACGCATCATGAACAGCATCAGCATCATCGGCGCGGGAACCATGGCCCGTATCCTTGCCGCCCGCGCGCTCGCGGGCGGCAACACCGTGGAGGTCATCGGGCGTGACGCGGCCAAGGCGGCCGCCCTGGCCCGTGCGCTCGGCGGCGGCGCCACGGCGGGAACGTTCGGCAGTGCCCCGGCCGGCGAAATCGTCATCCTCGCCCTGCCGTACGCCAGCGAAGCACTGGTCGTCGCCCAGTACGGGGACGCACTGACCGGCAAGGTCATCGTCGACATCTCCAACCCCTTCGACCCGGCCTTCACCGGGCTCGTCACCCCGGCCGGCAGTTCCGGGGCGCAGGAGATCGCGAAGGCCGCCCCCGCGGGCGCACACGTCGTCAAGGCGTTCAACACGATCTTGGGCCACGTCCTGGCCGCAGACCAGGCCGGGGGCCGTCCGCTTGACGTGTTCTTCGCGGGCGACGACGCCGGGGCCAAGGCGCGCCTGTCGTCGTTTATCGAGAGCCTCGCCTTCCGCCCGCTGGACGTCGGCGGCCTGAAGATGGCGCACTGGCTCGAGGGAGCCGGCCTGCTGATGGTCGCCCCCGGTGTCGGCAAAGCCGTCAAGGAAAGCAACTTCTGGCTCGGCATCAACACGCTCGGCTGATCCAGCACCCTCGCCGGTTCGGCACTCATGTCAGTAACTGATAGCGCTGCCTGGCCGCGATGACCGATGGAAGTCCCCCTTTCCCCAACCGGAGGATTCGCATGCGCCTATTCATCGCCGGCGTGCCCGGCCACATCGGCTCGCCCCTCGGAAACGGTGGCCTGTGACCGGACGGGCGGCAGGGAGCCCCCGGGCCGCGCGGACGCCCGCCGGGCTGGTTGCCCTGGCACTGGCCAGCTTCGCGCTCGGTCTGGCTGAGTTCGTCATCGCCGGCCTGCTCCCGAGCATCTCCCGTGACCTGTCGGTCAGCGGCGGCACGGCAGGCCTCCTCGTGACGACGTATGCCATCGGCGTCATCGTGGGCGCTCTCGTCGTGACGACGGCGCTGAGCCGAATCCGGCCTAAGACAGCCTTGATCTGGCTTGTCGCCGTTTTCGCGGGCGCGAACCTCTTGTGCGCTCTTGGACCGGACTTCGGGATTGTGCTCATCGCGCGGGTCATTGCCGGGACCGCCCACGGGGCCTACTTCGGCATCGGCGTAGTCGTCGCCGTCAGCCTGGTCGAGGAGAGCCGAAAGGGACGCGCGATCGCGGTCATGCTGACCGGACTGACACTCGCCAACGTTCTGGGCGTTCCGCTCGGCACCTTGGTCGGGCAGCATTTCGGCTGGCGGGTCACATTCGGCGTCATCGTGGCTCTCGCCGTTGCCGCGATGCTGGCCATCATCGTGCTTGTTCCTCAAGTCGCCCCCGCCCCGACACGCTCGCTCGCCGATCTGCGGCAGCTGCTGAACCGGCAGGCCCTGCTTTCGATGGCGGTCGCGACCCTCGGCTTCGGCGGCATGTTCGGCATATTCACCTACCTCGCGTTCACCCTGACCAGAGTCACTGGCTATGCCAGCAGCACAGTGCCCTGGCTGCTCTTGCTCTTCGGCGTCGGGCTGGTCATCGGCAACGCACTGGGCGGCCGCCTGGCCGACCGAGCGCTGGACGCAACCCTGGCGGCAGCCCTCCTGGGTCTGCTGATCGTGCAGGTGGCATTCGGACTGGTCGCCAGCTCGAAGATCGGCGCGGCCGTCGCAATAATCCTCATGGGGATGTTCGGCTTCGCCGCTGCGCCGGGCTACCAGCGCCGCGTGATGCGTTCCGCGGTGGCGGCCGGAGCGATCGCATCCGGGGCGCCCGTCGCAGCAGTGAACCTCGGAAACGCTTTGGGCTCCTGGACCGGCGGG
>JBEKIU010000360.1:0-5860 GCA_050011635.1 Acidimicrobiales bacterium
AAACCGCTTTTGGCTTTTGGCTCTTGGCTGTTAGCTAGAGCTTTAAGCCAAGGGCCAACAGCCAAAGGCCAGGTTTATAAATGCCAACAATCATCAAGAAGCTGGATGCAAATTCGTTTCAGTTGAAGGACCAGGTTGTCGCCATCAACCGCGTGACGAAAGTCGTCAAGGGCGGCAAGAATCTTTCGTTTGCCGCGCTGGTGGTGGTGGGCGATCCTTCGGCCGGAGTGGTGGGACATGGCGCGGGGAAGGCCAAGGAAGTTCCGCAGGCTATCCGCAAGGCCATTGAGTCGGCCAAGAAGAACCTGATCAAGGTGAACTTGACGCAGACTAGCATCGCGCACCTTGTTCTGGGCAAGTACGGTTCGGGCAAGGTGCTGCTGAAGCCGGCTCCGGAAGGCACGGGCGTGATTGCTGGCGGGGCGGTGCGGGCGGTGATGACGTCGGTGGGGATACAGAACGTGCTGACGAAGTCGATTGGCACGACCAACCCGCATAACGTGATCAAGGCAACGTTCGACGCGCTGAAGCAGTTGAAGACGCGCGAAGGCGTGGCGGCGATGCGCGGCAAGACGATGCAGGAGTTGTAGGCGCCTCTGGGGCTAAAGCCCTCAAGTAGAGAAGTTTTGATCGCAGCGCTGAAAGCGCTGCGCCACCCAAAACCGGTGGACGAGGTTACGGAAAATGACGGCGAAGAAAACGAATTCGGGCGGCGGGAAGATTCAACTGAAGTGGGTGCGTTCCGCCATTTGTGCTCCGGTGAAGCAGAAGCTGGTGATCAAAGGGCTGGGATTTACCCGGCTGAACCAGGTGATCGAGCGTCCGGACAATGCGGCGATTCGCGGCATGGTGGCGAAAGTGCCGCACATGGTAGAGGTTTTGTAAAAACGCTATCAGCTTTCAGCTATCAGCCGTCAGCACAAAACGCTCTGGCTGATGGCTGAAAGCTGATGGCTGAGAGTTGAAAGCTGAAAGCTTACTTATGAATTTATCGAATATACGAGCACCGAAGAAGGCGACGGAAAATCGCAAGCGCGTAGGCCGCGGCATGGGTTCGGGCATGGGCAAGACGTCCACCCGGGGCCACAAGGGGCAGCGTTCGCGCACCGGTTCGCGCATGATCCGCGGGTTTGAAGGCGGCCAGATGCCGCTGCACCGGCGCATGCCCAAGCGCGGCTTCACCAATATTTTCCGCAAGGAATTCAACATCGTCAGCCTGGATCGCCTGGTGGAAATGGGCGAGTCGTTTCACGGCGACCCCATCACTCCCGAGGTGCTGCGCAAGGCGGGAGTCATCAAGACCAAGCATCCGGTAAAGATTCTGGGCGATGGCGAGCTGACGATCGCGCTGACGGTGCATGCGCACAAATTCTCCAAGGCAGCGCAGGAGAAGATCACCAAGGCGGGCGGCAAGGTTGAGGTCATCGAAGTAAAGGCGGTAAAGCCGGTCGTGAAGGCGGGGAAGTAAATGTTCGACAAACTGGCGAATATCTTCCGGATTCCGGATCTGCGCAAACGCATCCTGTTTACTCTGGCGATGCTGTTCGTGTACCGGTTGGGCGGGCACTTGCCGACGCCGGGAATCGATACGGCCAAGCTGGAAAGTTTCTTCACTTCGAGCGGGACCAGCGGATCGCTGCTGGGTTTTGTGGACCTGTTTTCGGGCGGCCAATTGCGCCGCATGACGATTTTTGCCCTTGGCATCATGCCGTACATCACGGCGTCGATCATTCTGCAGTTGCTGACGGTGGTGTATGAGCCGCTGGCTAAACTGCAGAAAGAAGGCGAACTGGGGCGCAAGAAAATCACGCAGTGGACGCGTTACATCACGGTGATTCTGAGTTCGGTGCAGTCGTTCGGCATCGCGGTTGGTCTGGAAAAGGGCGGCTTCGCACTGGATCCTGGGTGGAAGTTCCGGTTCATGACCATGCTGACGCTGACCACGGGCAGCGCGTTCATCATGTGGCTGGGCGAGCAGATTACCGACCGCGGCGTGGGCAACGGAATGTCGCTGCTGATTTTTGCTGGCATTGTGGTGGGGCTGCCGCGCGGCGTGGTGGACTTGATCGAGAAGGCCAGGAACGCGGCCTGGGGCGCGGCGACGTTCCCGCTGATGGCATTTTTGCTGGTATTCATGATCGCGGTGGTGGCGTTCATTGTCTGGGTGGAACGCAGCGAGCGGCGAATTCCGGTGCAGTATGCCAAGCGTGTAGTAGGACGCAAGGTGATGGGTGGGCAGTCGACCCACTTGCCGCTGCGAGTGAACGCGGGCGGTGTGATGCCGGTGATTTTTGCGTCGTCGATCCTGACACTGCCGCAGACGATCGGGTACGGGTTGCGCAACAACCGTTATTTCGGCGATCTATTTCGCATGCTGGGATTCGGCGAGCCGCTTTACACGCTGCTGTACGCGGTCGGCATTATTTTCTTCGCTTACTTTTACGTTTCCATCGTTTTCAACCCCAGCGAAGTCGCCGACAATATGCGCAAGTACGGCGGATTTATTCCTGGCATTCGTCCGGGAAAGCGTACCGCCGACTTTATCAATGAAGTGCTGACGCGCATTACGCTGGTGGGTGCGGGCTACCTGATTCTGATTTCGTTCATTCCGGAATGGATGATTACCGGCATTCACCTCAACCATCTTCCCGGCGCACTGGGCCGATTGTTTGAAGGATTGCCGAACTGGATGACCAACGGTTTGGGTGTGACTTTCTATTTCGGTGGCACGTCGCTACTGATCGTGGTGGGCGTCGCCATGGATACCGTACAGCAGATCGAGGCGCAGTTGATCATGCGCCACTATGATGGATTTACGCCGCGCAGCGGACGCATTCGCGGACGGCGCACCTGGTGATCGAAAACCAGGTAATGAGAAACCTGGTTATGGGAAGCCAGGTGGTTGGCAAGCCGGATTTTGCAATTGTGGGGTTGCTGCACCTTTGCTGCACCTCGGCCGTGATGCCGGGGAGATTGGGATCGGGAGGCTTTGGCCAAGCCGATGGCGCAGGAAACCTCGCGTGAAGTGGGTCCTGTGGTGCTGCTCGGACCACCGGGTGCCGGTAAGGGCACTCAGGCCAAGCGCATCATGGAACGCTACGGGATTCCCCAGGTGTCCACGGGTGACCTGTTGCGGGAAAATGTTGCTCTGGGAACGGAACTCGGCATTGTCGCCAAGGCGGTGATGGCGCGGGGACAGTTAGTCTCCGACGATCTGGTTTGTGTCATGGTGCGGGAGCGGTTGCTGCTGCCAGACTGCAAGCGCGGTTACATACTCGACGGGTTTCCCCGGACTGCGGCCCAGGCCGGTTGGCTCGATGCGCTGCTGGAACATGAGCTCTTTGACAATTCGCGCCCCACGCGGGCCTGGCCAATTGTGATCCGCCTGGACGTGGACTATAATCAATTGTTGCTCCGAATTACTGGACGACGTTCTTGTCCTACCTGTGGACGGATCTATAACGTCCACCTCCAGCCGCCCCGCGTGGATGAAGTCTGCGACGAAAGTCACGGGACGAAGCTGGTGACCCGCAATGACGACCGGTTGGAAGTACTTCAGCCCCGACTCACGGCATACCAGGAGCAGACGCGTCCGGTATCGGACTACTACCAGCGCACCGGGCGCTTGATTTCGATCAACGGCGATCTGCCGATGGACGACGTCACGGAACAGATCTTCAAGATCTTGGAAGATCACCACGCTTAGGACCTGCACGGAAGAGTTAACTAGGGTTAAGAGCTGGGGCTAAGAACTGAAGTTAGGCGCCCGGCAGGAACGAATCAAGAACGAAGCATGGCGATTGTCTGTAAATCATCGGCGGAGATTGAGAAGATGCGACAAAGCGGCCGCATTGTTCGCCAGGTTCTCGACCATGTCCGAACGCTGGTGGCGCCGGGCGTATCGACCATGGACCTGGAGCGGGCCGCCGAGAAGAAGATTGTGGAACTCGGGGCCAAGCCGGCGTTCAAGGGATATTACGATTATCCCTGCGTGCTGTGCACGTCGGTGAACGAAGAGATTGTGCACGGCATCCCGTCAGAAAAACGGGTGCTGAAGGAAGGCGACATCGTTTCGATCGACAGCGGTGTGGTGCTGGACGGCTACTATGGCGATTCGGCGATCACGGTTCCGGTTGGAAAAGCCGTGAAGCCGGAGTTGCAGAAGTTGCTCGAAGTTACCGAAGCGTCGCTCTACCGCGGGATTGAGCAGGCGCGGATCGGCAACTCGGTGGGCGATGTGGGCGCGGCGGTGCAGGAGCATGTGGAGGCCGCGGGATTCAGTGTGGTGCGTGAGTTTGTCGGACACGGCATCGGCACGAAGTTGCACGAGGAGCCGCAGGTTCCAAACTTCGGCGCGCGCGGCCACGGCGCAAAATTGCGCGAGGGCATGGTGATCGCGATCGAGCCGATGGTGAACTACGGCAAGCCGGAGACGCGAGTGCTGGGCGACAAGTGGACGGCAGTGACCGTGGACGGCAGTTTCAGCGCGCACTTTGAACATTGCGTGGCAGTGACCAAAGACGGTCCGGTGATTTTGACGCAGTAAAACCGCTCTTGGCCTTTGGCTTTTGGCTCTTAGCTAAAAGCCGGGAGCCAAAAGCCAAGAGCCGCTAGGAGCGAATGAGCAAAGAAGACGCGATTGAAGTGATGGCGGTGGTTCTGGAACCGCTGCCCAACGCCATGTTCAAGGTGGAACTGGAAAACAAACACCAGGTGCTGGCGCACGTTTCCGGCAAGATGCGCAAGAACTTTATCCGCATTCTTCCGGGGGACAAGGTTGCGGTTGAACTTTCGCCGTACGACCTGAATCGGGGACGGATTGTGTACCGCTACAAGTGATTTTTGGTTAGCTGACGGCTAAGAGCTGACAGCTGAAAGCTGGGTTATGAAAGTACGAGCATCGGTAAAGAAAATTTGCGATAAGTGCAAGGTCATCCACCGCAAGGGTGTGGTGCGGGTGATTTGCGTCAACTCGAAACACAAACAGCGCCAGGGCTAAGGCGGCTGAGAATCCGACGTCTCGCAAAATACGCGAGACATGGGGCACCCAGCTAGAAGCTAGTAGCTAGAAGCTAGCAGCCAACGGAAGCCGGCAGAGGAACAGGAAAACAATGGCACGTATCGCAGGCGTCGATCTTCCGCGCCAGAAGCACATCAACATCGCGCTGACCTACATTTATGGCATCGGTCATCCGCGCGCCAGCCGCATCCTCGATGAGGCCAAGGTCGAGCCCCTGAAGAAGGTGCAGGACCTGAGCGAAGAAGAGGTCAACCGCATCCGCACGGTCATTGAGGCCGAAGGCTTAGTGGAAGGCGATCTGCGCAAGGAAGTTTCGATGAACATCAAGCGGCTCATCGAAATCGGTTCCTATCGCGGATTCCGTCACCGCCGCAACCTGCCGGTCCGCGGCCAGCGCACGCACACCAACGCCCGTACCCGCAAAGGTCCGCGCAAAGGAACGGTCGCGCAGAAGAAGAAGGCGACGTCGAAGACGTAAGAACCAGCTTTTAGCTGTTAGCTCTTAGCCGTTAGCTACACCGCGGCAGGTTCAAGCTAATGGCTAAAGGCTAAGAGCTAAAGGCTAACTATGGCAAAACCAGCAGCAGCAGGCGGCGCAGCAGCCGCGCCGGACAAAAAAGGTAAGAAGAAAACCTTCAAGAAGAAGGAGCGCAAGCACGTGCCGCATGGCCTGTGCTACGTGCAGGCATCCTTCAATAACACGATCGTGACCGTCACCGACATGAACGGCAACGTTCTGTCGTGGAAGAGTTCGGGTTCGCTCGGCTTCCGGGGATCGCGCAAAGGCACACCCTTTGCCGCCCAGCAGGCCGCATCGAATGCCGCGAACATGGCGCGCGA